>NZ_JBLWFR010000125.1:0-620 GCF_048799745.1 Noviherbaspirillum sp. ST9 | reverse complement strand
GGGCAACCTGTTCATATACCTCTTTCCTCGTTTTAGAAAGATTCAGCCCTGCAATCTCCTTGTTGTATTTTGCCGTCCTGATAGCAAACCAGTCTTGCGTATTCACCAGGTTTAGCTGTGCCACAATACTCGTATTGTAGTTATAACGCTTGCCGAACTCCTCCTCTATAAAGGTCCCCTCTGGAGCAGACTTGTCGAAGAGATTTGCGGGAATCAACGTAGGCTGTATTTTGATGTTATCGGTAAAATTTCCGTTGAGGGTCAGCGTTGGCTGCAGGCGCGCTTTTGTTTGCTTCAAAGCCTCGCCGTTTACCGCTATTTCAGTTCGCGAAGAAAGAATCGTAATATTCCGCCGGTCGGCATATGCCCATAAGCTGTCGAGCGAAGGGAACACATACTGGGAATAGACAAATGATGGGCTCAGACATAAAATAAACGCTATGGACATGTAACAGCGCCAACCGGCGGTTTTAAACTTCATCTTAATTCTTCTTGCCTACCTGTATATAACTTTCCTGGCCATTCTCAGACACCGTTTTTTCGTAGTAAGTATCATTTATACGATAATATCTTTTCCCTGAGATCTCCACGGTTTCTGTTCCGGGTGGCAGGGAGCCGAT
>NZ_JBLWFR010000124.1:0-620 GCF_048799745.1 Noviherbaspirillum sp. ST9 | reverse complement strand
ATATTATTTATTGATAAGGCTTTATTTAAAAATTCATCTCCTCTTTCGCGTTCTTTTTCCAAATAAATATTAACGTGGCTAAAGTCAGTCGGCGGTAAGTCGACATAAGAAAAATCCTCATAAGACTTTAAATGTCGGTCTTGCAAATTTGTTAATCTCAGAATGCTTTCAATGCGAGTACTAAATTCCTCTGGGTAAATACTAATAAAATCGGTATTTACATTTATACTAAAGGCTGTTGCATGAAATGAATCAGTGATTACATACTCCGCATGAAAAATATACGATACAAATCCAAAAACATCTGGTATTATGGCAGGAAATCCGCATAGAAAGACTTGATCCAAGCGGGTACAGAAACGAATCAATTTCATTCCCTTTCGCCTCGCAAACTCCTTCGCATATTTATCAAATTCTTTGTTAGAATTTAACTGATAAATTAATACGTAAGGTTCATTACTTCGAGACTTTCCCGCATATTTTTCCCAGAAAGTTCGCGACATCTGTAAAGTCGGATCCAAAACATGAGTCGCATTATTGATACCTAAATCATTTATGATATTTACGCCAGAACTTTCTCTTACTGAAATATGTTTATAACGCTGTAATAGTTTTTTTGT
>NZ_JBLWFR010000123.1:0-624 GCF_048799745.1 Noviherbaspirillum sp. ST9 | reverse complement strand
AACAATCTATTGCAGCCAGGATGATCAGGGATGTTATCGCCAATTCGGTAGTGATTACCATATTGGTGGTTGCCGGTTTTGGAATTTACAACATTTTGAATATGACCATTTATGAGAAGATTAAGGAAATCGCAATCCTGAAAGCCACCGGCTTCGCGGGAGTTCATGTGATCTCCATTTTTATCAGGCAGGCGCTGTTTATTGGTGTTATAGGAGGGATGATGGGCGTTTTATCGGGCTGGTTCATTTCATGGATGGTTTCACGCATGTACATCGGCACGGGTAACCTTAGTTACCTGCCTGTTTCTTTTTACTTTAAACACTACCTGGAAGGCTTTCTGTTCGGGATCGTCACTGCATTCTTTGCCGGGTATATTCCGGCCCGTATGGCTTCGAAAGTCGACCCGGTATCAATAATTCGTGGCTGATGGATAAGGTAACAGCGTTAAAGGTCAAAAACCTGAATAAATATTTCTACGAACCTGAAAAGTTTAAGGTATTGAAAGGGATTGGTTTTGAAGTGTATAAAGGAGAGTTCGTATCGGTGATCGGGAAATCGGGATGCGGGAAATCGACCATGTTGTATGTTCTTTCTACCATGGACACTGATTATGAAGGATCTCT
>NZ_JBLWFR010000122.1:0-624 GCF_048799745.1 Noviherbaspirillum sp. ST9 | reverse complement strand
CTGCGGATGTTATCGCGACTATTGGCAAAGTCGGGAAAATTAGCAGAGGCATCAATCCAGATAAAACGGGGCTTGGCCCCATCACCCGTATTAGGGTCAGGCTTTTTAGGGTCTTCCCATTCCCATGGTGGTACACCGCTTGATTTTCCTTTGCATTGTACCAGTAGGAATGGGACAATGCAAAGGATAAAAGCCCGCAATAATATGTTTAAATAAACACTTATATGTCGGCAGTTCATAGATATTTTTTTAGATATCAACACAATCGAATTGTACGCCTACTACGTAACCATTTGTAAACATAAAGTACGCGTAGAGGAAGTAACCATCTTCCGATTGCACAAAGGCCACATCACCGGTGGCATTGCCGTTGGCAACACCTGATGCAGACATCGCTCCATATTTATGCAGTTCGCAAGCCCATTCTACAGCGCCTCCAGCCCCCCAGGGGCCTCCCCAGGAGTTATAGTCGGCAGTAAAGGAATTCACACTGCTTGCATTTACTAAATATACCATATCCGCCTGTCCCCATGTAAATCCATTTGCATAATTCACCAAAACATACGGCGTCTTGTTGAATACGGTATAGGCGACTGCATTCGACACGAAGTTACTGTTAACATT
>NZ_JBLWFR010000121.1:0-625 GCF_048799745.1 Noviherbaspirillum sp. ST9 | reverse complement strand
CGCCGCAAAGGCATCGGCCTGCGCGCGGCCAACCTCGTAAGGCGTGCCGCGGCACTGCACGAAGACGACGCGGAGCATTTTTGGAGCGGACGCCATCGTGATGCCCTGGAGGAATCGCGCCTGGACTTTCTCATGGGCGAAAGCCGGGAGGCAAGAACCGCTACCACACACTCCGACGTCATCCTGAGGGCCCGCCAGAGGCGGGCGTCTCGAAGGATGCGCCACAAGAGGGCCGCGCAGCTAGAACCGCTGCGACATGCCGACATAGAAGCCGCGCCGCGGTCCGTATTGCGGGGCGAACACGCCGATGCCGGAGCCGTCGCGGGTCTGGTAGATCGTGTCGAACACATTGACCACGTCGAAGCGCACAGTCGTCGGCTTGTTCGGCGCGACGATGTTGAAGTCGTGCGACAGGCCGAGATTGACTTGCGTATAGCTCGGCAGATGGTCGGTGTTGGCAAAGCCCGAGCGGAGGCCGCTGCCATAGATCATCGACACGCTGTAGCGCGTGCCCTCCCAGAGATAGGAGGCGCCAGCCGAGCCTGACAGCATCTGCGCGTGATCGGTGTAGATGTAATGACCCGCGATGTAGGCGAGTTCGTCCGCGCCGAACAGATACTGGTTC
>NZ_JBLWFR010000120.1:0-626 GCF_048799745.1 Noviherbaspirillum sp. ST9 | reverse complement strand
AGGATATCAGTATTTAAGCAGTCGAAATCCTGCTACGGCCTGGATTTCGTCAATTTCTGAAAGCAGTGACTGGACGGTGGCAAACGACCCCTGTACTCAGCTTTTAGGTTCAGGCTGGCGTTTGCCGACCCGCCTTGAATGGCAGTACGCGGATGCCCCACCACAAAACTGGACGAGCGCCGCCAGTGCCTTTGCTTCAGAACTGAGGCTTCACTCGGCCGGAGTATTGGCTGGAGGTAACGGTGTGCTTGACAGCCGGGGCGGATATGGCCGCTACTGGAGCAGTACACAGTATGCCAATACCAGCTACGGATATATATTAGATCTATATGGAGGAAGCGCTGAGAGTTCTCTTGATAAGGCTACGGCCCTTCCGGTAAGATGTATTAGAAAATAAAAAAGTGAAATTTAGAAAACAAAGATTGATTTATTCGTAGAAGTAATATTAAAAGGTAAGCAGATAGAGAAATAGATAAATGTTAATGGCAATTACAATATGAATATAAAGATTATTATTCCTTTTTTCGCTTTGATATCCCTACAGATTTGTTCTTATGCGCAATCAATTGATCTAAAGATTCACTTATCTGGTGTTTATTCGAGCAAGATCAGCTTAATGCCGCTTT
>NZ_JBLWFR010000119.1:0-627 GCF_048799745.1 Noviherbaspirillum sp. ST9 | reverse complement strand
AAGTTTGTTCTTCGTGATCTCGAATTCGTTTTTTATGTTCCGTAAATTCTCTAGGATGTTGATCCGGAGAGCAGATATTTGTTCATTCAGGCCTGCTACAATTGGGCTTTCTGGCTGTACAGCGGTCAAAATCCGCTTACGTTCCAGCTGCAGATCATTAAACTTTCCAATAAGACTTGTGAGTGTTACATCCTGTGCACTAAGATTGCTGGGTACCAGATTATACTGCCCGCCGGGCCTGTGAAGATAAGCTTCCAATGACTCCAGTACATTAATCTGGATATCATAGTCAGCCAGCCGCTTGCTATAATCGGATGCATTCTGCAGGTAATCCTGTGCCTCGGAGCTAACGTTTGTTACTTCATTCTTCTTCTTATACCTTTCCACATCGCGTTCAACATCCGAAAGCTCTCTTACCAAATATTTTAACCTTCCGTCGATAAAAAGAATCGTATTAGAAGCAACGAGATTTTTGTCTTCTACCTCCTCTCTGTTGTATACATCTACCAGCTTGTTAATAATGTCTATTCCCTTATCGGGAACTGGATCCACAAGGCTAAGTGTCAGCACACTTGCCGCTTTATTAACAGGCGCTACAGAAATTATGCTGCTATATCTGTTCCCCAG
>NZ_JBLWFR010000118.1:0-627 GCF_048799745.1 Noviherbaspirillum sp. ST9 | reverse complement strand
TGCTCCCGTAGGCACGACGGCGAGTACATATGGTCTAATGTCATCTGCTGATAAAGTAAAGTTGGATAACATATATCCGAGTCCTACTCCTACTAACGGTTATGTGTTGACATGGGATGGTACCGCGTTAAAACCTGTTTGGTCGGCATCAAGCGGGGGCGGAGGTAGTATTACGGGAATAGGATATAACTACACAGTTGCGACCGATCAATACAACGCTTATGTTAGCCTAAGTGGTACTGCCTACAAGGCCCCTATCCCCGTGCTGACAGATGCCAATGTTACTACGGATCCTGGACTGATGATAAAGGCAGATAAGACTAAACTCTCACGGATACCTGCTATTAGCGCAGGACCGACAGCGGTTGGACAGATTCTTGTAACCGCATCAACAACATCATCTAGTTGGCAACACCCAGTCTTTCGTACACGGCTGCAAATAATTCTGGCTCACTGAAGTTGGGATTAGTTAGTGCTGATTATCCAGTAACTTTGCCTCAAGCCGTGCCATCTACTACTGCTGCCGGGACGGATGGTACAGCCGGCCTCCTAAATGCAAACGATAAGTATAAATTAAACAACACACTTCCTCTTCCAACAACAGCCGGGCAGGTGTTGACTTCAAAG
>NZ_JBLWFR010000117.1:0-628 GCF_048799745.1 Noviherbaspirillum sp. ST9 | reverse complement strand
CTTGAAATGAACTCTGAATTCAGGCCAAAACTATTCAGCATTGTACGGGGAGGACGTTGGGTAGATGCAGGAAATGTATGCTTGATGAAGAGCTATGCGAATCGTCCCGGAGCGAAGTTCACCAAAGATGTCATGAACGAACTCGCAGTAGGAACCGGAGCCGGAATTCGGGTTGATGCATCGATCCTGGTAGTTCGCCTGGATGTGGCTTTCCCTATCAGGAAACCGTGGCTTCCTGAAGGTGAGCAATGGGTGATTGATGATATCAGCTTTGGAAGTAAGGCTTGGAGAAAAGATAATCTTGTTTATAACCTCGCTATAGGCTATCCGTTCTAACTTTGGGGGGCCGGAACCGGATGCAGGATGCCAGAAGAGCTATCCTGACATCCGGTTCCTTCTTATTCTACTTTCAAAACCTTTCCCGAGCCGCTAACGTGAGCATTAACAACAGAAGGATTCCCTTTATATCGTATTGTGCCGCTACCACTGATATTTGCGTCAAGTCGGTTTGTTACAAATGCATCGACGCTGCCCGAGCCTGATAGATTTGCTTCCATGGCAGAGGTAACCAAATTAAAAGCGTGTATTCTGCCTGATCCACTTACGTCAGCCCTGAAGCTCTGGCACT
>NZ_JBLWFR010000116.1:0-629 GCF_048799745.1 Noviherbaspirillum sp. ST9 | reverse complement strand
TTGTTTGAAACATACCTGGGTAAAAGTGTTTCATTCCCCGACGATGTTATGAGGGCAGATATAAAAACAGCCTATTTGCCAGCCTCGCTACCTCCTTACTTCAAACAGTGGCTCGAATTCAGAGTAAAAACCATCCATGATTTTATGGAGAAAGCGAGAGGCAGGGTTAAAGCTAAAAATCCTGCTATCTCTTTTGGCGTTTACGTCGGCGGGTGGTATTCTCAATACTACGGTGTGGGGGTAAACTGGGCTAACCCCGGTTACAACACTTCACTTGACTATCCGCAGTGGGCAGGTCCCAACTATGGGAAATATGGGTTCGCCGATCTTATGGATGTGATGCTTATCGGAGCGTATGCCACACCGGGAGCTATCTATGGCTCAACCGAATGGACTGTGCAGGGATTTTGTTCACGGGCCAAAACCCTCATTCAAGGAGCAGCCCTTGTAGCTGGCGGTCCTGACGTAGGTAACTATGGCTGGGGCGGCGGGGGTGAGTATTCTGACGCTGTCATTTACACATCTGTTACCCGGTCTGTAGATGCTGCTATAAACGCCTGCGATGGGTATTTTCTGTTTGATATGATTCACCTTAAACAGACACCAGAGAAATGGCAGAGAGTAAAAAC
>NZ_JBLWFR010000115.1:0-630 GCF_048799745.1 Noviherbaspirillum sp. ST9 | reverse complement strand
GTGGCTGACATTATTGATAATTCCATAGCAGCAACTGCTGAAGCCATTAATGTAATCCTTGAAATAGATGCAAGAGGCAATATTCAAGTAGCAGTTGCAGATGATGGTTGTGGAATGGATCGGGCGGGCCTTATCAACGCCCTTACATATGGATCAAAGAGAAGAACAGATCCGTCAAGTCTCGGAAAGTTTGGTCTTGGACTCAAAACAGCTTCTACTGCCTTTTGTAGAAAGCTCACGCTTGTATCTCGAAATGCTGCTGAAGGCCCCGTACTTGCTGCTACATGGGATCTGGACAAGGTTCCTGACCACAATTGGAGCGTAATGATTGGCGAACCTTCTGTGGAGGAAGCCGAACTCTTGGACGTTTACGCTTCTGGAAGATCTGGTACGGTGGTAATCTGGGATAATGTCGACAGGCTTCTTGGTGAATACAAAAAGGCTGGTGGAGCACCCATTCGTAAGGCGAAAGAGAGGTATCTGGAACAATTACGACATCATGTTTCAATGATTTACCAACGTTTCCTTGATCGTGAAGACGAAAGAGCAAGAAACGTCAGTGTTTCAATTAATGGCGTTCCCGTACCGCCATGGGACCCGTTTTGTATTGGCGAAGTAAAAGAGCCCATT
>NZ_JBLWFR010000114.1:0-631 GCF_048799745.1 Noviherbaspirillum sp. ST9 | reverse complement strand
AGAGACAAGCTTAACACGTTACTTCGCAAACATGGATTGCTAATAGCCAGAGGTTTTCGAAAGCCTCGTACAACTCAATCAAACCATCTGCTTAGGCGATATCCTGACCTGGCCAAACACCTTCTTCCAGATCGTTCTGAGCAATTCTGGGTATCAGACATAACTTTTATCTGTATCGGTTACAGCTTCAATTATCTGAGCCTGGTAACAGATGCATACTCAAAAAGGATCATGGGCTATTGCCTGCATCCTTATTTGACAAACGATGGCAGTATCAATGCTTTAAAGATGGCTTTACAAAACCGTTCCTATCATTTACCGCTGATCCACCACTCGGACAGAGGCGTACAGTATTGCAGTTATGACTACATTATCTTACTTAATGAACATAAAATAGGAATCAGTATGACCCAGCACGGAGAGGCTTACGAGAACCCTATAGCTGAGCGGATTAATGGTATTCTGAAAACCGAGTTTAAGCTCGGTGAAGTATTCAGGTCCAGAACTGAAGCTTTATTGGCTGTAAGAAGAGCGGTGGAAGCTTACAATACCCTCAGACCTCATATGAGCTGCAGCTTAATGACGCCTTCTGCCGCACATCAAGCTACTGAACCGCTTGTTAAACATTGGA
>NZ_JBLWFR010000113.1:0-634 GCF_048799745.1 Noviherbaspirillum sp. ST9 | reverse complement strand
AATATGCACGAAAACAATAATGGATACCTCGGATCCTCATATAGTATTTGATGAGGATGGCGTTTCTGATTATTATCATAATTTTCGCAATGTTATGCTTCCTAATTGGCATCCAGATCAATATGGTGAAACCCTGTTAATGAAGACTGCGGAGAAAATTAAGAGGGCAAGTAAAGGGAAGGACTTTGATTGCATTATTGGCCTGAGCGGTGGGCTAGATAGCTCTTATGCTGCTTATATCGCAAAAGAAAAGATGGGACTTAAACCTTTGATCTTTCATGTTGACGCAGGTTGGAATACTCAACAAGCGGTTGGTAATATTGAAAAAATAGTGGACGGGCTGGGTTTGGATCTATATACGGAGGTGATTAATTGGGAGGAAATGAAAGACCTGCAGGT
Source organism: Noviherbaspirillum sp. ST9 (assembly GCF_048799745.1). Lineage (NCBI taxonomy): Bacteria > Pseudomonadati > Pseudomonadota > Betaproteobacteria > Burkholderiales > Oxalobacteraceae > Noviherbaspirillum > Noviherbaspirillum sp. ST9. The sequence goes on along the minus strand of NZ_JBLWFR010000113.1, from coordinate 235 downwards.
TGCTTTTTTGAAGTCTCAGATTGCGGACCAGGATCTACCTCAAGACTATGCATTTTTTTCCTCTTTATACAAATTTGCACGAAAATATAGGATTAAACATGTTATAACAGGGTCAAATATCTCTACGGAGTGTTGTAGAGAACCAGAAGAGTGGGGAGGTTATGCTGGTATAGATACTACGCTAGTGAATGATATACATCAGCGTTTTGGAAAGATTCCATTAAAGACGTTTCCT
>NZ_JBLWFR010000112.1:0-634 GCF_048799745.1 Noviherbaspirillum sp. ST9 | reverse complement strand
CCATATATACGTTTTATGATAGCCGCCCCATGGATGATCAGGACTATAGAACTCCCATAGATCGTGGTCCTTCTTTAGCACCTGAACCATGCCTTTTACAACATTATCTACGAGTTCTTTTGCCTGTGCCCGGTACCCATAGTCAAGCAGACCCCGCATGATTAAGAAGTCCCACTGCACCCAGACCGGCCCATTCCAGTAACCTTTGGGATCATAATATGGATCGGCGGCAGAAAGTGAAGGCACTCCATAAGGTCGCCAGAATTGCCGGGGATCGGTCAGCTTTACTACCAGGCGCCTGGCTTGTTCTTTTGATGCTATACCTGCCCATAAAGGCAGAAAACCAATAATCTCATCCCGTTTAAGATCGTTCTCTTTTTTGAATGTAAAACGGTGCGAATTCTTATCCACCTGATAATAGAAGCCATTCTCTTCGTCCCAAAATGTTTTGTTAATCAGTGAGGCCCGATTCGTGTAATCTGACTTCCAAATGCCGGCATCTGCTTTGTATCCTAATTCGGCGGCCATCTTCTCAAGCGATTTTGCCTCCATCACCAGCAGGCAATTGAGATCAAGGCTTTCGAAGTTTGAAGGGTACCCTACCTGGTCCCATACTGCCACTTTTGAGTCGCGC
>NZ_JBLWFR010000111.1:0-635 GCF_048799745.1 Noviherbaspirillum sp. ST9 | reverse complement strand
GTTCCATACTCTTTTCCAACTGGCCCATCCCCATACTTCTATATTGCTTGAGAAATAATAGCTCTTATTGCCCCGTCTTTTACCTTGCTGGAAGTTACATCCTGCAATTTGTGATATGCGCGTGTCGTATCTGTATTTTATTAATAAAGTGTCGCAAAATCTGAAGAAATCATTGGAGGGCAGGCAGTCATCTTCTAATATGATTCCTTCCTCTTCTTTACAAAAAAACCAGGTGATGGCAGTAGATACACCATATTTACAGCCGAGGTTGTCTTCCTGAAATAATGTCTCCACCTGACAGGGCCAGTCAACGCCATGGATAATGGATCTAGCTTCATCACATAATCTTCTCTCATCTGGTCTACCCGGCCTTGCTGCATCAGCAGCTATATAAAGCCTTGGAGGCTTTGCTTCACGTATTTTTTCAAATACCAGCTTTGTGGTATCGGGTCTGTTAAAGACAATAAAGAGGACCGGAGAAGAAGTATGGTAAGCTGACATTTACTATTTTGATGTACAAATTTAAGCCTTATTCCTGTTTTTTATCTGTTTTAATCTGTATCTGAGGTAAACAGGGAGACTGCAATATTTTTTAATGATCAACGGAAAGTCTTGTTCGAACGAGGGGTCATCGG
>NZ_JBLWFR010000110.1:0-638 GCF_048799745.1 Noviherbaspirillum sp. ST9 | reverse complement strand
TCAGGTTCAAAAATTCCTGTTTTTGTATTTCTGAACTTCCTTTTATTGTACGGAGAAGAGCAGCCGCAAACGTGTCAGGCCGGAAAGTGGCATCAACCGAGCGCCATCCAACATTTATTTCGATGGTGAAACCATTGGGCGCATCAATGCTTTCAACGCGAAATATGCCATTCTGCCCTTTAGCTGCTTTCCCGCTCAATTCCAAACTGAAGCGGTTTGCTAAATCATCTGCAAGTAAATTCCCATCAGTCATGATCATTCTTCATCCAGATCAGGCATATCATCAACCAGATTTCGGAGAAGACGCGATACCTCAAATCTCATTTCTTCGAATTTGCGTTTGTTTTCATCATCAATACAGCCTAACTCCGCGACTGAAAGCGCCCACAACAAGCTATCAAGGCCCTGAATGGTAACACTTGAATCCCTATTTGGCATGTAAACCTTCGAATAATACGGATGGCTTGTATTAATTTGTACCCCTTGGTTACCCGAAATATATGCAGGCTCAAAAAGCAGACCGTTTATGATTTCAGGCACAGGTCTCACATGCAGCTCATTGGGAGAATCTGCATCAAGTACTTTAATCTTGATGTGCGCTTTTCCACTTTTGTTCTGTACCGTAGCTATTCCGGTCC
>NZ_JBLWFR010000109.1:0-639 GCF_048799745.1 Noviherbaspirillum sp. ST9 | reverse complement strand
ACCCTAATGGTATTGATATTTCAATATTTAACTTACTAACCATTTTATGACTGCTTCCGGGTAGGGAAAATAATTAAAATTTATTTTCAACCGCATTAGTAGTACGGCTATTTTTTTTCGTCATGCTATATGAACGACAAAGAATGGAACAAAAGATATCGAAGGCATTATTAGAGAGGTTTCTAAAGAACCAGTGCACCCGGCAGGAACTTGAACTGGTATTAAACTGGCTGGAGAAACCTGGTGCCGATGAGGTTCTGCACGAAATAATGACCGAAACATGGAAGGAAGATATCGAAAGTGCCACTGAGGAAAGTGGCTCTGATCTGCAGATGCTCCAATGGAAACAACGTATACGAAAGCTTACAAAGAATGATGCCGGAAAACGGAGACACCTCCATACCAAAACAACAAAAAAGAGTAAATCCTTCCTATTAAGATACGCCGCCGTGTGGGTAGCAGTAATGATTGGAATAGGAGCCTTTTGGGTATTCAATTCAAAGAAGAGAGGGCCACTGCTTGTCAGCATGGTGGAAAAGCACAATCCATACGGGCAACGATCACAGTTTATGCTGCCTGACAGTTCCGTTGTATATCTTGGGGCGGGGAGCAGCCTCAGATTTCCCGAAAAATTTCAGG
>NZ_JBLWFR010000108.1:0-644 GCF_048799745.1 Noviherbaspirillum sp. ST9 | reverse complement strand
AAGGTGCCTTTTATAAGCTTCGCTCTGCATATCCATATCACATCCGGCGGTGATGGCCTTGAGGGCAGCGTCTGAACTATCACTGGCATAGCCCCATTCCACCATTTCGCCTATCGAGCCCCAGTCGCTAACCACAAAGCCCTTATAGTTCCATTTTCCTTTCAAAATGTGCCGCTGCAGATCGCTGTTCCCGGTAGCCGGTATTCCGTTAAGGGTGCTGAAGGAATTCATAAAAGTGGCCACTCCCGCATCTGCTGCAGCTTTAAAGGGAGGAAGATAGGTATCCCATAATAGCCGTTCGCTCATATCAACATCGTTGTAATCGCGACCGGCCGCAACGGCTCCGTAGGCGGCAAAATGCTTTGCACAAGCCATTACTGCATCGGTAGCTCCTAACCTGTCGCCCTGAAAACCATAAACACGTGCCTTTGCAATCGCCGAACCCAGGAAGACATCTTCCCCGGCACCTTCCATGACCCTCCCCCATCTTGGGTCCCGGCCTATATCTACCATAGGAGCAAATGTCCAGTGCAAGCCGGCTGCGGCAGCTTCTCTGGCTGCTATATGCGCCGACAGGCGAATGGCGTCGAGATCCCAGGACGCAGCTTCAGCAAGCGGGATGGGAAAAATAGTTTTATAACCGT
>NZ_JBLWFR010000028.1:0-1222 GCF_048799745.1 Noviherbaspirillum sp. ST9 | reverse complement strand
ACGTTCGCCTGGCCGCCCAGTTTGCCTTCGGTACCCACTTCCCGCGCCACACGGGTTACCTCGGATGCGAACGAAGACAGCTGGTCCACCATCACGTTGATGGTGTCTTTGAGTTCGAGAATTTCGCCCTTGACGTCCACCGTGATCTTCTTGGACAGGTCGCCGCGCGCCACCGCCGTCGTCACTTCCGCAATGTTGCGCACCTGGCCGGTCAGGTTCGAGGCCATGAAGTTCACGTTGTCGGTCAGGTCCTTCCAGGTGCCGCCCACGCCCTTGACCTGCGCCTGGCCTCCCAATTTGCCTTCTGTACCCACTTCGCGCGCCACGCGCGTGACTTCGGATGCGAATGAAGAGAGCTGGTCCACCATGGTATTGATGGTGTTCTTCAGCTCCAGGATTTCGCCCTTCACGTCCACGGTGATCTTCTTGGACAGGTCGCCGTTGGCCACCGCGGTGGTCACGTCGGCGATGTTGCGCACCTGGCCGGTCAGGTTGCCGGCCATCGAATTCACCGAGTCGGTCAAGTCCTTCCAGGTGCCGGCCACGCCCTTGACCTGCGCCTGCCCGCCGAGCTTGCCTTCAGTACCCACTTCGCGCGCCACGCGCGTCACTTCCGATGCAAATGAGGAAAGCTGGTCCACCATGGTGTTGATGGTGTCTTTCAGCTGGAGGATTTCGCCCTTGGCGTCGGCGGTAATCTTCTTGGACAGGTCGCCGTTGGCGACCGCGGTGGTGACTTCGGCGATGTTGCGCACCTGGCCGGTCAGGTTCGACGCCATGAAATTCACGTTGTCGGTCAGGTCCTTCCAGGTGCCGCCCACACCGGGCACGTAGGCTTGCCCACCCAATTTACCTTCAGTACCCACTTCGCGCGCCACCCGCGTCACTTCCGAGGCGAACGAACGCAGCTGGTCCACCATGGTGTTGATGGTGTCTTTCAGTTGGAGAATTTCGCCGCGCACGTCCACGGTAATCTTCTTCGACAAGTCGCCGTTCGCGACCGCCGTGGTGACGTCGGCGATGTTGCGCACCTGCGAGGTCAGGTTGCCCGCCATCGAGTTCACGCTGTCGGTCAAATCCTTCCACGTGCCCGCCACGCCCGGCACATTGGCCTGGCCGCCGAGCTTGCCTTCGGTACCCACTTCGCGCGCCACGCGCGTGACTTCCGAGGCGAACGAGGAGAGCTGGTCCACCATCGTGTTCGCCGTCGATGCCGCCCGCA
>NZ_JBLWFR010000107.1:0-645 GCF_048799745.1 Noviherbaspirillum sp. ST9 | reverse complement strand
CATGGAATGTATCGGAGGAACCTTTTTACCGGCTGGATTTTATTCCTTCGCTGAAGGCGAGGCTAACATACGGCTTCAGCGGAAATTTGCCTACTGATCAGTCGGCTTCTCCTATCATCTCCTATTCGGCTATATCGGATAGCCGGGTGGGTTTACCTTTTGCTTCGATCACCAATCCGCCCAATCCGTCGCTGAGATGGGAGAAGGTGGGCATGCTGAATGCAGGGATCGACTTCTCGCTGAAGGGGAACCGGGTTTCGGGAAGCGTGGAGTATTTTTCGAAGAACGTGAAGGATATGCTGGGGACGGAGGCAACGGATGCCACCAAGGGTTTTTCGACGATCATTAGTAACAGTGCTAACATGGTGGGAAAGGGTGTTGATGTGAGTTTGAATACGCTGAACACCGATAGGGCGCTGAAGTGGAGGAGTTCGCTGCTGTTCAGTTATGTAAAGAACCGGTTGAAGCGGTTCCTTTCGGCTCCTTCTCTTTATGCTTCTACTTATATTGGTACGGGCGGTTCTATCCTGCCTTTAGAAGGGAAAATGCCTTCTATGGTGGTGAGCTATAAGTGGGCGGGCCTGTATGGGGAGACTGGCGACCCGCAGGGATACTTTAATGGCGGACTGAGTACGGATTATTATT
>NZ_JBLWFR010000106.1:0-648 GCF_048799745.1 Noviherbaspirillum sp. ST9 | reverse complement strand
CATCTTTCAGAATATCTACGGTCTCCACATCATTCTGATTCAACGCATTAAGAGGGATATCCGTAGGAACTCCATCTATAACTAATAGAGGATCGGCATTATTTATCGAACCTAAACCCCGTACCCGGATATTTACATTACTGCCAGGGGCCCCAGAGTTGATAATTTGCACACCTGCAGCGCGCCCCTGTAATGCTTCTCCAATATTAGCTACCGGCTTGTCTTTAATAGCTTTCGTTCCCACAGAAGAAAGAGACCCGGTCAGGTCTTTTTTTCGGACTGTTCCATACCCTACAACAACCACTTCATCCAATAATCGTGAATCGTCTTGCAGGACAATTTTAAATACGGTCTTACCTTCAACAGGTATTTCCTGAGATAAATATCCCAGATACGAGATCACAATAACGGCGTCGCTATTGACGTTTAAGGTGAAGTTACCGTTCACATCAGTCTGAGTCCCGGTCCTTGCCCCTTTTATCATGACCGATGCACCAATAACACTTTGTCCTGTCTTGTCAATCACAGTACCTGTAATCTTCCGCTGAGCTTGAGCAAAACCACCCAGGCTAAAAAGCAGACACAGAACAAAAAGGGAAAATCGTAGTACGTAGAATTTTTTCATCCTTTCCTTCCTTTTTTTCATGG
>NZ_JBLWFR010000007.1:0-419194 GCF_048799745.1 Noviherbaspirillum sp. ST9 | reverse complement strand
GCATCATCGCCTCGATGTGGATCGGCAACTTCTTCCTGATCGTGCTGAACCTGCCGATGATCGGCTTGTGGGTGCGCATGATCATGGTGCCGTACCACTTCCTGTTCCCGGGCATCCTGGTGTTCTGTGCGATCGGTGTGTTCAGCCTGAACAACAGCGAGTTCGACGTGTTCATGATGGCGGGCTTCGGTTTGTTCGGCTACATCTGCGCCAAGCTGGAAATGGAGCCGGCACCGATGCTGCTGGGCTTCATCATCGGACCGATGATGGAAGAGTACCTGCGCCGCGCGCTGCTGCTGTCGCGCAGCGATCCGATGGTCTTCCTGCAGCGTCCGATCTCGGCCACGATGCTGGTGCTCGCAGCGTTGGCGATGATCGTCGTGCTTAGCCCGCAATTGCGCAAGAAGCGCGAGGAAGCATTCGAAGAGTAAGTTCGATAGCATCCAGCCAATCGGCGTGTTCGGAAACGGACACGCCGATTTTCTTTGCGGCCTGTTCCGCGTCGAGATGCGGAAACGTCCGGGATTTTGATTTATCCTAGCGCGATGCATGTACAGCAGAACAGCCAATTATTTTCCGCCATTATCGAGGCTCCCTTTGGTGCGCTAGGTATTCGCACAAATGCGGGAGTGTTACGCGAACTGGTGTATCTCCCTCGCAGCTTTAATGAGAAAGCGCCTGCGGACGCATTGTCTGAACGTGCCGCCCGGCAGGTGAAGCAATACCTGAAGGATCCAGATTTCAGGTTTGACCTGCCTTTGCCTGAGGTTGGCACTGCGTACCAACGCCGTGTTTGGGATGCCATTTCCGGCATCCCGCGCGGGGAGGTGTTGACCTATGGTCAAGTGGCAAAGCTGATTCGCTCCGCGCCGCGCGCCGTAGGGCAAGCTTGTGGCGCCAACTGGTTTCCGCTCATTATTCCCTGCCATCGCGTCACCGCCTCTGGTGGCTTGGGCGGCTTTTCCAATCATGACGACGAAACCGGCTTCCATATCGGCGTGAAGCGGTGGCTGCTCGTCCATGAGGGCGTCAAGGGCTATCGATGACAGTCGCGCCAACCGCAAGCCAGGCGTCGATTGACGAATTTTGCGACACCTTGTGGCTGGAAGACGGCCTCGCGAGGAATACGCTCGACGCCTATCGGCGAGACATGATCTTGTTTGCCACCTGGCTCGATGCGGAACGGGGGAAGAGTCTGTATGCGGCGGCCGACGCCGATATCAATGCGTATTTTGCGTCTCGGCACGCGGACACCAAGGCGACTTCGGCAAATCGCCGGCTCGCCGTGTTGAAGCGTTTTTATCAGCTTGCACTGCGCCAGAACCGAGTCACTGAAGATCCATGCCTCAAGATCAGGTCGGCCAAGCAACCGCCGCGATATCCGAAGACGCTGTCGGAGGCGCAAGTTGAGGCATTGCTCGCGGCGCCTGACTTAAATTCGCCGTTGGGCTTGCGCGACCGGACCATGCTCGAGCTGATGTATGCCAGCGGCCTGCGCGTTTCCGAGCTGGTCTTGCTCAAGACGATCGAAGTCGGCATGAACGAAGGCGTGCTCCGAATCACCGGAAAGGGCAGCAAAACACGCCTCGTGCCATTCGGTGAAGAGGCGCGCGCCTGGATCGAGCGTTACCTGAAGGAGGGGCGTCCCGCGATCCTCAACGGGCAAGTCGACGATGCGCTGTTTGTCACTGCACGCGGCGGCGCCATGACACGCCAAATGTTTTGGACGCTCATCAAGAAGCATGCGCTACGTGCTGCAATCAATGCACCCTTGTCACCGCATACCCTGCGGCACGCATTCGCCACGCACCTGCTTAACCACGGTGCTGACCTGCGGGTAGTGCAACTGCTGCTGGGGCATGCGGACATTTCGACGACGCAGATCTACACCCATGTGGCTCGCGAGCGCTTGAAGAAGTTGCACGCGGTGCATCATCCGCGCGGTTAGCCGCCAGTCAGCACCAGATGAAAATCCTGCTCAATGTCGTTGGTTGCATTGCTGTCGTACTGGCGATCCTTGGAGTTTTCCTGCCGCTGCTTCCGACCACGCCTTTTCTTCTGCTTGCATCGGCATGCTTTATGCGCGGCTCGGACCGCATGCACCGGTGGCTGCGGAATCATCCGATCTTCGGTGAATATCTCCGCAATTTCGAGGACAAGCGGGCGCTGCCGAAGCGGGCGAAAATCGTGAGCATGGTGCTTTTATGGCCTTCCATGCTGTACTCGGTTTACCTCGTCAAGCCTGTCCTGCTCAAGGGCATGCTGCTTGCCATCGCTGTCGGTGTCACGATCATGATCCTGCGGATGAAGACGCTGGACGTGACTGATACATCCCAGGACACGGAGTAGGACACGCATTTTTCAGGACAGTGAATCGGGGCAGAAAACCATTGCTTAATCTCAATTTAGCCAGGCGCAGAAGTTGATACAGTTGACCAATAGTGAATTTCCCCGGATGACTGCCATGGAAAGCTTGCGTACGATTTCTTACCTTGTCCTCGTTGCCGCCACCTTCGCGGCTACCTATCTGGTGACACACATCTGACTTCCCTGACGCGGCATGCGCCTGTTATTCGCGCTTGCCTTGACAGCGTCCGGCGCTGCCTATGCCGACAACACCGCGCTTCGGAACTGGTTCGACGATCCGTTCTTCCAGATAGCCGACACCATGCCTGGGTGTCCGGTACCCCTTGGTCCCTTGCTGACCGACACTGAAATGAAAGCCGAATCGCATGCGCGGGCCGAGCGGGGCACATCCTGCTGGCTGTCTGGTGCATGCGTCGAACCGAATGCCTACCGGTATGACGCGGAGATCGCGCGCTATATCCGGAAGCATGTGACCGTACACGGTGCGGCTAGCCTGTGGATCACGGTCAAGCGGCGTTTTGTCTGGATTGAAGGATGTGTCGAACGGCGGGAGCAGGCATCCGACATGGAGAGTCGGCTGAAGGACGTGCCCGACGTTGAGCGAGTATTCGCGGATGTGATGACAGGCGTGGAGGGCTCGCCTCCCTATCGCAGGGCGCCGGCGGCGCGACGCTGAACTGCAAAAAAAAACGGGCCAACGGCCCGTTTTCATTTCTGCCACTGCGCAGGATTACTTGCGTGCGCGGCTGGTGGTCTTTTCTGCGGCTTGCGTGAACTGGTTGACTGCCGAATTCACGTTCGCTTCGATCACTTCAGCGGCCTGCTTGGCAGTCTTGTTGAACTGTTCGTAGCCGGCGTTGGCGTTGCCGATGGCGGACTTGACGATGGCGATCACGTTTTCGGAACCTGCCGGTGCGTTCTTCGACACGTCTTCCACCAGTGCCGTCATCTTGCGGCCGGTTTCAGCAATTTGCTCTTCCGTCGCGCGGGTCAGCTCAGCCTGGGCGCTGGTCGCAATGCCTGCGAGATGGCGACCGTAGGCGATGGCCTTGGCGGCAGCGGGTTGGGCCTGAGCGGCGGACAGCGAGAAGAATTCTTGCGGATCCTTGGCGCTCAGCAGCTGGCGGGCGGCAATGGACGAATCTTCGAGGGAAGCCTTCGCCACGTTCAGGTTCAGGTCGACGACCTTTTCGACGCTCTCGAACGCCTTGCTGGTCAGGTTGGTGATCAGGGACAGCTGTGCTTCGAAATTGGCTTTGGCAGCATTGGAAAACTGTTCGGGAAGGGTAAACATGGTTCGCTCCTTGAAAGTAGGCGGGAATGAGGGGCGGCCACGTTATTGTGCGCCGCAACAATTCCTATTTTATGGATGGATTCTTCGATGTCAAGCACTTTTTGTGCGCCGCACAAAAAACTTTCGTTAAAGGTGTTCTGCAGTGCCTTGCCTTATTTATCACACACGTCGCGAACAGGCTTGAATGCAAGCGCCTTTTGAACACATCCTTGAGGCCGGTCAACAGGAATGCGCGGTCTTGCTCACTTGATAACTCCGCAATAGAGAGGCCATTCCAAAAGAACGTACCGTGCGCGCTACTACTTGTATCCGGAGAAATACTCCATTAGGCTGGATGAAGGAGACTTTCAAGTTGGAAACAGGATCAGTCGAGCAAAATCGGCTGCACAAGAAAACGCGCAAGCCATTTGCGCACGATCGGGGACGGGATGTATTCGGTAAGCAAGATCCTGCACGTCGGCAGCATAGGGATTCTGTGCCGGGGGCAGCGCACGGATGACGGCCGCTCCGTTCTCGTGCATCTCGTCCCCGAGCACTATGGCTCTCGCCACGTGGACTGGCTGCGCAATGCATTTGCCATTGGGAGCGCAATCGACTCCGTGTTCGTCGCCAAACATGTGGCGATCGACACATGCGAAGGGCGGCCCGCACTAATCCTGGGGGAGCCCGGTGGCGAACCCTTGTCCGCGCTATGCGGTAGTCCAATGGAGCCGCGCCGCTTCCTTTCGATTGCTTCCCAAGTCGTCACTGCCGTCGCGGACCTGCACGCACGGGGCATCATGCACAAGGGGTTGGAGCCTGGCTGCATCTTTGTGGACGAGGCGGCAGGAGCAGCATGCCTTGTCGGTCTGGGGTATGCCGAAGCATTGCCCGGACAGCAGCAGAATGCGGCAATCGACGAGGGTGTACCGCAATCCACGATGGCGCCGGAGCAGACCGGGCGGATGAACCGGATACCCGATCGGCGGACGGACCTTTATGCGCTCGGCGTCATTTTCTACCGGATGCTCACAGGGCGGCTGCCCTTCAAGGCCGACGATGCCATGGGGTGGATTTACTGCCACATCGCGCGTATGCCGCTTCCTCCGTCGGACTTGCATCTTCTCCTGCCGCCGGCGTTGTCGGCGATCGTCATGAAACTGCTGGCGAAGGAGCCGGAAGCGCGCTATCAGAGTGCCGAGGGCCTCCTGCATGACCTGCAGGAATGTGGCCGTCAGTGGGACGAGCATGGCAGCATCGATTCCTTTGTCCTTGCCCGCCACGATGTGCCGTCGCACTTCCAGTTGCCGCAGAAACTGTACGGGCGCGACAAGGAAATCGAACTGTTGCGCCTGGCGTTCGAGCGTGTCGTGGGCGAAGGGCGTCCGGAACTGGTGCTGGTGACCGGTTACTCCGGCATCGGAAAATCCGCGCTCGTCAACGAGCTGTACAAACCGATCGCCCGCGAGCAGGCGCTTTTCGCATCCGGGAAATTCGACCAGTACAAGCGGGATATTCCTTACTCCACGATCGTTCAGGCATTTGCCGCGCTGGTGCTGGAACTGCTTGCGCAAAGCGAGGAGCGCATCAGCCAATGGCGTCATGAATTGCAGGAGGCGCTTGGCGTCAACGGACAACTGATCGTCGATGTCATCCCGACGGTCGAGCTGATCATCGGTGCGCAGCAACCTGTGCCTGAGCTTCCCGCGACGGAAGCACGGAATCGCTTCGGCATCGTCTTCCGCCAGTTCATTGGCGTGTTCGCGCGGAAGGAGCATCCGCTGGTCCTGTTCTTGGACGACCTCCAATGGTCCGATCCGGCCAGCCTTGCACTGATCGAAAGCTTGCTGCTTCACCCGGACATGCGCTATTTCATGCCGGTTTGCGTCTACCGCAGCAGCGAGGTAAGCGCTGCGCATCCCTTCCGCCTGAGTATCGATGCATTGCGCGAGGGACGGGCGCCGGTCACCGAGATCGTGCTGGATGCGCTACCTGACCGGGCGATCAATGCGCTGCTGTCCGATGCGCTTCATTGCGACGAACAGCACACGCTGCCACTCGCGCGGCTCATCAGCGAAAAGACCGGAGGCAATCCCTTTTTCGCGATCCAGTTCCTATCCGCATTGCACGAGCAGCACCTGATCGCGTTCGATCGAAGACTGTCGGCCTGGCGCTGGGACATGCCGCGAATCGAAGCGTACGGTTTCACGGATAACGTGGCCGAGTTCATGATCGGCAAGCTCATGCGGATGTCTCCCGAGGCACAGCAAGCATTGCAACGCTTTGCCTGCCTCGGTACACGCGCCCGCGCCCAACTGTTGGCCGCGGCGCTCGAATGCGCCGCACAGGACCTGCCGGCAGTGCTTGCGGAACCGCTGCGCGCGGGCCTCGTCCTGCGCGTCGGTGACGACTACAAATTCCTGCACGACAGGGTGCAGGAAGCCGCGTACTCCATGATTGATGCCAGCGGGCGCGGTGCGCTTCATCTGGACATCGGACGGGCCTGCATTGCCGCCTTTACTGCTGAACAGGCAGAGGAGCAGGTGTTCGACGTCGTTAACCAATTCAACCAGTGCACTGAGGCGTCCATTGACAGGACCGAGCGAGAACTGCTCTGCCGGCTCAACCGGCTCGCCGGAAGGAAAGCCAAATCGGCGATTGCCTACGCCGCCGCGCGCAACTATCTCCGAAGATCGGTCTCCCTTCTGGCGTCCGAAATCTGGACAACGGATCCTGGGCGCGCTTTTGACATTCATTTCGAACTCGCCGAATGCGAGTACCTGAGCGGGGATGGCGAACGCGCCGAGGCCTTGTTCGGACTCCTCCTGCAACACGCTTCCGCACCACTTGACCGGGCGCGCGTCTACGGACTACGCATGGGACTGTGCCAGACGGCAGGCCGCTTCGACGAAGCGGTAGCGGCAGGATGCGCCGGATTGCAACTCTTCGGACTCGCAATTCCGTCCGACGATACGGAAATCGCCATGCTGGAAGATAAGGAACGCGTGCGCATCGCTGCCGGTCTGGCCGGACGCTCGCCGGCAGACCTGTTCGATCTGCCGGCCGCCGCGAACAAGGCCGCAGCCGCCACCATCGCGTTGCTCGTGGAGATGCTTCCCTGTGCCTTTGTCGCACGCAATCGGCTCTATCCGCTGCTCATTCTCAAGGCAGTGAATCTGTCGCTGGAATATGGGAACACCGCAAAATCCTGCGTGGCCTACAGCGGCTACGGCATGCTACTCGCATCGCGGCTCGGCGACCTTGCGTCCGGCTATGCGTTCTCCGGGTTGGGCCTGCGCCTGAACGAAAAATTCAATGATGTGCGGATGCGGGGAGCATTGCTTTTCCTGCACGGCAATTACCTCAACTTCTGGCACAAGCCCTTCGCTGACAACATCGCCCTGATGGAAGAGGGGTTCCGGGCCTGCCTCGAGGTTGGCGATCTCGTATGGGCGGGCTACTCGTCGTACCGGACGCCCTGGCAGATGATCGAGAAGGGGGATTCCCTGGATAAAGTCGCCAAGGGCTTGCAGGGATACGCCGCCTTCGCGCAGCAAAGCCGCAATGATGCAGCGTGGCGCGCGATCCGGCTCGAGCAACAGTTCGTCGCAAGCATGAAGGGGGCGACGACAGAGCAGGCCGGCTTCAGCGACGACAGGTTCGACGAGGAGGAATGCCTGCAGTCGTTCGAGCGGACGCGGTTTCGCTCCGGGACTGCCTTCTACCACGTCATGAAGCTCATCGCGAGCTACCTGTATCGCCGCTACGGGGATGCGCTCGATGCGTCCCGGCTGGCAATGAAAATGCAAGACGTGATGACGTCGATGCCGATCGAGGCAAGCTGCACCTTTTACCAGGCGCTGACGTTGACGGCGATCTACACCCAGGTCGATGCAGAGCGGCAGCTGGAGTATGCCGGCATCCTGAATGAGCATCAGAAACGCTTGCGCCTGTGGGCAAAAAATTGCCCGCAGAATTTCCTGCACCGGTATGCGATGGTCGCTGCGGAAATGGCGCGCATCGAGGGCCGCGATCTTGACGCGATGCAGCGTTACGAGCAGGCGATTCGTCTTGCGGCGCTGCACGGTTTCATGCAGGACGAGGCGCTTGCCAATGAGCTGGCCGCCTATTTTTATCGTACGCGCGGTTCCGGGCGCAGTGCGGACGCCTACCTTCGGCATGCGCACGCCTGTTACGCGCGCTGGGGCGCAGCCGGAAAAGTACGTCAGCTCGAATCGTTGTATCCGCAGTTGCAGGGAAGCGACACCGTCCTTGCCGACGACTCCCTGCCGCGAGGCACCCTGCAGCTGGACGCACTTGCCGTCATCAAGGCATCCCAGGCACTGTCCGGCGAGATTGCCTTCGACCGGCTATTGTCGCGGTTGCTCCAGGTTGTGATCGAGCAGGCGGGCGCGCAGAAGGGGTATGTCATCCTTCAGCATGGCGCCGACCTGGCGATCGAGGCGGAAGCGGTGCTGGATGAGCGCGGCGTCGTGCAGGCACGTCGCCTCAATGCGCTCCGGCTGTCGTCGACGCCGTTGTTGCCGGTGACCCTGGTTAACTATGTCTGGCGCACGCGACAGAAAGTCCTGCTCGAGAGCGCGGTGGCCGACGCGCGGTTCGCCTCCGATCCCTATATTGCGTCGAACCACCTGAAGTCCGTCCTTTGCCAGCCGATCTTCCGGCAGGCGGAACTGGTCGGCCTGCTGTACCTGGAAAACAACCTCCTCGCCGGCGCATTTTCGGCGGACGCGCTCGGAGTGCTGGAACTGCTTTCCTCGCAGGCGGCCATCTCGCTCGACAATGCCCGCCTCTACACTGACCTGGAAGAGGAAAACGCCGAGCGGCGCAGGATAGAGCGTGAGCTCCAGCTGTCCGAAGCGCATTACCGCCGCCTGTTCGAAACGGCGAAGGACGGCATCCTGTTGCTGCATTCCGCGTCTGGCGTAGTGACGGATGTGAATACCTGCCTGCTCCAGATGCTCGGCTATCGTTATGAGGAATTCGTCGGCAAATGCATCCGCGACGTCATGCCCTTCAGGCACCGGCCGGAATGCCATGCGCTCTTCCAGGAATTGCAGGAAAAAGATTCAGTACGGCACGACTCGCTGCCGCTGCAAACGCGCGATGGGCATGAACTCGTCGTCGAATTCGTCAGCAGCGCGTACCAGGTCGACGAAGCACGCGTCATTCAATGCAACATACGCGACATGACCGACAGGCGTCGCGCGGAGCAGCGACAGGCGGTCCAGTTCGCGGTCACGCGTGTCCTGGCCGACGCCACGTCCCTGGTCCAGGCGGCATTGCCGCTGCTCGAATCGATCTGCACGAACTTTGGCTGGGAAATCGGTGAACTGTGGGAAGTCGACGAGAACGCGGATACGTTCAGGCTGATGCAGGCATGGGAATCCGCCTCCGTTGCCCCAACCGCGTTCGTGGCGACGGCGAGGAAGAATGCGGTCTCGGTGTCTACCGGACTGCCTGCACTGATCGTCCGCTCGCAGCAACCGCTCTGGGTGCCCGATGTGACGGCGGAGCCGGCGTTCCGGCGTCCGCGTGAAGCGGCGCAGATCGGCTTGCATGGCAGCTTTGCCGTCCCCGTCCTGCTGGGCGGCAGCGTCGCCGGCGTCATGGCATTCTTCAGCCGCGAAACGCGCATGCCTGACGAGGAAATGATCGGCATGATGCAGGTCATCGGCAGCCAGATCGGCCAGTTCATCCAGCGCAAGCGCGCCGAGCAGGCGCTGATCCGGAGCGAGGAGCGCTTCCGCAGCCTGACCGACTTGTCCTCGGACTGGTACTGGGAACAGGACGAACATTTCCGGTTTACGGTTATGTCGGAGGGTGTCGGTCGCGTCGGCGGAATGGTACCGGAGCACCTGATCGGCAAGACGCGCCGCGATCTTGCCATCGATGAGGGCACGCTCGACCCGACGGCCTGGGAGGAGCACGTGCGTATCCTCAAGGCACACCTGCCGTTCCGGGACCTCGAATACAAGGTGCATGCGGAGGACGGACGGTGGCACTGGTTCAGCATCAGCGGCGAACCGCTGTTCGACGATGACGGCGTGTTCCGCGGCTACCGCGGCACGGGCAAGGAAATCAGCGAACAGAAGCAGGCCGAGGCATTGCACGTCGGCCAGGCACGTGTGCTCGAAATGATTACCACTGGCGCTTCACTGCATGACGTGCTGACCTGTCTCGTCGGCGTGATCGAGTCGCAGTCCGAAGGCATGATCGGATCGGTGATGCTGCTTGCGGAAGACGGCCAGCGCATGCGCGCGGGGGCGGTGGCCGGCCTGCCGGTCGCCTGCGTTGAACTTCTTGAAGCGATGCCCATCGGGCCTGCTGCCGGCTCCTGCGGCACCGCCGTGCATCTCGGCCGGCGCGTGGTTGTCAACGACATCGAACACGATCCCTTGTGGCGGGACTATCGGGATGCCGCCTTGCGGCACGACTTGCGCGCGTGCTGGTCGACGCCGATCCTGTCGCAGCAGGGCACGGTGCTGGGAACCTTCGCCATGTATTACCGGCAGGTGCGCACCCCCTTGCCGGCCGAATTGCGGCTGGCCGATTTTGCCGCGCGCATTGCCGGCATCGCGATCGAGCGCAAGCAGGCCGAGCACCGTATCAGCTACATGGCGCACCACGACACCCTGACCGGCCTGCCTAACCGTGCGCTGCTGCTGGACAGGCTGCGGCAGGCGGTTGCGCAATCGCAGCGCATCGTGAAATCCGTCGCGGTGATGTTCATCGACCTGGACGATTTCAAGCACATCAATGACTCGCTCGGCCATCAGGTTGGCGACCAGTTGCTGCAGATGGTTGCCGAACGCTTGCAGCGATGCCTGCGCCGCGGCGATACGCTTGCCCGCCTTGGCGGCGATGAATTCGTGCTGGTGCTGCCATCCATCGATGATGACCATGCTGCCGCGTCGGTGGCGCAGAAAATCCTCGATGAACTCAGGAGCACTTTCTACGTCAACAGTCACGAATTGCATGCAGGCTGCAGTATCGGCATCAGCCTCTATCCCGACGACGGCGAGGATGCGGACACGCTCATGCGCGCGGCGGACACCGCGATGTACCATGCCAAGGGCAAGGGACGCGGCAACTATCAGTTCTTCATGCAAAGCCTGAATGTCGCCGCGCAGTACCGGCTTGCGATCGCCAACCAGCTGCGCCAGGCGATCTCCCGCGGCGAATTCAGCCTGCATTACCAGCCGCAGGTCGACATGGAGCGCGGCAAGATCGTTTCAGCGGAAGCCCTGCTGCGCTGGTTGCAGCCGGATCGCGGCTTCATTCCTCCGGCGGAATTCATTCCGATTGCCGAGGAAACAGGATTGATCACCCAGATCGGTGAATGGGTCTTGCGCGAGGCGTGCCTGCAATTGCGGCGCTGGCGCGATGCAGGGCATACGGAGTTGTGCATGGCCGTGAATCTGTCAGCGCGCCAATTGCTTCAGCCGGATTTTGTCGGCAGTGTCGAGCGCATCCTGCTGGAAACGGGCGTGCCGGCGGCAGCGCTGGAGCTGGAGATCACCGAAAACTTCCTGATGCATCCGAGCGAGGAAAACCTGGTGCCGCTCACGCAGCTGAGCGAAATGGGCGTGCAGCTTTGGGTGGATGACTTCGGCACCGGTTACTCGAGTCTGTCCTACCTGAAGCGTTTCCCCATCCATGCGCTCAAGATCGACCAGTCTTTCGTGCGCGGGATCGGACAGGCGCAGCATGATGCGGCGATCACCAATGCCATCATCGCCATGGCGCACAGCCTGAACCTCAAAGTGATTGCCGAGGGGGTGGAGACGGCCGATCAGGCCGCTTTCCTGCGCGCGCGGCAGTGCGTGTTCGCACAGGGCTACTACTACAGCAAGCCAGTGCCGCCGGCCGCTTTCTGCGAACTGCTGTGCCGCCAGCCGCTCCTGTCGGCGGCATGACAAAAGCGCAAGGAAGGTCGAAAACCGCTGTTCTTGCTGCATAATTGTGGCCAAAATTTTTTGGCACGTGCCATGGCAAAGAAAGAACACGTATCCGAAACGCCCGCCACGCAATTCCTGCGCAAGCAGGGCGTCGCATTCACCGAGCATCCCTACACCTATGAAGAGCACGGGGGCACCGCCGTCTCCTCGCGCGAACTGGGTGTGGACGAGCATCATGTGGTCAAGACGCTGATCATGCAGGACGAAGCGGCCAAGCCCCTGGTCGTGCTGATGCACGGCGACCGCAAGGTGTCGACCAAGAACCTGGCACGCCAGATCGGCTGCAAGTCCGTCGAGCCCTGCAAGCCGGAGGTGGCGAACCGCCATTCCGGCTTCCTGGTCGGGGGAACCTCGCCTTTCGGTACCCGCAAGGCCATGCCTGTCTATGTCGAGGAAAGCATCCTCGCGCTGGACAAGATCTATATCAACGGCGGCAGGCGCGGCTATCTGGTCGGCATCGATCCGAAAGCCCTCGCCAACGTCCTGCCGGTCAAAACGGTCAATTGCGCGCTCGACGAGTGAGCGCCGCGTACCCAACAATCTGAAAGGGAGAGAATGTCCACAGTGCTGTTTGCCATCGCCGCCTACCTGATCGGCTCCGTCTCGTTCGCTGTCGTCGTCAGCAGCCTCTTCGGCCTGGCCGACCCGCGCACCTACGGATCGAAGAATCCGGGCGCAACCAACGTCCTGCGCAGCGGCAACAAGGCCGCGGCGGCGCTGACGCTGCTGGGGGATGGTTTCAAGGGCTGGCTTGCCGTGTGGCTGGCGATGCGTTTCGGCGAGCAGTATGGCGTTGGCGACGCAGGTATCGCATTGGTGGCAGTGGCGGTGTTTCTTGGCCACCTGTGGCCTGTGTTCTTCCGCTTTGTCGGCGGCAAGGGCGTGGCGACGGCACTGGGCGTGCTGCTTGGTTTGAATGGCTGGCTCGGGCTTGCGACGCTGGTGACGTGGCTGGTGATTGCGTATGCCTTCCGTTATTCCTCGCTGGCGGCCCTGGTGGCCAGCATTTTTGCGCCGTTTTACTACGGCCTGCTGTTCGGCGTGGATGCCAAGTTGCTGGCGGTCGGCATCATGAGCGCACTGCTCATCTACCGTCACCGCCAGAACATCGCCAACCTGCTGGCCGGCAAGGAAAGCCGGATCGGCAGCAAGAAGAAGTAAGTCAGACCACGCGTAGTTCGTCCAGTGGCCAGCGCGGACGGACATTGAACCCATAATCGCGCTTGGCCGCCTGCGGATTGATCTGCAGGCGCATCGCCCCCGCGAAAGCGATCATCGCGCCATTGTCGGTGCAGAATTCCAGCTCGGGATAGAACACACGGAAGCGCCGTTTCTGCGCCGCCGCGTTCAACGCTTCCCGCAGCTGCCGGTTGGCGCCGACGCCGCCGGCGATCACCAGCCGCTTCAGGCCGGTTTCCTTCAGCGCGGACAGGCATTTTGCGACCAGCACATCCACGATGGCGTCGACGAAGGCGCGCGCGATGTTTGCCTTGTCCTGTTCGCAGATATTCACCACATGGTTTTTCACGAGCGTCAGGACGGCGGTCTTCAGGCCCGAGAAGCTGAAGTTGAGATCCTTGGAGTGCAGCATCGGACGCGGCAGCTTGTAGGTGCCCGGATCGCCGAATTCGGCCAGGCGCGAAATTGCCGGACCGCCGGGATAGCCGAGGCCGAGCAGCTTGGCCGACTTGTCAAAAGCTTCACCTGCAGCGTCATCCATCGTTTCACCGAGCAGGGTGTACTGGCCAACGCCGTCCACGCGCATCAGTTGCGTGTGACCGCCCGAGATCAACAAGGCAACAAACGGGAAGGAGGGCGGATCCTTCGATAGCAGCGGGGAGAGCAGGTGGCCTTCGAGGTGATGGACACCCAGCACAGGCCGGTCGAGCGCGAGGCCGAGTCCGCAGGCGACCGAGGCGCCGACCAGCAGTGCGCCGGCCAGGCCCGGTCCTTGTGTATACGCGATTGCATCGATTGCCGGACGTGTGACTTCCGCTTTTGCCAACACCTGTTCCAGCAAGGGAATCGCGCGCCGGATGTGGTCGCGCGACGCCAGTTCCGGCACCACGCCGCCGTATTCCTCATGCATGGCGACCTGCGAATGCAGGGCGTGCGCAAGGAGGCCGCGTTGTGTGTCGTACAACGCCAGGCCGGTTTCGTCACAGGAGGATTCGACGCCGAGGACAAGCATGGGATGGGGGGCTGGATGGCAAGGTTCTTGCAAAGCCCTATTTTATAGGATTAGCGCACAGAGGTTCTCATACCATGAACGACTCCAAACAGCTCAAGATCGTTGTCATCAACTCACTCGTCGTTCCCGAAGGCGCGGACCGGGCCGCGCAACTGCAGGCGGAACGGGCCCGCGCGATCCGCATCGGTCTGCTCGAAAGCGGCTACAACATCCTCGCGGCGCTGCCGCCGGATGCCGACCTGGAAGAGCAAATCGCGCAACTGCAGCCCGACGTGATCATCGTCGACGAACAGTCCGACGCCGCGCTGAAAAAGGTAGTGTCCGCCACTGCCAATGATCGTCGCCCCATCGTCTGCTTCACCGAGGACAACGACAGGGAAAAGATGCATGCTGCCATTGAGGCAGGCGTCTCTGCCTATGTCGTGGCAGGCCTCTCGGCAGAGCGGGTGAAGGCGGTGCTCGACGTGGCCATCGCGCGATTCGAGGTGGACCAGAAGCTTCGCCATGAGCTCTCCGAAACCAAGCTCAAGCTTGCCGAACGCAAGGTCATCGAACGCGCCAAGGGTTTGCTCATGGAGCGCCATCATTGCACCGAGGACGAGGCATACAAGAAGCTGCGCCGCCTCGCGATGGACAAGAACCTGAAGCTGTCCGAAGTGGCGCAACGCATGCTCGATGTCGTCGATCTGCTCATCTGAGCGCCCTTTTTTAATGCAACGCACGAAATGAGTGCGCCAATCCCGCTTAATCTGGATCAAATATGTAGGAAACCGGCTGACAATCGTTGGCACACCACTTGCAATTAGGGATCAAGCGCCAACGACGGCGCACCGACTGAATACCCCGTCCTGACCAAAGTTGGTGAGGGTGGTTTGGACAAAGGCGTCCGTTCACGCGCGTTTCGACTCGCAGTGACGGACGCCTTTCTTTTTGCCAGTTTCGAAATCATTCATGAGGAAATCATGACTATAAAAGGATCCAAAACGAACCTGACTCGTCGCAGCCTGATCAAGGCAGGTGCCGCAATGACTGCAGGCGCCTTCGGAGGACTGGCCACGCAAGGCGCATGGGCCGCAGGCTCCGACAAACCTGAGAAAGAAGAAGTCAAGGTCGGCTTCATTCCGCTGACCGACTGCGCTTCGGTCGTCATGGCATCCGTATTGGGCATCGACAAAAAATACGGCATCAAGATCACGCCGACCAAGGAAGCATCCTGGGCGGCGGTGCGCGACAAGCTGGTCAACGGCGAACTGGATGCGGCGCACGTACTGTACGGCCTCGTCTACGGCCTGCATCTCGGCATGAGCGGACCGAAGAAAGACATGGCAATGCTGATGACCTTGAACCACAACGGTCAGGCCATCACCCTGTCGAAAAAACTTTCCGACAAGGGCGCCGTGGACGGTGCTTCGCTGGCCAAGCTGATGCAGGCCGAGAAGCGCGAGTACACCTTCGCGCAGACCTTCCCGACCGGCACGCACGCGATGTGGCTGTATTACTGGCTTGCTGCGCACGGCATCGACCCGATGAAGGATGCAAAGATCATTACCGTGCCGCCGCCGCAGATGGTTGCCAACATGCGCGTCGGCAATATGGACGGCTACTGCGTGGGTGAGCCCTGGGGCCATCGCGCCATCATGGACGGCATCGGCATCACCGGCGTCACCACGCAGGACATCTGGAAAGACCATCCGGAAAAGGTCCTCGGCACGACGGCCGAGTGGGTAAAGAAATATCCGAACACGGCGCGCGCCATGACTGCCGCGGTGCTCGAAGCCAGCAAGTGGATCGATGCGGGACTGCAGAACAAGATGAAGATGGCCGAAACCGTGGCCGACAAGTCCTACGTCAACACCAGCGTCGATG
Organism: Noviherbaspirillum sp. ST9; assembly: GCF_048799745.1. NCBI lineage: Bacteria > Pseudomonadati > Pseudomonadota > Betaproteobacteria > Burkholderiales > Oxalobacteraceae > Noviherbaspirillum > Noviherbaspirillum sp. ST9. Next base: position 403,515 of record NZ_JBLWFR010000007.1, on the reverse strand, counting down.
CCATCAACCAGCGCATCCTCGGCCGCTATCAGAACGGCCTGGGCAAGACCTGGGACGATCCGAACCACATGAAGTTCTTCAATGACGGCTATGTGAACTTCCCGTACCTGTCCGACGGCATGTGGTTCCTGACCCAGCATCGCCGTTGGGGACTGCTGAAGGAAGACGTCGATTACCTGGCCGTTGCGAAGCAGATCAACCAGATCGACCTGTACAAGGATGCGGCCAACATGGCCAAGGTGAGCGTGCCGAAGGATCCGATGCGGTCCTCCAAACTGATCGATGGCGTGGTGTGGGACGGCAAGAACCCGAAGATGTATGCAGGTTCCTTCAAGATCAAAGTTTAAGAGGCCATCATGAGCGCAGTCATGGAAAACGTACTGAACAAGCCGGTCGAGCCGGTGTCCGAATCACCGCCAAAGAAAATGGCGAAGAAGCAGGTCGTGGCACCCACACCTGAAAGGAAGATGTCCTTGAAGCCCTTCGTCCTTGCGGTACTTCCGCCCATCTTCGGCCTAGCCCTGCTGGTCCTCGTATGGGAAATCGTCGCCGCCAAGAGCAACGGCTTTCCTACGCCCATGGTGACGCTGGAGCATGCGATCAAGCTGTTCTCCGATCCGTTCTACCAGAAGGGGCCCAATGACCAGGGCATCGGCTGGAACCTGTGGTCCTCGCTCAAGCGGGTCGGTATGGGCTTCGGCATGGCCGCGCTGGTCGGCATCCCGCTGGGCTTCATGATCGGCCGTTTTAAGTTCCTTGCGGGCATGTTCAATCCCATCGTCAGCCTGCTGAAACCGGTGTCGCCGCTCGCATGGCTGCCGATCGGCCTGCTGGTATTCAAGGCGGCGAATCCGGCGGCGATCTGGGCGATCTTCATCTGCTCGATCTGGCCGATGATCATCAACACCGCCGTCGGCGTGCAACGCGTGCCGCAGGATTACATGAATGTCGCCAAGGTGCTCAACCTGTCCGAATGGAAGATCGTGACCAAGATCCTGTTCCCATCGGTGCTGCCCTACATGCTGACCGGCGTGCGCCTGGCGATCGGCACCGCATGGCTGGTGATCGTCGCGGCGGAAATGCTGACCGGCGGCGTAGGCATCGGCTTCTGGGTGTGGGACGAGTGGAATAACCTGAACGTGCCGCACATCATCATCGCCATCGTCGTGATCGGTGTGGTCGGCCTCCTGCTGGAACAGGCGCTGGTCGCCATCGCCAAGGCATTCACCTACGAAGACGTCCGCAATTAAGGAGCGCATCATGGACAACACAAGCAAGTTCATCGAAATCCAGAAGGCGGAGATGGTGTTCCACACCAGCAAGGGAACCTTCCACGCGCTGCGCGACATCAACCTGAATGTGAAGAAGGGCGAGTTCGTGACGCTGATCGGCCACTCGGGTTGCGGCAAGTCGACGCTGCTGAACCTGATTGCCGGCCTGCTCACGGCAACCGACGGCACCCTGTTGTGCGCCAATCGGGAGATCGCAGGCCCAGGCCCGGAACGCGCAGTCGTGTTCCAGAACCATTCGTTGCTGCCGTGGCTGACCTGCTACGAGAACGTCTATCTGGCAGTGGAGCGCGTCTTTGGCGCGACCGCAAGCAAGGCCAAGCTGAAAGAACGCACCAAGGCCGCACTTGCATTGGTCGGTCTGACACATGCCGAGCAGAAGCGCCCGCACGAAATTTCCGGCGGCATGAAGCAGCGTGTCGGCATCGCCCGCGCGTTGTCGATGGAACCGAAGGTGCTCCTGATGGACGAGCCCTTCGGTGCGCTGGATGCATTGACGCGCGCGCATTTGCAGGACGAGCTGCTGAAGATCGTGGCCGAGACGGAATCGACGGTGGTCATGGTGACGCACGATGTGGATGAGGCCGTGCTCCTGTCGGACCGCATCGTAATGATGACGAATGGCCCGGCAGCGACGATCGGCGACATCGTCCATGTGCGACTCGACCGTCCGCGCGACCGAGTCGCGCTGGCGCACGATCCGCTGTACATCGAGTACCGCAGCGCGGTGCTGGAATTCCTGTATCACCGCCAGGCGCATCCGGCGGCGATGAAGGAAGCTGCCTGACAAGGTATGACGAGGGGGATGGGCGACGGGGGCTTCGGCCCCCGTTGTCTTTTATCTGGCGACGACGAGGTAGAGCAAGAGCAGGTTGATCACGACGGAGATGGTCGCTACCGCGCGCCACAATGCCACGGGATCGCGTTTTGCGAGGGGAACCGCAGCGCGTGGCGGGACAGGATTGCTGGCGCCGCGTTCGAGGGCGAGCAGGAATTCTTCCGCGGTTTCGAAGCGGTCCGCGGGATCGCGCGCTACCGCACGCAGCAGGACGTTCTCCAGCCATAGGGGAATTTCCGGTCGATACCTGCTTGGCAGCACCGGCTCAGCAAAGCGCGGGCGCTGGAATGGTTCGATTTCCCCGTAGGGGTAATGGCGCGTCAGCATCAGGTACAGCGTGACGCCGGCCGCGTACACGTCGGTCTGCCGGGACGGCGGCGCATTTTCGAACTGTTCCGGCGCCAGGAAGGACGGCGTACCGGCCTGGGGCGCGTTCAGCGGTTCTTCCTCTTCCAGTCCTGACATCGCCACCCCAAGATCCAGCAGGCGCAATTCGCCGTCCGTCCCCAAGTGGACGTTGCCCGGCTTGATGTCGCGATGAATGATGCTGCGGCGGTGCAGGGCGCCCACGGCGCGTACCAGTTTCTCGCCGATCGTGACTGTTTCCGGCGCGGTGAAATGCGCCCCGACATCCAGCTTCTGCTGCAAGGTTTCGCCTTCGTGCCAGGTGGTCAGGTAATACAGGTAGTTCTTCTGCTCGGGTGAGATCACCTGCGGGAAGAAGCGGGCGACGACGCGCTTCGCCAGCCACTCCTCATGGGCGAAGGCGGACCGTTCGTGCGGGTCGCCGGCACGATCGGGGTGCAAGGTCTTGAGGACGAGCTGGCGCTGCGTCTTGGGATCGACGACGCGATACAGCAGCGTTGCCGGCGAACTGTGGATGACGGCTTCCACGACGTAGCCGTCGATGGTCTGCCCCGGCTTCAATTTGGGCGGGACCGGCAATTGCGCGGATACGGACAAGGCGTCGCGCAGGTTTTCTTCCGGCAGGCCGTCAACGCGCAGGACGAGCGCGCTGCAGTTGTCGGTCGAGCCGGATGCAAGCGCCCCCTTGACCAGCGCGTCCGCACAGGATGACGCGTCCCAGCTGCCCATTGCCACGTCTGCAAGAGCGTGGGTGATGTCGTATTCCGTCATGCTCGACCAGACACCGTCCGACGCCAGCAGCAGCACGTCCCGCTCGCGCAGCTCGCCCATGCCATGGTCGATTGCGAGGCGCGTATCGAGGCCGACCGCGCGCGTCAGCACGTGCTGCATCTCGGGGCGATCCCACACATGGTCCGTCGTCAGGCGGGTAAGTGCACCGCCGCGCAACAGGTACAGCCGCGTGTCCCCCACGTGCGAAAAGTAATAGCAATTGCCCCGCAGGACGACTGCGGTGAGCGTGGTGGCCATGCCGGCCAGTTCCGGCCGCACCGATCCCTGCTTCTGTACCCAGCTGTTGATGGCCTTGATGACCTTGTCCAGCGACTGCGTCACCGGCCAGGTGTCCGGCGTGGCGTAGTAGTCCGTTAGCAGGCCGCGCACCGTGTATTCGGACGCTTCGCGGCCGCCTTCATTGCCGGAGACGCCGTCGGCGATGGCAGCGATCAAGCCCTTGGTCGACAGTTCGGGATCGTTCGGCGTGACCATGCCGACGAAATCCTCGTTTCTCTCGCGCAGTCCTGCGAGGGTGCTGTGTCCGATACTGACGGAAAGGGGCATGGTGGAATCCGGGGGAGGCGATAAAAAAACGGCGGGAGCGGCGAACTGCATTCGCCGCTCCCGCCGTCCATGTTACTCAAATTTTTGGATCAGATCTTCGCTGTCGTCATGGAAGCGCTGCCCCAGGTCGTGCGCCAGCGTCCCTTGACCACGGTAAGTCCAACGAGGGCCAGCACGGCCAGCGATGCGAACAGTGTCAGGCCCAGCTGGTAGCTGCCGGTGATCTGCTTCGAATAGCCGAGGCTGGAAGCGAGATAGAAGCCGCCAATGCCACCCGCCATGCCGACCAGGCCGGTCATGACGCCGATCTCCTTGCGGAAGCGCTGCGGAACGAGCTGGAATACCGCACCGTTGCCGGTACCGAGTGACAGCATCGCGAGCACGAAGACGACTAGCGCAAGTTCGTAGGATTGCAGGCCAGTGCTGGCGATGAACAGGAACAGGGCGGCCAGCACATACATCAGGGACAGCGTCTTGATGCCGCCGATACGGTCAGCGACGATGCCGCCGACCGGGCGGACCAGCGAACCGGCGAACACGCAGGCGGCGGTGAAGTAGCCGGCAGTAACCGGAGACAGGCCGTACTGGCTGTTGAAATAGATCGTCAGCGACGAAGCCAGGCCGGAGAAGCCGCCGAAGGTCACGCTGTAGAAGAACATGAACCACCACGCATCCTTGTCCTTGAGCACGTGCAGGTATTCGACCATGGCCTTGGGAGGCGGTGCGGTGGGCGAATCCTTCGCAAAGATCATGTACACGAGAAAGGCAACACCAAGGGGGATCAGGCAAAAACCGAATACGTTCTGCCATCCGAACGCCAAGGCGAGCGACGGTGCGAACAGGGCGGCGAAGGCGGTGCCGGAATTGCCCGCGCCGGCGATGCCTAGTGCCGTGCCCTGGTGTTCAGGCGGATACCAGCGGGATGCCAGCGGCAACGCAACGGCAAACGCCGCACCGGCGATACCGAGCAGGATGCCGAGCGTGAGCATGCTTTCATAGCTGTTCAGCTGTCCCAGCCACGCCCATACCAGTCCGGACATCACGATAACCTGGCCGATGGCGCCGGCTTTCTTGGGTTTCAGGTGGTCGACAAGCACGCCCATCACGATGCGCAGCAGCGCGCCTGCGAGCAACGGGGTGGCGACCATGAGGCCCTTCTGCGCGGGCGTAAGAGCGAGATCCTTGGAGATCTGCACGGCGAGCGGTCCGAGCAGCACCCAGACCATGAAGCTCAGGTCGAAATAGAAAAAGGAAGCAAGGAGGGTCGGCGTATGACCCGCCTTCCAAAACGACGTCGTTTTCATGATGCGCCTTTGCACCGAAGTTGGAATTGGTGAGCTCTATGCAATCGGCGTGCCACACGTTTTCGTGCGTCAACTTGCTATTAATAGGGCGCGCGACGGTCCGGTGTGCGCTCTCCATGCACAACGCGCTCGTGTTGCACTGCAACGGTGCGCTTTTCTCTTCATCCCGGTGCGTTTACCTGATTTTCGTATTGGCACCGCTCTTGCTAAGAAACGATCAGGATCATTTTTGTAGCTTCAATGGCGAAGCGGAGCGGAGAAGGAGCTTTAATGAAGAAGCTGAAATTAGTCATGGTCGGTAACGGTATGGCCGGTGTGCGCACACTTGAGGAGTTGATCAAGATCGCCCCGGATATTTACGACATCACCGTATTCGGCGCCGAGCCCTACGCCAACTACAACCGCATCCTGCTGTCGCCGGTGCTCGCCGGCGAACAGACGATCAAGGACATCATGCTCAATGATGTCGACTGGTACGCGGAAAACAACATCACCCTCCACCTCGGCAAGAAGATCGCGAAGATCGACCGCGTCAAGCGCCAGGTCATCGCGGAAGACGGCACCACCGCGGAATACGATCGCCTGCTGCTGGCCACCGGTTCCAATCCCTTCCTCCTGCCCGTGCCCGGCAAGGAGCTGAAGGGCGTGATTTCCTACCGCGACATCCAGGACACCAACGCAATGATCGACGCTGCTACGGTGCACAAGCACGCGGTCGTTATCGGCGGCGGACTGCTCGGCCTGGAAGCAGCCAACGGTCTCAAGCTGCGCGGCATGGACGTCACCGTCGTGCATTTGCCGAACTGGCTGATGGAGCGCCAGCTCGATCCAACCGCCGGCAAGCTGCTGCAGAAATCGCTGGAAGACCGCGGCCTGAAATTCCTGCTTGATAAAAACACAAAGGAAATCGTCGGCGACGACGACGGCAACGTGAAAGCCATCCGCTTCACCGACGGCCTCGAAGTCCCCGCCGAGCTGGTCGTCATGGCGGTCGGCATCCGCCCGAACACGACGCTCGCCGAATCGGCAGGCTTGTTCTGCAACCGTGGCATTGTTGTCAACGACACCATGCAAACCTACGACCCGCGCATCTATGCCGTGGGCGAATGCGTGAACCATCGCGGTACGGCGTATGGGCTCGTCGCGCCGCTCTTCGAAATGGCGAAAGTGTGCGCCAACCATCTCGCCAACTTCGGCATCGGGCGCTACCAGGGTTCCGTCACCTCGACCAAGCTGAAGGTGACCGGCATCGACCTGTTCTCCGCCGGTGAATTCATGGGGGGCGAAGGAACGGAAGAAATCGTCTTGTCCGATCCGATAGGCGGCGTCTACAAGAAGCTGGTCATCAAGGACAACAAGCTGGTCGGCGCCTGCCTGTACGGCGATACGGTAGACGGCACCTGGTATTTCAAGCTGCTGCGCGAAGGCCGCGACATCACCGAAATGCGCGACACGCTCATGTTCGGCGAATCGAACACCGGCCGCCCGGGCGACACCGGCCATGAAGGCTTTACCCGTGCCGCAGCGATGCCGGACGACGCCGAGGTCTGCGGCTGCAACGGCGTGTGCAAGGGCACCATCGTCAAGTCGATCAAGGAAAAGGGCCTGTTCACCCTGGAAGACGTGCGCAAGCATACGAAGGCATCCGCTTCCTGCGGATCCTGCACCGGGCTGGTCGAACAGATCCTGATGGCGACCGCGGGTGGCGATTACTCCATGTCGAGCAAGGCGAAGCCGGTCTGTGCCTGCACCGACCACACGCATCAGGAAGTGCGCGATGCGATCAAGGTGAACAAGCTGCTGAGCATTGCCGACACCATGAAGTTCATGGAATGGCGCACCCCCAACGGCTGTTCCACCTGCCGTCCGGCACTGAACTACTACCTGATCTCCACCTGGCCGCACGAGGCGAAGGACGATCCACAATCGCGTTTCATCAACGAGCGCGCGCACGCCAACATCCAGAAGGACGGCACCTACTCCGTCATCCCGCGCATGTGGGGCGGCGAGACCACTGCGAAGGACTTGCGCCGCATCGCCGACGTCGTCGACAAGTACCAGATCCCGACCGTCAAGGTGACGGGCGGCCAGCGCATCGATCTGCTGGGTGTGAAGAAGGAAGACCTGCCGGCCGTGTGGAAAGAGCTAGACATGCCATGCGGCCATGCGTACGCCAAGGCGCTGCGCACCGTGAAAACCTGCGTCGGCTCGGAATGGTGCCGCTTCGGCACGCAGGATTCCACCGAGATGGGCAAGCAGCTTGAGCGTGCAATGTGGAAGATGTATGCGCCGCACAAGGTGAAGATCGCCGTCTCCGGCTGCCCGCGCAACTGCGCCGAATCCGGCATCAAGGATGTGGGCGTGATTGGCGTCGATTCCGGCTGGGAGATCTACGTCGGCGGCAACGGCGGTATCAAGACGGAAGTTGCCCATTTCTTCGTCAAGGTGAAGACGCACGAGGAAGTGCTGGAATATTCCGGCGCCTTCCTGCAGCTCTACCGGGAAGAGGGCTGGTACCTCGAGCGCACCGTGCACTATATTGGACGTGTAGGCCTCGACCATGTGAAGAAGAAAGTGCTGGAGGACGCGGAGAACCGCAAGGCGCTGTACGAGCGGCTGCTGTTCTCGCTGGACGGCGAGCCGGACCCCTGGCATGAGCAGGAAAAGGCCCAGGTTGACGCGCGCCAGTTTGAACCGCTGAGCGTGTAACGAAGCAATCCGCCGGGCGGTTCCGATTGATTTTTTTGAAAGGAACGACCATGACCATCTATCTTGCAGCCATCGTGCTGGCCGTCGCGGCCACTTCCGCCATCCTCGGCACCTGCATGCTCCATGGATCGTTCGACCGGGCCGCCCCCGTGCACATCGTCCAATTGAAATAAAGGAAAGCACATGCCGCAACAATGGAAAGCCGTCTGCAACGTCGCAGACATCCCCGTGCTCGGCGCACGGGTCGTCAACCGGGCAGCGAAGCCCGACGTGGCGATTTTCCGCAATAGCGAAGACAAGATTTTTGCCCTGCTCGACAAGTGCCCGCACAAGGGCGGCCCGCTATCGCAGGGGATCGTGTTCGGCGAGCGCGTCGCCTGCCCGTTGCACAACTGGAACATCCAGCTTGATTCGGGCTGTGCGGTGTCCCCCGATGAAGGCTGCACGCAGAGATTCAGCGTCAAGGTGGAAGACGGCGAGGTCTTCCTCGACGCCGAAGAATTGAAGTCCCTGGCGATCGAGGTCAAGGCCGAATGAGTGCATTACGCGAAACGAAAGCCACCTGCTGTTACTGCGGCGTCGGGTGCGGCGTCATTGTCGAGAGCGATGGCGAGAAGATCACCGGCGTGCGCGGCGATCCGGATCATCCCGCCAATTTCGGCCGGTTGTGCACCAAAGGCAGCACGCTCCACCTGACCGCCAATCCGGTGTTGCAGCAGCAGGCGCGCGCCCTGTACCCGGAAATGCGCGTCTCGCGTGATGGCGCGCGCGACAAGGCGTCCTGGGACGATTCTCTGGATTTCATCGCGAAGAAGTTTGCCAGCACCATTCGCGACCATGGACCGGACAGCGTCGGCTTCTATATCTCCGGCCAGCTGCTGACGGAGGACTATTACGTCTTCAACAAGCTGTCCAAGGGCCTGGTCGGCACCAACAACATCGACACCAATTCGCGCCTGTGCATGTCGAGCGCTGTTGCCGGCTACAAGCAGACGCTGGGCGCCGATGCGCCGCCGGCCTGCTATGAGGACTTTGATCACGCCGAAGTGATCTTCATCGTCGGCTCGAACACGGCCTACGCGCATCCCATCATCTATCGCCGGATTGAAGCGGCGCGCAAGGCAAACCGTTCGCAGAAGATGATCGTGGCCGATCCGCGCCGGACCGACACGGCACGTGACGCCGACCTCTATCTGCCCATCCTTCCGGGAACGGACGTCGCGCTGTTCAACGGCATGCTGCATATCTGCCTGTGGGAAGGCTGGATCGACGAAGACTACATCAACGCGCACACCGAGGGCTTCGACGAACTGAAGCGCACGGTGCGCGACTACACACCGCAGTTTGTTGCCGAAACCTGCGGCATCTCGCAGGAAGACCTGGCGACGGCTGCCCGCTGGTTCGGCCAATCGAAGGCATCGCTCTCGCTTTACTGCCAGGGCCTGAACCAATCGACGTCCGGCACCGCCAAGAATGCGGCGTTGATCAACCTCCACCTTGCCACGCATCAGATCGGCAAGCCCGGCGCGGGACCGTTTTCCCTGACCGGGCAGCCCAATGCGATGGGAGGCCGCGAAGTGGGCGGGCTGGCCAACCTGCTGTCTGCGCATCGCGACATGGCCAATGCGGAACACCGCGCCGAGATCGCGCGCCTGTGGGGCATCGACGACGTACCGTCCAAGCCAGGCAAGACGGCAGTCGAAATGTTCGAGGCCGTGCGCAATGGCGAAATCAAAATCCTGTGGATCGCCTGCACCAACCCCGCGCAATCGCTGCCCGACCAGAAGCTGGTGCGCGAGGCGCTTGAAAAGGCCGAGCTGGTGATCGTGCAGGAAGCCTATAAAACGACTGCCACCGTCGATTACGCGGACGTGCTGCTGCCTGCGACGACCTGGGGCGAAAAGGAAGGCACGGTCACGAATTCCGAGCGCCGCATCACGCGCTTCAAATCTGTGCTGCCCAAGCCTGCGGAAACACGGCACGACTGGGAAATCGTGGTCGACTTCGCGCGCCGGCTGGAAACGCTGATGGGCAAGGATAAGACGATCTTCCCCTATGCTGGCACCGAAGAAATCTGGAACGAGCACCGCGAATCCACGCGTGGCCGCGACCTCGACATCACTGGCCTCTCGTACCAGATTCTGGACGAGCAGGGGCCGCAGCAATGGCCGTTCCCGGAGGGGGCGGCGGAGGGCAAGAAGCGCCTGTACGAGGACGGCGTGTTCCCGACGGCCAGCGGCAAGGCGAAATTCGTCAACACCGTCTACCAGCCGGTTGCCGAACCGGTCGACGCGCGCTTCCCGTTCCGCCTCACGACCGGGCGCCAGCGCGACCAGTGGCACGGCATGAGCCGTACCGGTACGGTGGCCCAATTGTTCTCGCACGCATCTGAACCGGCCGTCATGATGTCGAAGACCGACATGGACCGCCGCATGATCGCCAACGGCGACCTCGTGCATGTGACCAGCAAGCGCGGTTCGCAGATCCTGCCTGCTGTGGCGAGCGATGATATCCGTGTCGGGCAAGCCTTCATCGGCATGCACTGGGGCGAGGAATACGTGTCCGGCCGTGGCAGCGACGGCAAGGGTACCTTCGGCGTCAATGCGCTGACCCTGCCGGCGTTCTGCCCGAGTTCCAAGCAACCCGAACTGAAGCATGCCGCGGTCAAGATCCTGAAGGCGGAGCTGCCGTGGCGCTTCCTGGTGTTCGGCTGGATCGACCAGGACAAGGCACTCGCTCTGCAGGCGGCGCTGCGGCCGTTCATGCGGCGCTTCAGCTATGCATCCTGCACGCTGTTCGGCCGCGACAAGGTCGGAGTCTTCTTCCGCGCAGCGGACGACTATCCCGCCGACCCGGCGCTGGTGCAGGAGATCGAAACGCAGTTCGGCATCGCGGGCGCGGAAGTTTTGCGCTACGACGATGTCCGTCGCGGCAACGCGCGGCATATTCGCGTTCTGGACGGCAAACTCGCGGCAGTGTCGCTCGCCGGTGACACCTCGGCCGAGCATTGGCTGAAGGAATACCTTGAAGGTGAACAGCCCGTGGCCGCCCTCGGTCGCCTCCTGCTGATGCCGTCGACCAAGGCGCCGCAAGGTTTCAAGGCGCGCGGCAGGATCGTCTGCAACTGTTTCAACATTGCCGAGACGGAAATCAACGAGGCGCTGGTGAAGCACGACTGGATCAACCAGGGGACACCGGATGCCGTCCTGGCGTCGCTGCAGGGGCAGCTCAAATGCGGCACGAACTGCGGTTCCTGCGTGCCGGAGCTGAAGAAGATCATCCTGCACCAGACGCCGTCCACCAAGGCTGCCGCCTGACGGCCGCTTCTCCTGCTCCGTTGTGACCACCGCAACGGAGCGCCCCCTCCCGCGACGGTTTAAAATAGCGTTCTTTTTCCGTCACTCAATCCACCCGAACGCCATGGCCGTCAATCTCCCCCTTCCCATCGCCGCCAACCTGAAACCCGTTGCAGGGATCGAACTGGGTTTTGCCGAAGCAGGAATCCGCAAAGCCAACCGCAAGGACTTGCTGGTCATGAAGCTGGCGCCGACTGCCACGGTATCGGGTGTATTTACCAAGAACCGCTTCTGCGCCGCACCGGTCCAGGTGTGCAAGGCGCACCTCGAAGGTGTCCGCATGTCCGGCGCGCCCATCCAGGCGCTGGTCATCAACACGGGCAATGCGAACGCCGGCACCGGGGAAGCAGGCCTGGCCAACGCCAACGCGACCTGCGAGGCGCTCGCCGCCCTGCTGGGCTGCGCACCCTCGCAGATCCTGCCGTTCTCAACCGGCGTCATCCTTGAGCCGCTGCCGGTCGACCGCCTCAAGGCTGGCTTGCCGAGCGCGATTGCCAACCTGAAGGCCGACAACTGGTACAACGCCGCGGAGTCGATCATGACGACCGACACGCAGCCCAAGGCCGCGTCGCGCACCGTGACGATCGCCGGCAAACAGGTCACGCTGACCGGCATCAGCAAGGGCGCGGGCATGATCAAGCCGAACATGGCCACCATGCTCGGCTACCTCGCGATGGATGCCAAGGTCGCCCAGTCGGTGCTCGACCACATGGTGAAGGCGGCGGCCGACAAATCCTTCAACTGCATCACCATCGACGGCGACACGTCGACCAATGACTCCTTCATGGTGATCGCCACGGGCGCGGGCCAGCTGGAAGTGAACGACATCGCTTCGCCGGAATATGCCGAACTGGCCGCTGCCGTGACGGCGATTTCCCAGGAGCTGGCGCAGATGATCGTGCGTGACGGCGAGGGCGCCACCAAGTTCATGACCATCACGGTCGAAGACGGCACCTCGGTCGAGGAGTGCCGCCAGATTGCCTATTCCATCGGCCACTCGCCGCTGGTGAAGACCGCCTTCTACGCCTCCGACCCCAACCTGGGCCGCATCCTCGCCGCGATCGGCTACGCCGGCATCGACGACCTGGATGTCAGCAAGATCAACCTCTACCTCGATGACGTCTGGGTTGCGAAGAACGGCGGCCGCAATCCCGATTACAAGGAAGAAGACGGCCAGCGCGTGATGAAGCAGAGCGAAATCACGATCCGCGTGAAACTGGCCCGCGGCAATGCGGCCGCGACGATCTGGACCTGCGACTTCTCGCACGAGTACGTGAGCATCAACGCCGACTATCGTTCCTGACATGACGCAACTCGATCAATTCCTCGAACGCGCGGAAGCGCTGCTGACGCGCCTCGAAGCCTTCCTGCCGCACGCCGCGCGCGACGTGGACTGGGATGTTTCGAACGCCTTCCGCTGGCGCAAGCCGGGTGGCAAGGGCAGCCGGGGCTACCTGCAGCCGGTGGCCCATGTGGCACGCATCGCCTTTTCCGACCTGCACAACATCGAGCCGCAGAAGCAGCAGATCGAGCAGAACACGAAGCAGTTCGTCGAAGGCCGCCCGGCCAACAATGTGCTGCTGACCGGTGCGCGCGGCACCGGCAAGTCCTCGCTGATCAAGGCTTGCCTGAACCAGTACGCGTCCCAGGGGCTGCGACTGATCGAAGTCGACAAGGACGACCTGGGTGACCTGCCCGACATCGTCGATCTCGTCGCGGGGCGACCCGAGCGCTTCGTCATCTTCTGCGACGACCTGTCTTTCGAGGAAGGGGAGGGCGGCTACAAGGCGCTGAAGGTGGCGCTCGACGGTGGCCTGACGGCGCAGTCGGACAACGTTCTCATCTACGCGACCTCCAACCGCCGCCATCTCATGCCGGAGCGCATGTCGGACAACGCAACCTACGTGCACACCGAGGACGGCGACCTGCACCCGGGCGAAACGGTCGAGGAAAAGATTTCGCTGTCCGAGCGCTTCGGCCTGTGGGTGTCCTTCTATCCGTTCAAGCAGGACGATTACCTCGACATCGTGGGGCACTGGCTGCGGCACTTCGGCTGCAACGCGCAGCAAATCGAGGAGGCCCGGGCCGACGCCCTGCGCTGGGCGTTGCAGCGCGGCTCCCGGTCGGGCCGCGTGGCCTGGCAATTCGCCAAGGACCATGCCGGGAAGATCCGGCAATAAGGCTTTCCCCGCATGTCAAAACCAACAGCATCACCGATCGATGTCGCCGTCGGCATCCTTATGAAACCGAACGGCGACGTGCTCCTCGGCCAGCGTCCCGACGGCAAACCCTACGCCGGCTACTGGGAATTCCCTGGCGGCAAGGTGGAGCCGGGAGAAGACATCCTCGATGCGCTCAAGCGCGAATTCGTGGAGGAGCTTGGCGTGCAGGTGCTCTCGGCCGAACCGTGGTGTGGTGTCGAGCATGTCTACCCGCACGCGCATGTCCGCCTGCATTTCTACATCAGCCGCGAATGGTCCGGCGAGCCGCAAAGCCTGGAAGGGCAGGCGTTTGCCTGGCAGGGGACGCTCGGCGTCGAGCCACTGCTACCGGCGACCATCCCCCTGATTGAGTGGCTGGATCGCATTCGCTATACAGATCTGGCGGCGTAACACCCTGTATACTTTTGAATACGATGTACATTTTATTGTACAGCCTGTTCCGCTCAGTAAATATCCTTTCCTTTCAATTGCTTAGGTCGTGACCGAACGTCCGCTGTATATTTTTGTATACACCCAGCTCGCCTGGCATATTGCTCGAATTTCAGCTAACTCCTTGAATTAATTGAACTAATTCTTCTGGCACGCCAGTTGCTGAACTGTTGCGAAAGATGACCGGTACAGGCCTAGCCCGGTCGATGACACGCAACGAGGGGACAATGGCGGATCGGGAAAAGCAAGCCGGAGCGGTACTTACCATCGACCTGGGGGCGATTCGCGCCAACTATCGCTTCCTGCGCTCTCAACTCGCCGGCGCAAGCTGCGGTGCCGCCGTCAAGGCCGATGCTTACGGGCTCGGTGCCATTCACGTTGCCAAGGCGCTCGCAGCGGAAGGCTGTGACCACTTCTTCGTTGCCCATCTCGATGAAGGCATCGCGCTGCGTCCGCACCTTCCAGCCTCTGCGGACATCTTCGTCCTGCACGGACCGCTGCCGGACACCGAGCTCGAGTTCGTCGAGCATCGCCTGATTCCCGTCTTGAACAGCGCGTCGCAAGTCGCCGGCTGGCGCCAGGCAGCACGTATCGCCGCTCGCCGCTTGCCCGCGGTCGTCCAGGTCGATACCGGCATGTCGCGTCTCGGACTGTCGCGCCAGGAAGTCGAGAACTGGCTCTACGACCCGGATTTCCTGCGTGGCATCGACTTGTGCTACCTCATGACCCACCTTGCCTGTGCCGAGCGCCAGGACCATCCGATGAATGCCGCGCAGCTGGAAGCATTCCAGGCATTGCGGAAAAAGCTTCCGCAATGCCGCACGAGTTTTGCCAATTCGTCCGGAATTTTTCTCGGTCAGAAATACCATGGCGACCTCGTCCGCCCCGGTGCGGCGCTTTACGGAATCGCACCCGTCCAGGGCGCATCCAATCCCATGCAATCCGTGGTAACGCTGAAGGCGCGGGTAATCCAGACACGCGTCATCGACCGCGGCGACTGCGTGGGCTATGGCGGCACCTATCGCGCGGCCGGGCGCCGAAGGATTGCTACGATCGCGACCGGGTATGCGGATGGATGGCTGCGCAGTTTCAGCGGACGCGGTTTCGCGCATGTCGATGGCGTTCCGGTACCTGTCGTCGGCAATGTGTCGATGGACACGCTTGCCCTCGATGTGACAGACGTGTCGGCCGACCGCGTCCACGCCGGCGCATATGTCGATCTCATTTCCGCTTCGCAGCCCGTGGACGACGTCGCCGCACTGGCGGGAACCATCGGCTACGAAATCCTGACGAGCCTCGGCGCACGTTATCACCGCGACTACGTCGATACGCAAACACCGCGCGCGGCGCAACGCCAGCCATCAACCGAATTCAGCATTTGACCACCTAGCAGAGGGACTATCGTGAAAGTTATCGTATTGGGAAGCGGCGTCATCGGAACCGCATCGGCCTATTACCTGGCGCAGCAGGGCCACGAGGTGACGGTGATCGACCGCCAGCCGGCGGCCGGCCTCGAGACCAGCTATGCCAATGCCGGTGAAGTCTCTCCCGGCTATTCCGCGCCCTGGGCTGCACCTGGCATTCCGGTCAAGGCAATGAAATGGCTGCTGATGCGCCACAGCCCGCTGGTGATCCGCCCGGGTGTCGATCCCGACATGTGGCGCTGGGTGTTCCAGATGCTGCTCAACTGCACCACGTCGCGCTACGAAACCAACAAGGGTCGCATGGTCCGCCTCGCCGAATACAGCCGCGACTGCCTGATCGCGCTGCGTGCGGCGACCGGCATCAGCTACGACCACCGTACCCAAGGCACGCTGCAACTGTTCCGCACGCAGAAGCAGCTCGATGCGTCCGCGAGCGACATCGCCGTCCTGCAGCGTTATGGCGTCCCGTATGAAGTCCTTGATCCGGCCGGCTGCGTCGGTGTCGAGCCGGCGCTCGCCAACGTGCGCGAGAAGTTCGTCGGCGCACTCCGCCTGCCGAACGACGAGACTGGCGACTGCTTCAAGTTCACCCAACAGCTCGCCGCCATGGCCGAGCAGGCCGGCGTGACGTTCAAGTACGGCGTATCGATCCAGCGTCTGCTCGCCGACGAACGCAAGATCACCGGCATCCGCACCTCGGAAGGCGACCTGAAGGCCGACAGCTACGTGCTGGCGCTGGGCAGCTATTCGCCGCTGCTGCTGCGCGACATTGGTATCCGCGTTCCGGTCTACCCGATCAAGGGTTACTCGATCACGGTGCCCATCCACGACGCCAAGTTCGCGCCGGAATCGACCATCATGGACGAAACCTACAAGGTCGCCATCACCCGCCTCGGCGACCGCATCCGCGTCGGCGGCACGGCCGAAATCTCCGGCTACGACCTCACCCTGCGCAACGCACGCCGCGAAACCCTGGAACACTCGGTGGTCGACCTGTTCCCGAAGGGCGGCGACGTGGCGAAGGCGGAATTCTGGTGCGGCCTGCGTCCGATGACGCCGGACGGCACGCCGGTCATGGGGCCGACGCCATACCGCAACCTTTTCCTCAACACCGGCCATGGCACGCTCGGCTGGACCATGGCCTGCGGCGCGGGCCGCGTACTGGCCGACCTGGTATCCGGCAAGCGGCCGGAAATCGATACGGAGGGACTGTTCATGGATCGTTACGGCAAGAGCAACCGCCCGATTGTCGTTCCGCAAGAGGTGCGTGCATGAACGCCCGTGCCATGGAGACGCCTGGCATTCCGGAGTTCCTATTCGGCGACCAGCAACTGCATGCACGATTTTCCATGGCCATTGAACTGCTGGCCCGTATCGTCATCGCCAATCCCAAGGCGGTAACGACGACGGCGCTGGCGGAGTCCCTCGGGCAGAGCGCACGCGCGGTGCGCATTTTGCTCGGCAACCTGTCACAGTCCGGCCTGCTCAGCCGTGACGAAAAGACGCGCGATGCCTGGTATTGCGCGTCACCCTTGGGCACGATTACGCTGGCTGATGTATTTCGCAGCGTGGCCGGCGCCGCCGAGGAGTCTCGGCGCAAAAAGACCGAGCCTGCGGCGGACGAGGCCCGCTCGGCCGCACAGCAGAGCGTCGACCTGCTGCTGATGCAAGCCACCATGTCCATCAACCAGGTCGTCCTGCAGCACCTGCAGGCCTTCGACCTTGGGCGGCTGAAGGCAGTGCGCGCATCCGGCGGGCTGCATCCTTTCACCTATTCGACGCGGACGTACATCGCCGAGCCGGTATAGCTTGTCGCCCGTGCGGCGGGCAGGTAAAGTGGCCACGATTGGAGCCTTCCCGGCTCCGCATCCTTTGGCTCCCGAGAAACGAGTACCGTCGACCATGCGTATCGATGTCCAGTTTGCCGACCGTGTAGGCATTGCGCACGAAATCCTGGCTGTGCTGGCACGCCGCAACATGAACGTGGTCGCAGTGGAAGTCGATTCCTCCGACGTCTTCATCGACATTCCCGAACTGACGGAAAACCTGGTGCCGTCGCTGCGCGCGGACTTCATGCGCGTCTCCGGCGTGCTCGACGTCAAAGTCGTCGATGTCCTGCCCGGCGCCCGTCGTCGCTTGCACCTCGACACGCTGATGGCCGCCCTGGCCGATCCCGTCATGGCCGTGAACGCGGACGGCCGCATCGTGGCTGCCAATGCCGCGGCGGCGGCTGTCGCCGACATGAGCGAGAGCGAGCTGAACGGCAAATCCCTGCACGAGCTCTTCGGTGAAACCAGCCTGCAGGCGGAATTGCTGGAAACCGGCTTTCAGGCGCCACCGCGCGAGGTACGCCTGCAAGGACAGCCTTTCCTGCTCGAAGTCACACCCGTCTCGGAGCCGATCAACTCGGCCATCGGACAGACCATCGGTGGCGTGATTACCCTGCACGCGCCGCGCCGTCTTGGCGGCCGTCTTCACGCGCTCCAGCATGGCGGGGGCGGTTTTGACGCGATCATCGGTGATTCCGAGCCAATCCGTGCGCTGAAGGCTCGCGCCGCCCGCGTCGCGATCGTCGATGCGCCTCTGTTGATCGCTGGAGAAACCGGTACAGGCAAGGAACTCGTCGCGCAGGCGTGCCATGCCGCCAGTTCGCGGAGCGGCGCTCCATTTTTGGCACTCAACTGTGCCGCGTTGCCTGAGAGCCTCGCCGAGAGCGAACTCTTCGGTTATATGTCCGGCGCGTTTTCCGGTGCGCAGCGCGGCGGCAAGCCCGGCCTGATCGAAATGGCCGACGGCGGAACGGTTTTCCTGGATGAAATCGGGGAAATGTCGCTCTACCTGCAAGCCAAGCTGCTGCGCTTCCTGAACGACGGCAAATTCCGTCGCATCGGCAGCGACCGGGAAATCAAGGTCAATGTGCGCATCATCAGCGCCACCCATCGCAACCTGTCGAAAATGGTGGCCGACGGCGCCTTCCGCGAAGACCTGTTCTACCGCCTCAACGTGCTGCATCTGGAAGTGCCGGCTTTACGCGAACGGCCCGACGACATCCTCCTGCTGGCACGGCACTTCATCGAACGCGCCTGCGCGCAGGCGCAAAAGCCCATATGCCGGCTGAGCGCCGAAGCTTGCGCCGCACTCGTGGCAAACCATTGGCCGGGCAATGTCAGGCAGTTGCAGAACGTGGTATTCCGCGCCATTACGATGAGCGACAAGCGCGTTCTCGACGCTGCGGACCTCGATCTTGCCGAGGGCAGCATCATGACGGCGGAAGCGGCCGGAAACGGCCATGAAGGACAGGATTGGGACAGTTCGATGGAATCCTTCGAGCGCGCTTTTCTCGAGCGCCTCTATCCGCAGTATCCGTCCAGCCGCAAGCTCGCGGCGCGGCTCAAGACCTCGCACTCGATGATCGCGAACAAACTGCGGAAATACGGGATTCCGGGATCAAACCGGTAAGACGGAAGATCAGTGCGGCAGGTCACCGTCGTCGAGTTCTTTGGGAGGATTGACGGCGGGGATGGTGTATTTCTCCTCCGCCCACGCCCCCAGGTCGATCTGCTTGCATCGCTCGGAACAGAACGGACGGTACTTGTTCGCCTCCGTCCACTCGACTTTCTTGCCGCAAGTGGGGCAATCAACTACGGTTGCCATGAAACACCTCAGAAATTACACAAAGCCAGCTCGAATGGTACATCGTTCTCGAACGACTTCGGTTTCATGTCGCCGTCCTGCGAGGTGAAGCGCACCCACAGCATGTACTTGTTGGCGGAGATTTCCGGAATGGCTCCGAGTGCATCGTCAATACCGAGGCGAAGCATCTGGTACACCTTGCCCTGCAGCATTTGCTGGTAGCTCCCGGCTTGCGCGATGGTCTTGGTGGAGCGGCCGGATTCGCGCAGCAGGCGCAACACGACGCTGATCGCGTCAAAGAGCGGTACCAGCGGCGCAAACCAGCCGGAAATGTCGTTGAAGCGCTGCTGCGGCGAGCGTTGCTGCCACGCGTAGTACGAGGGCAGGTCGAATTCGCAGGCGCCGCCAGGAATGATCGTGCGGCCGCGAATGCTCATCAGCCATTCGTTGTCGCGGATGTTCTGCCCGGTCTTGCCTTGGGAGCCCATGAGCGCCACGAGACTGCGATCCACGTCGGAAAGCACTTCGTCGAGGCGTTCGGACGCGACATTGGGATTGGACTTGAAACCCAGCAGGGTCTGCTTCTGGCGCTCGAGTTCCTGCAGCAGGTCCGATTTCAGGTCGGCACGGCCTGCGACTTCGAGCATTTCGAAAATCGTGGCGAGCGCAACATGGTGCTGCTGCGGATGCTCCTGGTGCAGGAAAAAGATGAACTTCTCGTAAAGGTCTTCCAGCCGCAGCAGAGTGCGAATACGCTCATTGAATGGGTATTCGTAGATGATCAAAGTGGCGTCCCTTTAGCAATAAAGGTTGGGCTGGAAATAATTACGTGATTCTGAACGAACCCATAAAAAAATACAAATATTGCAGGTCAAGCAAATCCTCCCCGAGACGGGCATTGCAAATACGTTATCCGTTTGCCGCCGCCAGGGAAGTATACAGCGCATGGAGTTTATCGACTTGCGGCACGAGTGCCATCGCATCGCCGTCGTTGTCGATCACGTCGTCTGCTGCCGCGAGGCGGTCGCTTCGCGAAGCCTGCGCCGCCATGATGGCGCGAATCTGCGCTTCGGGCAGTCCGCTTCTGCTCATCACGCGGCGCACCTGCGTCTCTTCAGCGCAATCGACGACGAGCACGCGGGTGACGCGCTGCTTCCATGAGCCGGACTCGACGAGCAACGGGACGGCAAATACGACATACGCCCCCCCGGCCGCCTCAGCGGCCTTTTCGGTTTCGATCCTGATCAAGGGATGCAGAATCGCCTCGAGCCGCGCTTTCGCTGCCGGTTCGGCGAACACGTAGGCTCGCATCTTTGCCCGGTCCATGGCGCCTTCCGGCGTGAGGAAGGCGTCGCCGAATTGCGCACGGATCTCGTTAATCGCCATGCCGCCGGGAGCGGTCAGTGCGTGCGCAATCTGGTCGGTATCGATGATGGCCGCGCCGCGGGCCGCCAGCATGTCGGCGACGGTTGTTTTCCCGCTCCCGATTCCGCCGGTAAGTCCGACGGAGAACGTGCGGGTGCCGCCAGTGGAACCCGTCATGCTAGACCGCGAACCCGAGATAGGTCTGTGCCAGCGGTTTGCCGTAGAACAGGGCGATGACGCCGGCGGCCGCGAGGTAAGGGCCGAATGGAATAGGGTTGTGCCGTCCCAGCCGGGACAGCAGGATGAGCGAGATGCCGACGACCGCGCCGACGACAGAGGACAGCAGGATGATAATCGGCAGCATCTTCCATCCCAGCCACGCCCCCAAGGCGGCAAGGAGTTTGAAATCGCCGTAACCCATGCCTTCCTTGCCGGTCGCAAGCTTGAACAGCCAGTAGACAGTCCACAGGCTGAGGTAGCCGGCGGCCGCGCCAATGACCGCCTCGTGAAGTGGAACAAAGGTGCCGTTCAGATTCACCAGCAATCCGCACCACAGCATCGGCAGGGTCAGGTCATCCGGCAGCAACTGGGTGTCCGCATCGATGAAGGTCATGGCGATCAGCAGGTAGGCGAACAACAGTGTCGCCAGCCCTGCCATCCCGCTGCCGAAGCGCCAGACCAGGATCGCCGAGAGCGTGCTGGTCAGCAGTTCGACCATCGGATAGCGGATGGAAATCGGGGCCTTGCACTTGCGGCATTTCCCGCCAAGGAAGAGGTAGCTGATGACCGGGATGTTTTCCAGCGAAGTGATGCGGTGCCCGCAGTGGGGGCAGGCGGATCGCGGCACCATCAGGTTGTATCGATCCGTGTGCGGCAAATCCTTGCCGCTTTCATGCGCGACATAGTTGTCTGACTCCCGCTGCATCATCCTGGGCATCCGATGGATCACGACGTTCAGGAAGCTGCCGATCATCAGACCGAAGATGGCGGCAACGACTGTAGGAAACGTAGTTGCAGGCGGAGCCGAAAAAATGAGATCGAGCATCAGACAACCGCGCCGAGCTTGAAGATTGGCAGGTACATCGCGACGACGATGCCGCCGATCAAAACACCCAGAATCGCCATGATGAGCGGCTCCATGAGGCTTGAAAGCGACTCAACCGCATCGTCAACCTCAGCCTCATAGAAATCGGCGACCTTGCTGAGCATCTGATCAAGCGCGCCCGATTCTTCGCCGATCGCAACCATTTGTGTGACCATGTTTGGAAACACGTTCGCGTTTTGCATGGCACTTGTCAGGCTCGTACCGGTGCTTACCTCGGTCTGGATTTTCTTCGTCGCTTCAACGTAAAGAATGTTGCCAGATGCACCGCCGACGGAGTCGAGCGATTCGACAAGGGGGACGCCCGCAGCAAACATGGTGGCCAGGGTACGTGTCCATCGTGCGATCGTTGCCTTGCGAATGACTTCGCCGAAAATCGGTGCCTGCAGCAGTAGTTTGTCCATGACACGCTGCACTTTTGCCGAGCGCTTCCACGACTGGAAAAAGAGATACAGGGATGAAAACAGACCACCAAAGATGATGTACCAGTAGGCGACGAAGAAGTCGGACATGGCCATCACCATGAGCGTTGGCGCCGGCAAATCCGCGCCGAAACTCGTGAAGACTTCCTTGAACGCCGGTACGACCCAAATCATGATCACCGAAGTAACAACAAACGCCACGACGAGAATCGAGATCGGATAGAACAATGCGGACTTGATCTTGCCCTTGATTGCCTGCGTCTTTTCCTTGTAGGTTGCGAGGCGGTCAAGCAGGCTTTCCAGAATACCGGCCTGCTCGCCGGCTGCGACGAGATTGCAGAACAGGCCGTCGAAGTACATGGGGTACTTTCGGAATGCCTGGTTCAGGCTGCTGCCGGTCTCGATGTCCGTTTTGATGTCTTGCAATAACTTTGAAACGGAGGGATTGGAGTGGCCCTTGCCAACGATGTCGAAGGATTGCAGCAGCGGAACGCCGGCTCGCATCATTGTCGAAAGTTGCCGGGTGAACAGCGTAATGTCCTTGTCGGTAATCTTTTTGCTGGAACTGAATGACTTCTTCTTGACCTTCGTAACCAGGATGCCCTGCCTGCGGAGCGTCACATTGACAATGGTTTCGCTGCCCGCGCGAAGCTCACCCTTGACGATTTTTCCAGCCTTGTCCTTGCCTTCCCAGGTGTAGATAAGTTCTTTCGCGCCTACGGTCTTAGTGGCACCAGTTGCCATGTTCTACCCCTAACAATTTATGCGTTGGTACAGCCGAGCACTTCCTCGAGGCTCGTCAGCCCCGACTTGACCTTCACCAGGCCTGCCTCGCGCAGCGTCTTCACGCCTTCGACCTTGGCCTGGTGCTCGATCTCAAGGGCGGTTCCATGGGCAAGGATGATGCGTTCAATTTCTTCGGAGATCGGCATGATCTGATATATGCCGACGCGTCCCTTGTAGCCGCTGCCGTTGCAGCGATCGCATCCGACAGGTTTGTACGGCATCCAGGTGCCGTCCAGCTCTTCTTCCTTGAAACCTGCCTCGAGCAAGGCTTCGTCCGGTATCGCAGTGGGCTGTTTGCAGGTGCACAGGCGGCGGGCAAGCCGCTGCGCAGTAATCAGGATGACCGACGACGCGATATTGAAGGGGGCAACGCCCATGTTCATCAAACGTGTGAGGGTCGATGGCGCGTCGTTGGTGTGCAGCGTCGAGAACACCATGTGGCCCGTTTGCGCTGCCTTGATTGCAATATCGGCTGTTTCAAGATCGCGGATTTCACCGACCATGATGATGTCCGGATCCTGGCGCAGGAATGCCTTCAGCGCAGCCGCGAAGGTGAGGCCCGCGCGGTCGTTCACGTTGACCTGGTTGACGCCGGGGAGGTTGATTTCGGCAGGGTCTTCAGCGGTCGAAATGTTGATGCCGGGCTTGTTCAGGATGTTCAGGCAGGTATAGAGCGACACCGTTTTGCCGGAGCCCGTCGGTCCGGTCACGAGCACCATGCCATAGGGACGTTCAATCGCCTTGAGCAGCAACTCCTTCTGGTCCGGATCGTAACCCAGCGCATCGATACCCATCTGCGCCTGGGACGGATCGAGAATACGCATCACGATCTTTTCGCCGAACAGGGTGGGCAGGGTGCTGACGCGGAAATCGATGGCCTTGTTCTTGGACACGACCAGTTTCATGCGGCCGTCCTGCGGCACGCGCTTTTCGGAGATGTCCAGCTTGGAAATCACCTTGATGCGCGAGGCGAGCTTTTCCTTGATTGCTAGCGGCGGCTGGGCGATTTCGCGCAGCACGCCGTCGATGCGGAAACGAATGCGGTAGAACTTCTCGAAGGGCTCGAAATGAAGGTCCGACGCGCCCATGTTGATCGCATCGAGCAGGATTTTCTGCAGGAAGCGGACCACCGGCGCGTCATCGATGTCGCTGCCGGAATCCGCTTGCGGCGAGGCCGCCGCTGCTTCCTCGTCGCCGAAATCGATATCGGAATCGTCGCCAATCAGTTCGTCTAGATGCTGCTCGGCGCTTTGGCTCAGCTTTTCAATCAGGTGCAGCAGGACCGGATGCTCGACGATCACCGGTTCGACCGTCATCTCCGTCTGGAACTTGATCTGGTCCAGGGTATGCGTATTGGTCGGGTCGGAGATCGCCACCGATACCTTGTTGCCCCGCTTGGCGAGCGCGATGACGCGCTCCTTCAGCATCAGCTTCGCGTCGATGACGTTTTCAGGCAGATAGCTGAGGTTGTAGGCCGACACATCGATGATGGGATAACCGAAGGTCTCGGAGCAAAACGCGGCCAGCGATCGCGCATCGAGGGCAGCGCTGCTCAGCAGTACGTCGATGAATGGCGTCTTGTCCGCCTGAGATTGCTTGTGAAGCGCCTCGGCTTGCTGAGCGGACAGGCGCCCGGCTTGCACTAAGGCGCGTGCAAGACCAGACATCATCGGGCTGGTAGCCTGATTGGGGAGAACTGCCGCCATTTAATAAGCCGGATTTCGAGTCACAATCGTCCAAGTTGCGTTAGATAATGCCTATAGGCATCTGATTTGTAAAGATAATGTGACAAACAGTCATCATCATCCTGCAGGAGTGTGACGCCACAGAAACGTCTTTCGCGGAAATCTGTAACAGTATGTAAAACCCGCATTAGATCCGTATGACTTTCACAACCTTGATTGCCTGGTTCTGCGACTGGATGGTTTCGACAATACATCCCTCCAATTTCAGGCTCACATGGGCTTCCGGGATGTCGCGAAGCTCCTCCAGCAGCAAGCCATTCAGCGTCTTCGGGCCGTCCAGGGGGAGGTTCAGGCCAAGATGCTTGTTGATTTCGCGAAGTGGCGTCGCCCCTTCAAGCAAACACTCCCCTTGCTCGTTCCATCCAAACGAATCGGTGCGCGACGCGCCTGGCATGGATGTGGTGAACTCTCCGATCATCTCCTCGATGATGTCCTCCAGCGTCACAAGTCCCTGCACTTCGCCGTATTCGTCGACGATGATGCCCAGGCGTTCGTGGTTTTCCTGAAAATACTGAAGTTGCGTAAAGACGCCCGTGTCTTCAGGAATAAAATAGGGTGGCGTCAACAGTTCGCGGAAGTGCTCGACGGTCAGTGTCTCTTCATGATTGAAAAGCGCCATCGCTTTGCGCACGTGGAGGATGCCGACGATGCGATTGATCTCGCCTTCGTACACCGGCAGCTTGTTGTGGTAGCAGGTGGTCAGCTGGCGCACGATTTCTTCCACGGGAACGGCAAGGTTGAGCGCCTCGATCTGTGACCGCGGCGTCATGACGTCTTCCACCGAGATCTGTTCGAGTCCGAAAAGGTTGAGCAGGATGCTCTTGTGCTTTTGCGGAATGAAATTACCGCCTTCGAGAACGATGGTGCGCAGTTCTTCTGCCGAAATCGCGTTCTCGACCGGCTTTTCCGGTACGCGCAGCAGACGCAACAGGCGCCTGACGAGCAAATTGGTCAGCCACACCAGAGGACTCATGACAATCGTCAGCAGTCGCAGTACCGGCGCGATCAGAAGCGCGATGCGCTCAGGGTAGGTTGCACCGATCACCTTGGGCGTCAGCTCTGCAAAAATGATGATGGCAAATGCCACTCCGGTCGAGGCGATGGCCAAAGCATACTGGCTTTCACCGAAGTAGTGGATTGCGAAGGTTGCGGCGAGCGCGGAGGTCGCCGTGTTCGCCATGTTATTGCCAAGCAGGATGACGCCGAGGAGACGTTCGGTTTGTTCAAGCAGGGAGAGGACAAGCGTGGCGCGTCGATTGCCCGCATTGGCAAGATGCCGGATGCGGTAACGGCTCAAGGCCATCATCGCCGTTTCCGAGATTGAAAAAAAACCTGAGATGAGTAACAGTAAGACGAGCCCGAGAATCTGGGCCCATAAGGGAACGGCATCCAAAGGGTCACCGTAAGGAAATCTGCATATTGGAAGTTTGCATATGCAAAATTGGTCGGGGTGAGAGGATTCGAACCTCCGGCCTCTACGTCCCGAACGTAGCGCTCTACCAGGCTAAGCTACACCCCGATTGCTGTATCAACGGATGATCAATGATTCCGATGAACCGCGAAAGCGCATAATTGTAGCAGAGAATCCTTGAAAACGCTATGCGGCATCGACGAAATTGCATTTGCTGCGCGCGCGGATGCTTTTTCGGCCGCCTGCATCGTGTATTCCAAGGCGCCCGAGCCCGTAATCGCGCTCAAGATTTCGTCGAAATGCTGCTCGTCACCGTTCTCGATGCAGGCGCGCACGAGATCGCGTTGCGTCGGCGTGCCGTTCTGCATGAGGTAAATCAGAGGCAGTGTCGGCTTGCCTTCCCGAAGGTCGTCGCCAACATTCTTGCCAATGTCGGCTGCATTGCCGGAGTAATCGAGCACGTCATCGACAAGCTGGAACGCAGTGCCGATCGATCGTCCAAATTCAGCCGCAGCTTCGATTGCATCGTCGGACGCCCCGGCGATCAGTGCGCCCAACTGCGCGGCTGCCTCGAACAGCTTGGCGGTCTTGGAGCGGATCACCTGCAGGTAGCGCTCTTCAGTCACGTCCGGATCGTGCATGTTCAGCAGTTGCAGCACCTCGCCTTCGGCGATGACATTGGTGGCGTCGGCGAGGATCTGCATCACGCGCATGTTTTTCACCGCGACCATCATTTGAAAGGCGCGCGAATAGACGAAATCGCCGACGAGGACCGAAGCAGCATTGCCGAACAGCGCGTTGGCTGTCTTGCGTCCGCGGCGCAAGGACGATTCGTCCACAACGTCATCATGCAGCAGGGTGGCAGTGTGGATGAATTCCACGACTGCTGCCAAGTCGTGATGATGGGTGCCCTTGTAGCCATAGGCATTCGCCACCAGGAGGACCAGGACCGGCCTGATCCGCTTGCCTCCGGCGCTGATAATGTATTCCGCAATCTGGTTAACCAGGGGGACTTCCGAATACAACTGGCGGCGGATGACAGCGTTGACAGCTTCCATGTCGGCGCTGATCGGCTGGATGATGGTGTTCTGGGAGGTGGGTTGGAGGGCGGCAGACAAGGTAAACCTGCGAAAAAACGTGAATTTCGTGAATTATACGCTGACAATCCCCCGCTTCTGCCATGGATATGGTAGTTGCCATTTTCTCAATTGGCATTTTTGCCCTCCATTCAGCGGCTGAAAGCAGGTTTTGACCCCAGAGCTAAGTCTATGTATAATTAGGGGTTTTCCTGATTCCGCCAGCTGATTCAGCGGAGTGCCAGGAGAAAAAGTTCATTCACAATCATTCGATGAGGTTTCACATGTACGCGGTCATAAAAACCGGCGGCAAACAGTATAAGGTTGCTGCTGGCGAAAAACTCAAAGTAGAACAGATACCGGCTGACATTGGTTCCGAAATCACTCTCGATCAAGTGCTCGCAGTGGGCGCTGGTGACACCATCAAGTTTGGTGCTCCGCTGGTCGAAGGTGCCAAGGTCCAGGCTACGGTAGTGGCGCACGGTCGCCACGACAAGGTGAAGATTTTCAAGATGCGCCGCCGCAAGCACTACCAGAAGCGTCAAGGCCATCGCCAAAACTACACCGAACTGCAAATCGTTTCGATCAACGCTTAATTCCTGATCGAACACACCGGATACCAAGGAGTCTGAAATGGCACACAAAAAAGGCGGCGGCACTACGCGCAACGGTCGCGATTCCGAGTCGAAACGACTGGGCGTCAAGGTTTACGGCGGCCAGGCAATCAATGCAGGCGGCATCATCATTCGTCAGCGCGGCACCCGCGTGCACGCTGGTGAAAACGTCGGCATGGGCAAGGACCACACCCTGTTCGCTCTGATCGACGGCAAGGTGCAGTTCACCACCAAAGGCCCGCTGCAGCGTCACACCGTGACCGTCGTTCCGGCTTAATGCGGAACTGACACGGCAGCAAAGGCGAAAGCCTTCGACTAAAAGGCTCTGCCGATGGTAGGGCCTTTTTAGTTTGTAGCATCATATTCATTCATCTCTATCAAGCGCCATTTTTGGCGGCAAAACATGAAGTTCATCGACGAAGCAAAAATTGAAGTGATTGCTGGTGACGGCGGTAACGGCGTCGCGTCGTTTTGCCGCGAAAAATTCCGGCCGTTCGGCGGCCCGGATGGCGGCGACGGCGGCAAGGGTGGCAGCATTTGGGCGACCGCCGACCGCAATATCAACACCCTGGTGGATTACCGCTATTCCAAGCTGCACAAGGCGCGCAGCGGCGAAAACGGCCGCGGCTCCGACTGCTACGGAAAGGGCGCAGACGACGTCGAGCTGCGGATGCCGGTCGGCACACTGATCAGCGACATTAACACCGGTGAAATCATTGCCGATCTGACCGAGCACGGTCAGCGCGTCATGCTGGCCAAGGGCGGCGAGGGCGGCTGGGGCAATATCCATTTCAAGTCGTCCACCAATCGCGCACCGCGCCAAAAGACGGACGGCAAGCCTGGTGAGCGTCGTGAGCTCAAGCTGGAATTGAAAGTGCTGGCGGACGTCGGCTTGCTCGGTATGCCGAACGCGGGCAAATCGACGTTCATCACGGCGGTCTCCAACGCACGGCCGAAAATCGCCGATTATCCGTTCACGACGCTGCACCCGAACCTCGGGGTCGTGCGGGTAAGCCACGAGAAGAGTTTTGTCATTGCCGACATCCCCGGCCTGATTGAGGGTGCCGCGGAAGGAGCCGGACTCGGGCATCAGTTCCTGCGCCACCTGCAGCGCACGCGCGTGCTCCTGCACATCGTTGACATTGCCCCGTTCGACGACAAGGTCGATCCGGTAAAAGAGGCAAAGGCAATCGTCAAGGAGCTCAAGAAGTACGACGAATCGCTTTATGAGAAGCCGCGCTGGCTGGTGCTGAACAAGCTTGATGTGGTGCCGGAAGAAGAGCGCACGAAGCGCGTCAAGGATTTCGTCAAGCGCTTCGGCTGGAAGGGGCCGGTTTTTGAGATCTCCGCGCTGACGCGGGAGGGGTGTGAAGACCTGATCATCGCGATCTACGAATACCTCGCCGAACAACGCACCCAGGAATATCGCGCGGAAGAAACGAAGATGGCGGAAGAGGCGCGTGGCATCGTGTCGATCGATCCCGACGATCCCCGTTTCAAGGTTATCGAATAACAACAGGTCACGCCATCCTCTGGCATGATGGCGGTTTCTGATAAAGAACAATGAATTCCGTCATCCAAAAGGCCAAGCGCCTCATCATCAAGGTCGGCTCCTCGCTCGTGACGAACGACGGCAAGGGGTTGGACAACGCCGCCATCGCGAAGTGGGCGGAGCAGATCGCGCATCTCCGGTCGCTCGGCAAGCAGGTCGTGCTCGTTAGTTCCGGCGCGATCGCCGAAGGCATGCAGCGGCTTGGATTCGACAAGCGCCCGACGGAGGTGCACGAGTTGCAGGCATGTGCCGCAGTTGGCCAGATGGGCCTCGCGCAGATTTACGAAACCAGCTTCCGCCAACACAACCTGCGCACCGCGCAAGTCCTGCTGACCCACGCCGATCTCGCCGATCGAGAGCGTTACCTGAATGCGCGCTCGACCCTGTTCACCCTTCTGCGACTGGGTGTCGTGCCCATCATCAATGAAAACGACACGGTCGTGACGGACGAAATCAAGTTCGGTGACAACGATACCCTCGGCGCATTGGTCGCCAACCTGATCGAGGGTGATTCCCTGATCATCCTGACCGACCAGAAAGGGCTGTTTACCGCTGATCCACGCAAGGACCCGGCGGCGACCCTGGTGCGAGAGGCGAAGGCCGGTGACCCCGCTCTTGAAGCGATGGCAGGCGGGGCGGGGACCGGCATTGGGCGCGGCGGCATGCTCACCAAGATCCTGGCTGCACGTCGTGCCGCAACGTCCGGCGCGCACACCGTGATCGCCTGGGGGAGGGAGGAGCAGGTCCTGACGCGCCTGGCTGCCGGCGAAGCCATCGGTACGCAGCTGGTTGCCCAGACGGCTCAGCTCACGGCGCGAAAGCAGTGGATGGCGGATCATCTGCAGACGGCGGGCAGGGTTGTGTTGGATGCAGGCGCGGTGCAGAAACTGACAGCCGAAGGAAAGTCCCTGCTGCCCATTGGCGTTATCGAGGTGTCGGGCGAATTCGGGCGTGGAGATGTCATCACGTGCACCGACGAAACAGGCCGCCCGGTTGCGCGTGGCATCAGCAATTACGCGAGCTCGGATGCGCGCCGCATCATGCGCAGGCCGTCAACGGAAATTCTGTCGATCCTCGGGTTCGTGGAAGAGCCTGAGCTGGTCCATCGGGACAACCTGGTCCTGCTCTGATAAACACCGGACGCGCAGTCCGGTTTCCATTCAACGGTTGCTTTGCGGTGCCAGGGTTTGCCCTTGGCGAAGGCGTTGGACGATGTCTTCCGCCGAGCCGGCGACCGTTTTCTCCACGCAGAAGAAATCCTTCGTCAGCGCCGCGTGCTGTCGATTGGCGGCGTTCGACTGAATCCGCTCCCACTGGTCGCGATGCGAACGCGACCAGCTCCCGTCATTGCGGCCGAATGCGTACAGCTTCCGCTCATAGGTCGCGCAGCGGATGCCTTCGTAGCTGATGTTCTTTGCGCCCGCGTCGCTCACCGCAGCGAGGGTGTAGCGAATCACGCCGTCCTGTCCCACGCTCACCGAGCGGGTATCGATTGCAAAGGATTGTGTCGCCGTGGCGCTGACGTAGAACGGAACGAGGTCGCCCGGCTGGGGCGCCGCAGGCAACTGGACCGCAATCTCCTGCCAAGGTTTATCCTTGTCGTCGAAATCTTCCTCGAATCGCGACTGCGCATGGGCGACGGCGGCGACCATCAGGAGGGTCGCCGCCACCACGGTGTGGAATTTATCTGCCATCAGGATTCAGTCTTTGGTTTTGCCGCAACAGGTTGCGCATTGCCGCCTGTGCTGCGTGTGCCGTGGTTCTGCCTCAGGTAGCGCGCGCCGTTACGCTGCGCATTGCCGCCCGACGGTCGGGTCAGGAAGCGCGACAGCTCCTGCAGCGCCTTCTGGTACACGTCACGCTTGAATTCAATGACCACGTCCAGCGGCACCCAGTAGTCGTGCCAGCGCCATGCATCGAATTCGGGATGGTCGGTTCCGCGCAGGTTGATGTCGCAATCGCGGCCCACCATGCGCAGCAGGAACCAGATCTGCTTCTGTCCACGATAGTGTCCACGCACCTCGCGCTTGATGAAACGGTCCGGAACTTCGTAGCGCAGCCAGTCGCGTGTACGTCCAATGATCTTGACATGTTCGGCCTTCAGGCCGACTTCTTCTTCGAGCTCCCGAAACATGGCCTGCTCGGGTGTTTCGCCGAACTTGATGCCGCCCTGCGGGAACTGCCAGGAGTGTTCCCGCACCCGCTTGCCCCACCACACCTCGTTGTTGGCGTTAAGCAGGATAATGCCGACGTTCGGGCGAAAGCCTTCACGATCCAGCATGTTGCACCTCAAAACTTTCTGCGGCTAGACGATCCTCATCGTTACAAATTTTGCACGTGTAATCACACGCAGCCATCATCCGGTGCCCTAACTGCGGGCCCGGTGTGAATCAAATATGTCGGGAAAGGATGCATCAGCCAGCTAATCCTTTAAAATTGAGTCGATTATAACTCTCTCTTTTTAAAAAGAATTCACCGTCATGCGCGCATCACGTTTTTTTATTTCCACTCTCAAGGAAGCTCCGTCGGACGCTGAAATCGTCAGCCACAAGCTGATGATGCGCGCGGGGATGATCAAACGCCTCGGTTCGGGCATCTATACCTACATGCCAATGGGACTGCGCGTGATCCGCAAGGTGGAAAACATCATTCGCGAAGAAATGAACCGGGCCGGCGCCGTCGAGCTGCTGATGCCTGTCGTGCAACCGGCCGAACTGTGGCAGGAGACCAATCGCTGGGACAAGATGGGCCCCGAGCTCATGCGCGTGAAGGACCGCCACGGCCGCGACTATGCGATCCAGCCGACGTCCGAGGAAGTGATCACGGACGTGGTGCGCACCGAGATCAAATCGTACCGCCAGCTGCCGATCAATTTCTACCATATCCAGACCAAGTTCCGCGACGAGCGCCGCCCGCGCTTCGGACTGATGCGGGGACGCGAGTTCACCATGAAGGATGCCTATTCCTTCGATCGTGACGTGGAGGGCATGCAGAGGTCGTACAAGATCATGTACGACGCGTACGTCGCCATCTTCAACCGTTTCGGCCTGCAGTTCCGCGCGGTGGCTGCGGACAACGGCGCGATTGGCGGATCCGGCTCGCACGAGTTCCATGTGATTGCCGATACCGGCGAGGATGCGCTGGTGTACAGCCCGGAATCCGATTACGCAGCGAATATCGAGGCAGCGGAAGCCGTCGCCCTGACGGCGACCCGCGACGCAGCGACGCAGCCCTTGGTCAAGACGCCTACACCCGGCAAGGCCAAGTGCGAGCATGTGGCCGAACTGCTGGGCCTGCCGCTGGCGCAGACAGTGAAATCCATCGTCCTCGCCGTCGACAAGGAAGGCGCGGAAAGCGAAATCTGGCTGCTTCTGCTGCGCGGCGACCACGACCTGAATGAAGTCAAGGTCAGCAAGGTCCCGGGACTGTCGACCTTCCGTTTCGCCAGCGAGAGCGAAATTCTCGAGTGCTTTGGCACCAAGCCGGGCTACCTGGGGCCGATCGGCACGAAGAAGCCGGTCAAGGTGGTGGCGGACCGCACGGTCGCCAACATGAACGATTTCGTCTGTGGCGCGAACGAAGAGGATTATCACTTCACCGGCGCCAACTGGGGTCGCGACTTGCCGGAGCCGGTTGTTGCCGACATTCGCAACGTCGTGGCCGGCGACCCCTCGCCCGACGGCAAGGGCACGCTCGCCATCCAGCGCGGCATCGAGGTAGGTCATGTATTCCAGCTGGGCACGCGCTATTCCGAAGACATGAAGGCGACGTACCTGGATGAAACCGGCAAGCCGCAGTCGATCCAGATGGGCTGCTACGGCATCGGTGTTACCCGTATCCTCGGCGCCGCCATCGAGCAGAATTTCGACGACAAGGGCATCATCTGGCCGACCGCCATTGCGCCTTTCGAAGTCGTGCTGTGCCCGATGGGCTACGACCGCAGCGAAGCGGTGAAAGCCGAAACGGACAAGCTGTATGACGCTCTGCTGGCGGCCGGCGTCGACGTGGTGCTCGATGACCGTGGCGAACGTCCGGGGGCGATGTTCGCTGACTGGGAACTGATCGGCGTGCCTCATCGTGTGGTCATCGGCGACCGCGGCCTAAAGGACGGCAAACTGGAATATCAGGGCCGGCGCGACACGGCTGCAACGGCCGTGCCGATGGCGGAAATGGCTGGCTTCATCAAGGCGCGTATTTCCGCGTGATAAAAAAGGGGCAGGGCACATGGTGCGGCTTGTGAAGAAATGTGTGCTTGCTGCCCTGCTGGCGCTTTCAGCGACAACCTTTGCCGGAAACCAGAAAGAAGAAGCGTTGGCAGACGGCGTCCGCCTGGCACTGGCGAACGCGATTGCCGATGCACGCCCGCCCAAGCCGCAATTTGTCAGTATCGAAGAACGCATCAAGTACCTGCACTGGCTTGGCGAGATGTCCACGCGCCTCAAGAAGCGCCTGCCGGACTGGCAGGTGCGCCGGGAATTCCTCGAGACAACCTGGTATGAGGCCAAGCGTGCGGGGCTCGATCCTGCACTCGTGCTCGGCCTGGTCCAGGTTGAATCCGCCTTTCGCAAGTACGCGGTTTCGCCCGTAGGGGCGCATGGCTACATGCAGGTCATGCCATTCTGGACGCGTGTAATCGGCGATGGCGACCGCCGCAAGCTCTTCCATATGCAAACCAATCTCCGCTACGGGTGCTCCATCCTGCGGCTTTATCTCGACCAGGAGGCGGGCAATCTCTACCTGGCCCTGGGTCGTTACAACGGCAGCCGCGGCCGGCCGGAATACCCAAACGCGGTACTGGCGGCCTGGAAGCAGTGGGAATTCCAGGCAGTCCCCGCAGTGGCACAGGCGAATCCTCAATAATTCTCAGCGTCCGGGGCCGGTTCGCCCCCAGCCCCCGTATATTCCGGTGTATCCCTACTACAAGGAGACGCCGGAATGAAAAGGACGCTGATCGCATGCATGCTTGCAATTCCGTTTTCCTGCCTGGCCGCCGACACTGAATGGCTCCCTCAAGTGAACGTGCAGAACGCCGACTTCGCGAGCGGCAAAAAGGCCGTGGAGGCCAAGAACTGGCAGGCCGCGGTGGACGCATTCAGCCGGGCTGTAAAGAACGATCCGCGCAATGCGGACATCCATAACTACCTCGGCTATTCCTATCGCCAGATCGACCGCATGGACGATGCGTTCCGCCATTACCACGAGGCTTTACGGCTGGAGCCTTCCCATCGCGGTGCGAACGAGTACATTGGCTGGGCCTACTTGAAGACGAATCAATTGTCGAAGGCGGAGGAGCACCTGGCGCGGCTGGAGAAGATCTGCGGGAGGCACTGCGAGGAGGTTGAAACGCTCAGCAAGGGGATTGCCGACTATAAGGTGAAGCACTAGCTGCTCAAGGCCGGAAACAAAAACGCCCGCGCGATGCGGGCGTTTTTGTTTGGCCTTGGGAAAGACAGATTATTGCAGGTGATTGGAAATGAGTTTGGTCATTTCGAACATCGACACTTGCTTCTTTCCGCCAAACACAGCTTTGAGCTTGTCATCCGCATTGATCATGCGCTTGTTAGCCTGGTCCTGCAGCTTGTTCTTCTTGATGTAGTCCCAGACCTTCTTGGTCACTTCAGTGCGCGGCAGCGGATTTGCACCGATCACTGCACCCAGGGTTGCGGACGGCGTCATCGGCTTCATGAACGCTGCGTTCGGCTTACGCGGGGTCTTCGGCTTTGCTACCTTCTTGGCTGCCGGCTTCTTGGCGGCGACCTTCTTTGCCGGAGCGGCCTTCTTTGCTGCCGGCTTTGCTGCTGCCTTCTTTGCTACGGGCTTAGCTGCTGCCTTCTTGGCCGGAGCGGCCTTCTTTGCTGCGGGCTTAGCTGCTGCCTTCTTGGCCGGAGCTGCCTTCTTTGCTGCGGGCTTAGCTGCCGCCTTCTTGGCCGGAGCTGCCTTCTTGGCGGCTGCCTTAGCCGCGGGTTTCTTGGCTGTTGCCATCTTCGAGCCTCCTTCACAGAATGTGTTGGGAAATTGCGTCAAATCACGCACCGCTAATAGTGGTGCGGTTTTCATAGGGATGCAAGTGTTTTTTGATCGTTTTCACATGAATTTGTCTACTCTGTGCCACGTGATCTTCATAGGAGAAAACGGTGAGCGGAGCGCATTGAGCACACCAACTCTCCTCTGCGCGCTTCCCTCTGGCGCCTCTCGAGAGCGCCAGAGGGCGCGTCGAAGGTGCCTCTGCGAGAGTGCTGCAGAATAGAGCAGTGGGCCGAAGAGCCTTGCTGGCATTGGTTCTTCGAGGGAGGAGGCGATGCGGGAGTGTCTGTTCCGATAGCCCGTGTAGGACTACCTGCGTCTTGGCGTGGAGAGGTGCAGAGAGGAGATCGGGAGAGAGAGTCTGGCGTGTCGGAGGGAGTTTCTTCTCTCTCGAAGGGATACCCCTGTCAGACGGGGCACCCTTCAAGGTATTTCCAGAGGAGGATCAGCGCATGCCGCCGGGCAGCATGCCCTTCATGCTGCGCATCATCTTCATCATGCCGCCGCCCTTGAGCTTCTTCATCATGGACTGCATCTGCTCGAACTGGGACAGCATGCGGTTGACCTCCTGCACCTGCACGCCTGCGCCGGCAGCGATGCGGCGCTTGCGGGATGCCTTGATGAGTTCTGGCTTGGCGCGCTCCTGGGGCGTCATGGCATTGATGATGCCTTCCATGCGGCGCACCTGCTTTTCAGCCTGGCCCATGTCCGCGTTGCCCGCGGCCTGCTGGAGCTGCGCGGGCAGCTTGTCGAGCAGGCCGGAGAGGCCGCCCATCTTCTTCATTTGGGAAAGCTGGGCCTTGAAGTCGTTCAGGTCGAACTTGCCGCCGCCCTTGATCTTCTCTGCCAGGTCCTTGGCAGCCTCGACGTCGACGCCTTTGCGTGCCTCCTCGACCAGGGCCAGGATGTCGCCCATGCCCAGGATGCGGTTGGCCATGCGCTGCGGATCGAAGGCTTCGAGGCCGTCGAGCTTCTCCGCGACACCGGCGAACTTGACAGGCTTGCCGGTGACGTGGCGCACCGAGAGGGCCGCGCCGCCACGGGAATCACCGTCAAGCTTGGTCAGCACCACGCCCGTCAGGGGCAGGGCATCGTTGAAGGCCTTGGCCGTGTTGATCGCGTCCTGGCCGAGCATGGCGTCGACGACGAACAGGGTTTCGATCGGTTTCAGGGCGGCATGCAGGGCGGCAATCTCCTGCATCATCGCTTCGTCGATACCGAGGCGGCCCGCAGTGTCGACGATGAGCACGTCGTGGTAATGCTTCTTCGCGTAGTCCAGGGCGGCCATGGCGATATCGACCGGCTTGTCGGTGGGCGACGAAGGGAAGAAATCGGCGCCGACCTGGCCGGTGACGGTCTGCAACTGGCCGATTGCCGCAGGACGGTAGACGTCGGCGGAGACGGTCAGGACCTTCTTCTTTTTCTCTTCCCTGAGGTACTTGGCGAGTTTGCCGACGGTGGTGGTCTTACCTGCACCTTGCAGGCCGGCCATGAGGATGATGGCCGGCGGCTGGGTCGCGAAATTGAGCTGCGAGGCTTCCGGGCCGAGATCGGCGCCCATGAGCGAGGCCAGCTCGCGCTGGACCACGCCGACCAGTGCCTGGCCTGGGGTGAGCGAGCCGATCACCTCTTCGCCCAATGCCTTTTCCTTCACCTTGGCAATGAATTCGCGCACAGCGGGCAGGGCGACGTCGGCCTCGAGCAGCGCAAGGCGGACTTCGCGCAGCATTTCAGCGGTGTTGGACTCGGTGAGGCGCGCTTCGCCGCGCATCGTTTTGACGACTTTCGCCAGTCGTTGTGTCAGGTTATCGAGCATGGATGACGATGTATCAAGAAATGGGGGAGGGCCGGTGCGGGAGGCACGGCTGCAAGGACAGCCGCCATTTTACCCGATACGGTTCGTTACCCCGGGCATCGCTGGCAAAGCGGAAACCCGCAAATTGCACAGCGCCGCAGTGCGGCTTTTCGCTCTCGGGAAGACACGGGGCGACGGAAATCCGCGGCTCGGGAGAGTGTCTTTGCGATGGCACGGAGCCTGCATTGCCTGCAGTCAGTTGACCGAGGACAAGCGACCCGGTTCATTCGACAGAGACTTTGCGAGGAAAATCCATGGCAGCGAACTGGAAAAGACGCATTACCGCGGTGCTGGCTCTCTGCGTTTCGACCGCGGTCTCGGCAGAGGACGGCGTCACGGACAAGCTCATCCTGATTGGCCAGACCGTGCCGCTGACCGGCCAGGTCGCCGGGGCCGTCAAGGAAATGAACGAGGGCGCAAAGGCCTATATCGAATCGGTCAACCGGGCGGGAGGCGTGCATGGGCGAAAGATCGAGATACGGACGCTCGATGACGGGTTCGATCCAGCAGTCACTGCGCGCAATGCCGAGCAGCTGGTACGCCAGGACCGTGTCTTTGCGATGTTTCTCAATCGCGCGACGCCGCATACCGAGGCCATCCTTCCGGTCCTGATTCCGGCCGGCGTGCCGTTGGTGGCGCCCAGCACGGGCGCAGCTGCATTCCATACGCCGGTCAACCGTCTGCTGTTCAACGTCCGGGCGAAATACCAGGATGAGGTGGCCAAGGGCGTAGAGCATTTTGCGACGGTCGGCATACGCGACATCGGCATCCTGCATGTCGACGATTCCTTTGGGCGCGACGCGCTGGCGGGGTTCAACACGGCGATGCAGGCGTACAAACTGGTTCCCGCCGTCGTCGGCCGGTTCGACCGTGCCAAACCGGATACCTCGGCCGCCGTGCAGGAGGCGCTCAAGGCCAATCCGCAAGCGATCATCATCGTCGGATCCGCGACGACGACGACGGCGTTGATCCAGGGAATCCGGTCCGCCGGCAGCCGTATGCAGGTAATGACCCTTTCGAATAATTCCTCGCAATCCTTCGTCAAGAACCTTGGCGCCGACGGCATCGGCGTCATCGTGTCGCAGGTGACACCGGCACCGCACCTGGTGTCGACGCCGCTCGGGCAGGAGTTCAAGTCGGTCGCTGCTGCCCATGGCGCCACCGTCTCCTATGCCGCCATGGAGGGATTCGTGGCGGCGAAGGTGCTGGTCGAAGGCTTGCGCAGGGCGGGCCGCCAACTTACCCGCGAGGCATTCATTCGAGGGCTGGAGTCCATGCGCAAGGTGGATTTCGGCGGATTGATGGTGACCTACGGGCCGGACGACCACACAGGGAGCGAGTTCGTCGAGCTGACCATGATCGGCAAGGATGGGCGTTTCCTGCGTTGACACTTGTTGTGCTGGCATATTCGAGCAGGGGGTAATATTACGAACCAGATTGATGTATTGGCCGGCAGCCGTCTCTTCCCCTCGCACGGCGGCATTGGCATCCATGACGGCGAGGACGGCCAGGACGACCGTATGTTCAGCAAACGACCGGCGCTCATCAGCCTTGCAGCGGCATGCGTGCTGGCGGTCGTCCTTGTCGTCTACCTGGTGGCGATGCACCGCGCGCGGGCGGACATCCATGCTGCCGGAGACCGCCACCTGCAGATCATCGCGCTCGATCTCGAATCGGTACTGGAGAAGTTCGAAACCCTGCCCTTTACCCTGGCCTACCATCCGGATGTCCCGAATGCGATTGCCCGCCCGAATGACAGGGATCTCGTCCAGCGCCTCAACCTGACCCTGCAATTGGTCCAGCGTCAGGCCAAGGTCAGTGCCATCTACATCATGGATCGCAACGGCAATACCATCGCCTCCAGCAACTGGGACCAGCCGCTCAGCTTCGTCGGCAAGAATTTTGCCTTCCGGCCGTACTTCCGCGACGCCATCGAAGGCCGTGCAGGGCGCTTCTATGGAATCGGCAACACGACCAGCGAGCCTGGATACTTCATTTCACAGCCTGTCCATGCGCAAAATGCGGCCAAACCGGCGCCGCCCATCGGCGTGATTGCAGTCAAGATCAGCCTTTCCGAATTCGAGCAGACGTGGCGCAGCAGCGAAGAACCGATCGCGCTTGCCGACGCAAGCGGCGTCGTCTTCCTCAGCAACCGGACGGCCTGGCGGTATCACAGCATGCGCCGGCTGGACGAGAAGGAAAGAAAGTACGTGGACGGCACGTTGCAATATGTTGGTCAGGAGATTCGGCCCATTGCCACGCTGAACAAATCCGACCAGGCAGGTTTCGGGGAGCACCTCTCCAAGCCCGTCGGGCGCCTCGGGTGGCAGTTGATGCTGTTCCCCTCGCAGGCGCGCATTCATAAGTCCGCCGCTCTGGCGGCGCTGGCTGCCACGCTGTTGCTGGCCGTCGCAGGTGTCTCCTACTGGGCCATGCAGCAGCGGCGCAGGCGGCTTGAAGAACGAATCGCATCGCGCATGGCGCTGCAGCGTGCGGCGGACGAGCTCGAACGGAACATCGCGCAACGCACCCAGGAACTGCTGGAAGCCAACCAACGACTGGAATCGAAGTACGCGAAGCTGAAGGAAACCGAACACCTGTTGCGCACGACGCAGAACGAACTGGTGCAGGCCGGCAAGCTGGCGATGCTGGGGCAGATGGCCGCCGGCATGACGCATGAGCTGAACCAGCCGCTGGCCGCTATTCGCGCTTTTGCCGACAATGCCGTGACTTTCCTCGGAAGGGGGCAGGGCGACAAGGCGGGAGAAAACCTGGCGCAGATCAGTGCCGCCAGCGCGCGCATGGGCGCCATCATCGGTCAACTGAAGGGGTTCGCGCGCAAGAGTCACGGGACGGTGTCGACGGTGGATCTGGCCCAGGCCATTCAGGCGTCCGCGCTCCTGCTCGACAGCGAATTTCGCCGCCATGACGTGCAGTTTGCGCTCCACATTCGCGAACCGGTGCAGGTCATCGGCGACGCCGTGCGGACGGAACAGGTGCTGATCAACCTGATGCGAAATGCCCTGGATGCCGTGGAGGACGCCACGGTGCGCCGCGTAGAGGTGAGCCTCGAACGTGAAGGGGGCGATGCGCTCGTGACGATTCGCGACAGTGGCGCCGGTATTCCGGACCAGGTCGCGCCACACCTGTTCGAACCGTTTTTCACGACCAAGGCGTCGGGCAAGGGCTTGGGTCTTGGGCTGGCGATTTCGTCGTCGATCGTGCAGGCCATGAACGGTCAACTGACCGCGCGTAACCACGCGAACGGCGGTGCGGAGTTCGTCGTGCGGCTGCCCGGCGCGGCCGAGGCGACCAATCAGGAGGGAGGCAGGTTTGCGAGTGCATGAAACAACGGGCGAAGTTGTCCTGGTAGAAGATGAGCAGGCGGTACGTATGGCGACCGCGCAGACGCTTGAGCTGGGCGGGTTCGCGGTGCGTGCCTGCGAAAGCGCGGAATTAGCGCGATTGTGGTTGCACGCCGGGTTCGATGGCGTGCTCGTTACGGATGTGCGGCTGCCGGGGCGCTCCGGCCTGGAATTGCTGGCCGATACCGTCGCCAGCGATCCCGACCTGCCGGTGATTGTCGTGACCGGGCACGGCGATGTCAGCATGGCCGTGGAGGCCATGCGCGCCGGCGCCTACGACTTCATCGAAAAGCCGTTTGCCGCGGAACGCCTGGTGGAAACAGTCAGGCGCGCGCAGGAGAAGCGACGGCTGGTGATGGAGAACCGGCGCCTGAAAGCCGCATGGGCGTCACACCCCGACATGCCCGCGCTGATCGGACAGTCGGCGGCCATTGAGCGTGTCCGCACCATGATCCGCTCGGTGGGACCGACCCCGGCGGATGTATTGATCAATGGCCAGACCGGCAGCGGCAAGGAGGTCGTC
Organism: Noviherbaspirillum sp. ST9; assembly: GCF_048799745.1. NCBI lineage: Bacteria > Pseudomonadati > Pseudomonadota > Betaproteobacteria > Burkholderiales > Oxalobacteraceae > Noviherbaspirillum > Noviherbaspirillum sp. ST9. The sequence continues at coordinate 362,767 of NZ_JBLWFR010000007.1, read as the reverse complement.
GCGCGGCATTTGCACGGCGCCAGCGGACGTACGGGGCCATTCGTCGCGATCAACTGCGCGGCACTGCCGGAAAGCGTGTTCGAAAGCGAAATTTTCGGCCATGAGGCCGGCGCCTTTACCAGCGCTGTAAAGCGACGTATCGGGAAACTGGAATATGCGAGTGGCGGCACGGTTTTCCTCGATGAAATCGAAAGCATGCCGCTCGCCTTGCAGGTCAAGCTGTTGCGCGTGTTGCAGGAGCGCCGCCTGGAAAGGCTTGGCGGCAATGACCCCATTCGCATCGACTGCCGGATCGTCGCGGCCAGCAAGGCGGATTTGCTGCGGCTGAGCGCTCAGGGGGGATTCCGCGAGGACCTCTATTACCGCATCGGCGTCGTAGGCATCGATCTCCCGCGGCTGGCGGACCGGCGGGAGGATATCCCCTTGCTGCTGGCACACTTTGTCCAGGGGGCGGCGTTGCGCTACCAGCGGCCGGTGCCGCAATGGAGCATGGCGCAGATGGCGGAGTGGCAGGCCCGCGAATGGCCAGGCAATGTCCGCGAACTGCGCAACTTTGCCGACCGTCTTGTCCTCGGCGTGGCCGAAATGCCAACGGCACCTGACGCACAGGGAGGCGACACCCTGCCACAACGGGTCGATACCTATGAGCGCGCGCTGATCGCGGAAGCGCTCACCGCGCAGGAGGGCAACGTTGCCGCCGCAGCGGACCGGCTCGGCATCCCGAAAAAGACCCTGTATGACAAGTTGAAAAAGTATCAGCTTTCGACCGGCAGGGCGCCGGATTGACGAAGCGGCATCGTCCGGACTCCGTTCGTTTCCTTCCGGTCCGGCGGCGGTCCGACATGGTGTAAACTCAGGGTCTGTTTACCTCCCTATCCGGCAATGCATACCTATTTCTTCGTCCTGGCGGCACTGTTGTACGCGACCTGCGCATTCTTGCCTTTACGGCAGCGCGGCGCGATTTCCGCCGGCACGGCAGTGGCCTGGCTGCTCCATGGCGGCGCGCTCTGGGTCGATATGGTCGGTCCCGGTTCGCTGCGCATCGGTTTCGCCATCATGCTGTCGGCGACTTTGTGGATTTCCGTTGGCGCCTACTGGCTTGAAAACCGCAACCTGACGCTGGACGGCCTGCGCGTGCTGGTATTGCCCACCGCCGCGCTTGCTGTGGTTCTTCCGGTCCTGTTCCCCGGCAGCGTTGTTCCCCTCGAGGGCAAGTCGGCGTTGTTTCCCTGGCACGTGGCCATCGCCATCCTTGCCTACAGCAGCCTGACCATTGCCGCCTTCCACGCTGTCCTGATGGCGCTGCAGGAGTCGCGTCTTCATGCGCATCCCGGGGCAGGGCAGGGCGGGTGGCTCGGACTCGCGATTGACCGCCTGCCCGCGCTGCTGACCATGGAAAAGCTGCTGTTCCGCCTGATCGGATTCGGCTTCGTGCTGCTGACGCTGACGGTACTGTCCGGCATCGTGTTCTCCGAACAATTGTTCGGCATCGCCTTCAAGTGGGATCACAAGACGATCTTCACCATGCTGTCCTGGGTGCTGTTCGGCGCCTTGCTGGCGGGGCGTTTCTGGCGCGGCTGGCGCGGGAAGACCGCATTGCGCTTTACGCTGACCGGCTTTGCGACCCTGCTGCTCGCCTACGTCGGCAGCCGCTTCGTCATGGAAGTCGTGCTGCACCGGGGTCTTGCATGAAGATCCTGCTGTGGGTGCTGGTCGCGTTCGCGATCGTGATGTGGCTGACCTACGGCAAGAAGCAGCGCGTGAAGGCCGCGCACGACAATCCGCAACCGTCCACTCCTGGCGCCCCCGAAACCATGGTGCGCTGCGCCCACTGCGGCACCTACATCCCGGCTTCGGAAGCCGTCTCCCTGCCATCCGGGATGCAATTCTGCAGCGAAGAACATCGTTTGCAGCATTCCGCATCCGGCACCTCCGCATGACTTGCGCCTTCCGCGTGCACACAGGGCGGGCATGATGCATGTCCCCCGTCTCAAGGAAACCCGCGAAACGTTCTGGCGCACGCTGCAAACGTTCTGCGTGACGCGGATCGTCATTGCGGTCGTCCTGCTGTTCTATTTTGGATTCAATGCCGTCCGTGGCGTGGAAGCGGTCGAAGTGACCGACAGCTGGGACAAATTCCTTGCCTACGGCATCGTGGCCGTGGTCTTCGCGCTGTCGTCGGTGTACTGGCGGCGGCATTTCATCACGCAGCTGCTGGTGCAGCTGATGGTCGATATCGCCGCGATTTCGCTGCTGTACGTGACGGCCGGCGGCGCACGCAGCGGACTGGCGATCCTGTACCTGTTCCCGCTGGCCGGTGCGGCGGTGCTGGCGCCGCTGGTCCTCGCATTGTTCTTCGTTTCGGTCGTGACGCTGATCATGCTGTCGGAAAGCGGCTATCAGCTGCTGCATTCCATGTCCGACGTCTCGCCGTCGCGCGCCGGCCTGTACGGCGCGGCCTTCTTTGCGGCGATCTTCGTGATCAACCGCCTCGCGGCCAAGTTGATCAAGCAGGAAAACCTGGCAGCCCAGCGCGGGCATGAGCTTCAGGTCCAGGAAGCCATCAACCGGCTGGTGATCGCCGACATGGGGGACGGCATCCTGGTCGTCGGCGCCGACACGGAAGTATTCGCCGGCAATCCGGCCGCCGAGCGGATGCTCGGGTTTGCCATGCCAAATGGCAAGGCGCGCTGGAAGATTACCGACTTCCCGCCGCTGGCGCCGATCGCCGATGCATTCCTGGCGTGGCGGAACCGCCGGGACGACGATGCCGACGCACCCATTTTCGTCATGATCAAACCCGGCGACACGACCAGCAGCATGCCGCGCGACCTGCGGCGTGAACTCGTGACGCACCTGAAGCTGCGTTTCGGGAAGGTCGAGAGCGCCGGCCTGGCCGAGGACCGTTCGGTCATTTTCGTCCAGGACGTGACCGAGATCGAGAACCAGGCGCAGCAGCTCAAGCTTGCCTCCATGGGACGCCTGACGGCCAGCATCGCCCATGAGGTGCGCAATCCGCTTTCCGCCATCGCGCATGCCGCTTCGCTGCTCAAGGAGGACGCAGTCGAGCCGACGCAGGTGCGCCTGCTTAATATTGTCGGGGACAATGTGGTTCGCCTGAACCAGATGATCGAAGACATTCTCAAGCTGTCGCGCAAGGCGCATGCGAACAGCGACCCGCTGGAACTGGAGCCCTTCCTGGAAGAGCTTCTGGACGAATTCCATGAAAGTCACCGCGTGCCGCCAGACATGATCAGGCTGGGGAGCATGGCGGGAATCCGCGTCCGGTTCGACCCGCTGCACCTGCGCGAAGTGGTGGTGAACTTGCTGACCAACGCCCTTCGCTATGCGAGCGGGCGGGATGGCAGTATCCGCCTGGAAGTGGTTTCGCCCCAGGCCAATCGCCTGGAGTTGCACGTGCAGGACGACGGTCCCGCCATCACGCCCGAGGTCAGGTCGCACCTGTTCGAACCCTTCTATACAACGTCCAGCAAGGGAACCGGGCTGGGACTCTACGTGGCGCGTGAATTGTGTTTGAATAACGATGCGATGCTGGATTATGAATACCGCATGTCGATGTCGATCGATGGCGCCGACGAGCCGAGCGGCCGGTTCGTCATCAGCTTTGCCGTCCGTAACTGACTTCGCTGTAAGCTGAAGGAACTGAATCTCCGCCATGACTGCACCCCGTATTCTTGTTGTCGACGACGAGGCCGACCTGCGTGAATTGCTCGACATCACGCTGGTAAAAATGGGCCTGGATGTCGACTGCGCCGAATCCCTGACTGCGGCGCGGGCATGCCTCGCACAGGCGGAATACGCACTCGTCCTGACCGACATGCGCCTGCCGGACGGCATGGGCATCGAGCTGGTGCGCGAAGTTGCCAGTACCTTCCGCAACACGCCAATCGCGGTCATTACCGCTTTCGGTAGCGCCGATAATGCGGTTGCCGCGCTCAAGGCAGGTGCCTTCGACTACCTCTCCAAGCCGGTCGGCCTGGACCAGCTTCGCCTGCTGGTGCAGTCGGCGCTGCGCATGCACAAGATTGAAGGCGGGGCAGGGCCATCGAGCACGCCCGCGGCGGCGGCACGTTCCCGGTTAACAGGGCAGTCTCCGGTCATGCAGGACCTGCGTTCACAGATTGCGCGCCTGGCACGCAGCATGGCGCCGGTATCGATTACCGGCGAGTCGGGCAGTGGCAAGGAACTGGCCGCGCGCGATATCCACGCGCACAGCGCGCGCGCGGACAAACCCTTCATTGCCGTCAACTGCGGCGCCATCCCCGAGGCCCTGATGGAAGCCGAGTTCTTCGGCTATCGCAAGGGTGCCTTCACCGGCGCCAGCGAGGATCGCGACGGCTTTTTCCAGGCGGCCAATGGGGGCACCCTGATGCTCGACGAAGTGGCGGACCTGCCGCTGCAGATGCAGGTCAAGCTGCTGCGCGCCATCCAGGAACGGCGCGTGCGCAAGGTCGGCGCGACGGTCGAGGAGCCGGTCGATGTGCGCGTCATCAGCGCCACGCATCAGAACCTGGCCGAATGTGTCGAAAAGGGTCGTTTCCGCCAGGACCTCTACTATCGGCTGAACGTGATCGAGCTGCGCCTGCCGCCGCTGCGCGAGCGCCTCGACGATATCGGCCTGCTGGCCGACGTGCTTCTCGAGCGTCTCGCACCCGCGGGAGGAAAGGCTGTCTTGTCGCCCGAGGCGCTCGATGCACTGAAGTCCTATGCCTTCCCCGGCAATGTCCGGGAGCTGGAAAACATCCTCGAGCGCGCACTGGCCTTCGCCAATGACGGCGTCATCGAAGTGGCGGACCTGGCGTTGAAATCCTGCCCTGCACCAGTGGAAACCGCGGCTCCGGCCGCGCCGCAACCAGTGCAGGAGGAAAGTCTTCCGGTGCCGCCACCGGAGCCGGTCCCCGCTACACCCCATCGCCCGCAAGTGCTTGCACCGGTCATTCCAGAGGGCGAACTGCCGCACTCGCTGCCGGACTACCTCGACGACGTCGAACGCGAGATCATCCGCCGCGCGCTTGCGAAAACCCACTTCAACCGCACCCAGGCGGCCGAGCTGCTGGGCATCAGCTTCCGCCAGCTGCGCTACCGGATGCAGCGCCTGGACATCCATGAACCGGACACATGATGCAATTCCAACTGGGAGAGGATGGCTGGGCGGCCGATGTGACGCGTTCGCCATCGCCGAATTTCGATGTGCGCGCCGAAGGCGCCGCGGTCAGCCTGCTGGTGATCCACAACATCAGCCTGCCTCCCGGCGAGTTCGGCGGTTCTTATATAGAGGACCTGTTCCTCAACCGGCTGGACTGCGATGCGCATCCGTACTTCGACCAGTTGCGCGCGCTGCGCGTGTCGGCGCACTTCCTCATCCGCCGCGACGGCGCGGTGATCCAGTTCGTGTCGGCCAATGACCGGGCATGGCATGCGGGTGCATCGACATTCTGCGGGCGCGAACGCTGTAACGACTTCTCCATCGGGATCGAACTTGAAGGCACCGACTTCGAGGACTTCGACCCACGCCAGTACGAATCGCTGGCTTCACTCACCCTCGCGCTGTGCGCGCGCTACCCGCTTGCCGATGTTGCAGGACACGAACACATCGCCCCCGGCCGCAAGACCGATCCCGGTCCCTTCTTCGATTGGCCGCATTTCCGCAAGTCCTTGATTCACAAAGGGCAGGGTGCGCAGAGCGCACCACTTCCGCGATTCCCGTTCATGGCAGATTAAAAAAGTCAACGGGCCGCCGGCGTCAAAATTATTGCAGATCAAGTAAAAAAGATATTGCGCTCTCCCAGACCTGACACTAGAATTAGTCTCAGTCGCAACGCATACCACTAGATATAGTGGTGTTGCGATTTCCCATTGAATGGGCTGTTCAGCTTGTACCTCAGTGCAAAGTGTGTTGGCGGGCGAGTCCTGAACAGCTCCGCCCCCGGATGCGCATAGCGATGCCTGTCTTCGACATCGCGCAAGCGCCATCTGCAGTACGTGAACCCCGGCATGACCCGGCGTTCTAATTAATAACCATAAATAAGCAGCTGCATGGCTGCGGGCACCTATAGTCGAAGGAGGCTAGATGCACACGTCCCAGGAAATTTCCATGAAGTCCCCCACCGAGTTCGGTCTGGTCACGCCGCAAGCAGCGACGACCGAAGCTCTGGCAACCCTTTCGGTCAGCCTCGGCGACTACAAGATCATCCGCCGCAATGGCGCGGTCGTCGGCTTCGAGCCGTCGAAGATCTCGATCGCCATGACCAAGGCATTCCTCGCAGTGAACGGCGGCCAGGGTGCCGCCTCCGCGCGAGTGCGCGAGCTGGTCGAGCAGCTTACCTCCGGCGTGGTCGCCGCGCTGGTGCGCCGTCAGCCCGCCGGCGGCACCTTCCATATTGAAGACGTCCAGGACCAGGTCGAACTGGCCCTGATGCGTTCCGGCGAACACGACGTCGCCCGCGCCTACGTGCTCTATCGCGCCAAACGCATGGAAGAACGTGCGCAACAGCAATCCGTCAAGGCCGTCGATGCGCCGCAACTGCACGTCACCGAAAACGGCCAGAGCCGTCCGCTCGACCTGAACCAGGTCCGCAGCCTGATCACCTCCGCCTGCGTCGGCCTCGAAAAACACGTCGACGCCGAAGCGATCCTGGCCGAGACCGTCAAGAACCTGTACGACGGCGTGCCCGTCGAAGAGCTGCACAAGTCCGCCATCCTGGCTGCGCGCGCGCTGATGGAAAAGGACCCGGCCTACAGCAAGGTCACCGCACGCCTCCTGATGCACACCATCCGCAAGGAAGTCTTCGGCCAGGAAGTTGCGCAGGCCGACGCGCAGCAACACTATATTGATTACTTCCCGAAATTCATCAAGAAGGGCATCGCCGCCGACCTGCTCGACGACAAACTGTCCCAGTTCGACCTGAAGAAACTGGCCGACGCCATCCAGCCGGAACGCGACCTGCAGTTCGGCTACCTCGGCCTGCAGACCCTGTACGACCGCTACTTCCTGCACATCCAGGGCACCCGCATCGAGATGCCGCAGGCGTTCTACATGCGCGTCGCCATGGGCCTGGCGCTCAACGAAATCGACCGCGAAGCACGCGCCATCGAGTTCTACAACCTGCTGTCGTCCTTCGATTTCATGAGCTCGACGCCGACGCTGTTCAACTCCGGCACCCAGCGTTCGCAGCTGTCCTCCTGTTACCTGACCACCGTGTCGGACGACCTGGATGGCATCTATGAGGCTATTAAAGAGAACGCCTTGCTGGCCAAGTTCGCCGGCGGCCTCGGCAACGACTGGACCCCGGTGCGCGCACTCGGTGCCCATATTAAAGGCACCAACGGCAAGTCCCAGGGCGTGGTCCCGTTCCTGAAAGTGGTGAACGACACCGCAGTCGCGGTGAACCAGGGCGGCAAGCGCAAGGGCGCCGTCTGTGCCTACCTGGAAACCTGGCACATGGACATCGAGGAATTCCTCGACCTGCGCAAGAACACCGGCGACGACCGCCGCCGTACCCATGACATGAACACCGCGAACTGGATTCCCGACCTGTTCATGAAGCGCGTGATGGAAAAGGGCGAGTGGACCCTGTTCTCGCCGTCCGACGTCCCGGACCTGCACGACAAGTTCGGCCGCGCCTTCGAGGAAGCCTACCTGGGCTACGAAGCCAAGGCGGCCCGCGGCGAGCTGAAGCTGTTCAAGAAGATCCAGGCCATGGACCTGTGGCGCAAGATGCTGTCCATGCTGTTCGAGACCGGCCATCCGTGGATCACCTTCAAGGATCCGTGCAACATCCGTTCCCCGCAGCAGCATGTCGGCGTCGTCCACAGTTCCAACCTGTGCACCGAGATCACGCTGAACACCAACGATTCCGAAATCGCGGTCTGCAACCTCGGCTCCGTCAACCTGCCTGCCCACATGAAGGACGGCAAGCTCGACCACGCCAAGCTGCAAAAAACCATCCGCACCGCGATGCGCATGTTGGACAACGTGATTGATATTAACTATTACGCCGTCAAGAAAGCGCGCGACTCCAACCTGCGCCACCGTCCGGTCGGCATGGGCATCATGGGATTCCAGGACTGCCTGCACATGATGCGCGTACCGTACGCGTCGATGGAAGCCGTCGAGTTCGCCGACCGTTCGATGGAAGCCGTCTGCTATTACGCCTACTGGGCATCGACCGAACTGGCGGAAGAGCGCGGCCGCTACAGCTCCTACCGCGGTTCGCTGTGGGATCGCGGCATCCTCCCGCAGGATTCCCTCAAGCTGCTGGCCGAAGAACGCGGCGGTTACCTGGAAGTCGACACCTCCGAATCGATGGACTGGACCGCGCTGCGCGACCGCATCAAGACCCACGGCATGCGCAACTCGAACTGCGTGGCGATCGCGCCGACGGCGACGATCTCCAACATCATCGACGTCTCCGCCTGCATCGAGCCGACCTATCAGAACCTGTATGTGAAGTCGAACCTGTCGGGCGAATTTACCGAGATCAACGAGAACCTGGTGCGCGACCTCAAGGCGCGCGGCTTGTGGGACGAAGTGATGGTTGCCGATCTGAAGTACTTCGACGGCAGCCTGGCCAAGATCGACCGCATCCCGCAAGACCTGCGCGATATCTACGCCACCGCGTTCGAAGTCGATCCGAAGTGGCTGGTCGAAGCCGCCTCGCGCCGCCAGAAGTGGATTGACCAGGCGCAATCGCTCAATATTTATATGGCGGGCGCTTCCGGCAAGAAGCTCGACGAGACCTACAAGCTCGCCTGGCTGCGCGGCCTGAAGACCACTTACTACCTGCGCACGATCGGCGCCACCCATGCCGAGAAGTCGACCTCCAAGGCCGGCGCGCTCAACGCGGTGTCCGCCAACATGGGCAGCGCAACGGCCGATGCTGCCGCTGCCGGCATGTCGATCCCGACCGAAGTGGCCGGCCCGGTCTGCACGCTGCGCCCCGGTGACGCCGGATTCGAAGAGTGCGAAGCCTGCCAGTAACACGCTGCATGTGAACGGCGCGGCATCCTCGCCGCGCCGTTTCCTTGAACATCACGCAACGACAACTACAATACCTCTGTAAGGAAGAACAGCCATGCTAAGTTGGGATGACGAAGCAACCCCGGTCGCAAAACCCGCTCAAGCTCCGCAACCGCAGCCGGCGCTCGCCGCCGTGACGCCCTCGGTTCTGCGCTCCAGCCAATCCGACATCGCACTGAACCCGGCCCTGGTCGCCAAGCCGCACGCCGCCAGCGACGCAACGCGCCGCGTGAACGCCGCCGACAAACGCATCATCAACGGCCAGACCGACGTCAACCAGCTCGTCCCGTTCAAGTACAAGTGGGCATGGGACAAGTACCTCGCCGGCTGCGCGAACCACTGGATGCCGCAGGAAATCAACATGCAGCGCGACATCGAGCTGTGGAAGAACCCGAACGGCCTGACCGAAGACGAGCGCCGCGTCATCAAGCGCAACCTCGGCTTCTTCGTCACCGCCGACTCGCTCGCCGCCAACAACATCGTGCTCGGCACCTACCGCCACATCACCGCACCCGAGTGCCGCCAATATCTTTTGCGCCAGGCATTCGAGGAAGCAATTCACACGCACGCGTATCAGTACATCGTTGAGTCGCTCGGCCTCGACGAAGGCGAGATCTTCAATGCGTACCATGAGGTCGCATCGATCCGCGACAAGGACGAGTTCCTGATCCCGTTCATCGACGTGCTGACCAATCCCGAATTCAAGACTGGCACCGTCGAAGCGGACCAGACTCTGCTGCGTTCACTCATCGTATTTGCATGCCTGATGGAAGGATTGTTCTTCTATGTCGGCTTCACGCAGATCCTCGCGCTCGGTCGTCAGAACAAGATGATGGGAGCAGCAGAGCAGTATCAATACATCCTGCGCGACGAGTCGATGCACTGCAATTTCGGGATCGATCTCATCAACACGATCAAGCTCGAGAACCCGCACTTGTGGACTGGTGAGTTCCGCGAAGAGATCAAAGCGTTGTTTTTGCGTGCAGTAGAGTTGGAATATCGCTACGCAGAGGATACAATGCCGCGTGGAGTACTCGGATTGAATGCACCGATGTTCAAAGGGTACTTGCGATTCATCGCGAATCGTCGCGCACAGCAGATCGGACTCGATCCGCTGTTCCCGCAGGAAGAAAATCCCTTCCCGTGGATGAGCGAGATGATCGATCTGAAGAAGGAGCGCAACTTCTTCGAGACTCGAGTGATCGAATACCAGACCGGTGGTGCACTGAGCTGGGAATGAACAAGAAACGATCCCGTGTCGATAGCTTCGAGCGGATGGAGAGACAGCAGTCGACTCGCCATCGGTAAAGCGGGAAAGAGACTGCAAAACCGAGAGGCTACAACCGAACTTAATGGACAGTAGACGAACGATTCGATCTTCTGTGATTCAGCCGCTGTGCTCGACTTTGTCGGGCAAGGCGGCTTTTTCTTTGAAAAACCTGTTGGGTTTTCAGAAACTGTATTCCCACGCCGGCTTTGCTGCCGGCGTTTTTTTTGGCTTCGCGGTTCGCAGCGCCGTTTGAGCGCGCGGCCATGACCTCCTTCACTGCCGACGCGCGGCAGTGATTTCAAGAAGAGAGGGCGTAGTCGATTGAGGCTGAAGTGCTGCATGTCTGAGGTGATGCAGCAGTTCAGCTGGTGCCGAATTCATTAGCGCAAACAGCAGTTTGCTTGTGCCGATGAATAATCCGCGTGGATCATCGCGATGGTCGATGCGGGTTTCCAACCTCGTAGTTTGAACTTTCTCATCACGTGAAGGAGAAACAAATGGCAACAGCAAAGAAACCCGCTGCTAAGAAAGCAGCCGCGGCGAAGAAGCCGGCCGCCAAGAAGGCAGCAGCTCCGAAGAAGGCAGCAGCAGCCAAGAAGCCGGTAGCGAAGAAGGCCGCAACCGCCAAGAAGCCGGTAGCAAAGAAGGCAGCAGCCGCCAAGAAGCCGGTAGCGAAGAAAGCAGCAGCACCGAAGAAGGCAGCAGCCGCCAAGAAGCCGGTAGCAAAGAAAGCAGCAGCACCGAAGAAGGCAGCAGCCAAGAAGCCGGTAGCGAAGAAAGCAGCAGCACCGAAGAAGGCAGCCGCCAAGAAGCCGGTAGCGAAGAAAGCAGCAGCACCGAAGAAGGCAGCCGCCAAGAAGCCGGCAGCAAAGAAAGCTGCAGCGCCGAAGAAGGCCGCCGCCAAGAAGCCGGCAGCCAAGAAAGCTGCTGCGCCGAAGAAGGCCGCTGCCAAGCCTGCTGCGAAAAAAGCCGCTGCCCCCAAGAAGGCTGCAGCTCCGAAGAAGGCCGCTGCTCCCAAGAAGGCAGCTGCCAAGAAGCCGGCAGCCAAGCCTGCCGCTGCAGCAGCCGCTGCTGCTCCCGCTGTGAAGACTGTGCTGAATCCGGCAGCGGCCTGGCCGTTCCCGACCGGCACCCGTCCGTAATCGCGACGAGCTTGCTTGGATGCCTGATTAAGTTCAGGCAAAATGCCCGTGGTGTGGCGCTTGCCGCACGACGGGCTTTTTATTTTTGGAGATCAGATAGTGCTGAACAGCATCCTCACGTTGATTGTCGATACCGTCGCGGCCGTATTGGGCGGCGTGCTGCTCCTGCGTTTCTGGATGCAGGTGGTGCGGGTCCGGCCACCGGCCGCGCTCGGACAATTTACGTTCCAGTTGACCGACTGGCTCGTACGGCCGTTGCGTCGCATGCTTCCGGGCGTTGGCGGATACGACTGGGCCAGCCTGATTGCCGCTCTTGTCGTGATCGTGATCGCCGTGGCGATCGACCTCGCCGTCGCGTCGCGCTTCCATCCGCAATTTCTGGTGCTGTTGTCGCTGATGCGTTTCTTCGAGTGGGTGTTCTATGGCTTCATGGGCCTGCTCCTCATTGAGGTCGTCTTCAGCTGGGTAAACCCGCATGCGCCGCTAGCCCCCTTCATCCGCGCACTGAACGAGCCGCTACTCCGTCCTTTGCGTCGCATCGTCCCGCTGATCGGCAACATCGATCTTTCTCCCCTTGTCCTGTTCATCCTGCTGCGCATTGGCCTGATGCTCGTGACCCAGTTGGTCATGTCGCTCGCATGACGCGCGACTGGTGTTCGGAAGCGCAGGGAGGAATCCGGATTTCTGTGCAGATCACGCCCAATGCCAAGAAGAGTGAAGTCATCGGCGTACTGGACGATGTGCTGAAGATCCGGCTGCAGGCGCAGCCGATCGAAGGCAAGGCCAATGAAGCGCTGGTTCGCTTCCTCGCCGACATGCTGTCGGTGCCGAAGAGTGCCGTGGCGATCACCCACGGTCATACCAATAAACGGAAAGTGATTGAAGTGAGCGCTTCGTCCTTGACTGTAGAACGCGTCAGGAAAGTGCTGCTGGGTGAGGCCGGCTGATTTGAATCAGGTGTCCGAGCGGTACTGTCAGACCGGATTTAATAGCGGGCGACAGTGGACACACCATTGACCGTCGTAATCCTGATCGCATCGCCGATGCGATAGGGTTCACCCGGATTGACCCTGAAGGTACGACGCTCGCCGCTATCGAGCTCGACGATGAGCTCAGTGGACGCATTGCTTTTGCCCGCTTCTTCCACACGCTGGCCCGCCACTCCGCCGGCGACAGCGCCGCCAATACCTGCGACGGTGCTGCCCGTGCCGCTTCCGATCTTGCTTCCCGCAACGCCGCCAATGATGGTGCCGATGAATGAGCCTACGCCGGAAGGACGGCCACCGCGAATAGTGACGTCACGTACGTCCGTCACACGACCGGTCTCGACGATCGTGCTGCCTTTGGTAGACATGACCGGGGCCGGGGGATTGGAGGAGCAGGCGGCAAGCAGGACCATGGTCATTGCAAGAACAAGTTTCGATACACGAACACGCATGCAACCTCCCGTCGATCACGCCGGGCTCCGCGGATGTCAGAACCGGTATCCGAATGCCTTCTGGAAGCGGTCTTCGATCTCCTGCCGGCTCGGCTTGTGATTCTGGCCGCCCTGGGATGCGATCTTGATCGAACCCATCAAGCTGGCCAATCGACCCGTGGTCACCCAGTCCATGCCATTCGTGATCCCATACAACAAGCCGGCGCGGAATGCATCGCCGCACCCCGTCGGATCGACCACCTGGTCGGCCTGCACGCACGGGATGTTGATCCGCTGGCCGTCGGTGAAGATCTCTGCACCCTGTTCCCCACGCGTGACAACGAGTGCGGATACGCGCTTGGCGATCTGGTCGAGCGTCAGGCCGGTGCGTTCGGTCAAGAGTTCCGCTTCATAATCATTGACCGCGACATAGGTGGCCAGTTCAATGAAGTGTTCCAGTTCGGCACCGTTGAACATCGGCAAGCCTTGGCCCGGGTCGAAGATGAAGGGAATGTTGAGGTCCACGCAGTCGACCGAGTGCTGCTGCATTCCGTCGCGACCGTCCGGGGCGACGATGGCGAGCTTCACGGTTCCGGCGTCCGCCACCTTGTTCTGGTGCGACATCGTCATTGCGCCGGGGTGGAAAGCGGTGATCTGGTTGCCGTTGGCGTCCGTGGTGATGAATGCCTGGGCGGTATAGCTGCTGTCGATAGTGCGCACGCAGCGACGCGAGATCTGCAGCCGGTCGAGGCGCTCTAGATAGGGGGCGCCGTCTTGTCCGATGGTCGCCATGATCAGCGGATCGCCGTCGAGCAACTTCAGGTTGTAGGCGATATTGCCCGCACAGCCGCCGAACTCGCGGCGCAGTTCCGGCACGAGGAAGGCGACGTTGATCTTGTGCAGCTGGTCAGCCAGCAGGGCCTCGGAAAAGCGCCCGCCGAACATCATGATGGAGTCGAAAGCGAGCGAGCCGCAAATTAAGGATGTCATGGTTGCCTGCCAAAGAAAGATGGGTGATTGTAGCCGGACTCGCAGCGATTCCGCTCAGGGATTTCCTCAAAGTTTGTTACGGATAAAACAGATAAACCCGATAACCCGACGCCTTGAGTTGCGCCAATTCAAAATGCACTTTGACCGCCTGCTCGGAGCGCGGATTGAATCCCTTTTTCAAGTCTGCCGGCTCAGACAAATATTCGCGCGGAACGAATACGCGCCGCGCAAGCGGTTTCTCGTTATTGTCGTTGAGCGTCAGCTCGATGTTCGGCCAGGCTTGCGGCGTCGCGCCATGATTGCGCAGCAGGACGGTGAGGGAGAAGGTGTTGGTGTCGGGGGCCAGTGATTGCAGTTCGCTGGACTCGATGGACACGGATTCGATTTGCGCGGGCAGGCCGACCTGGCAGCCCAGCTTGGAACAGGCATTCATCAGTGCCTGCTTGGTTGATGGGAACCATGCGGCAATCTGGTCGCGAAAGACGTATCCGCCTTGCGCAATCAGTCCGATGAACAGCACGATCGATCCGATGGCCATGAACACATGCAGTGCCTGACCGATGCGTTCCTTGCGCCGGCCCTGCTTGACGAAGCTTGGTTCCTCGTATTCCGCGGCTTCCGCCTGGTCGAGCGCATCGCCCTCGGCCAAGTCGGATGCATCCTGCTCTTTGCGCCAGGGTTTGCTTTCGAGGTCGTCGATTGCCTGTTCGATCGGGTCTTCTTCTTCGCCTGCGGTGGGTTCGTCCGGTGGCGCTTCGATGACGGGCTCGCGGCGCTCATGGGCAAAATCCATCAGCGTCATGCGAAGCAGAGGATCATCCTTCTGCGGCGCATCTGCAGGAGTCGATGTTTCGAATTCTTCCTTCTCTGCTTCAGCCAAAGTGGTGTCGGATGAGTCCGGAAATACCTTCGGCGGAGCGGGCGTTTCCATCTCCGGCTCCGTGTCGCCGAGGTCAAAATCCACGCTCGGCGCAGTTTTCTCCTGCACAGGCGGAGTCGGTTCGGCTATCGGTTCCGGGGCTGAAGGGCGGGCGACGTCGGGTGCCGGACGGCTGACAGCCTGCTCCAGCTCTTCCGGACGAAGCAGGTTTTCGATGCCGTTGAAGATCTGCTTGCAGGCCCCGCAGCGGACGAGGCCGGCCCGCAGTTTCAACTGGTCATGCGCGACCCGGAATGTCGTTTGGCAATGCGGGCACTGGGTAGCAAGCGCCATTGCTGCTTAGTTGGCGGCGGACTGCCCCGAGAGGGCAACCCAGCCTTCGCGCTCGGCCCACACGGACAGCTTGATGAAGGGAGCATAGGCCGCGGCGACCTCGTCGGCCTGACGTTCAAGGACGCCCGAGAGAACCAGACGACCGCCCGGCGCGACGCGGGACGACAGCATCGGCGCCATCAGTTTCAGCGGGCTGGAGAGAATGTTGGCAACCACGATATCGTAGGTCTTCTGTTGGGCCGCGGTGGAGAATTCTTCCGGAAGATAATAGTCGATTTCGCAGCGGTTGCGTTCGCTGTTGAAGCGCGCCGATTCGATTGCTTGCGGATCAATGTCGACGCCGCAGACGAGATTGCCCCCCAGCTTCTTCGCGACCATGGCGAGGATGCCGGAGCCGCAGCCGTAGTCGAGCACCGACAAGCCTTGCGCGGCATGCGCTTCCAGCCATTCCATGCACAAGCGGGTGGTTGGATGGCTGCCGGTGCCGAAGGCCAGGCCAGGATCGAGTTCGAGGACCAGTGCATTCGGATCTGGCGCATCGTGCCAGCTAGGCACGACCCAGATGTTCTTGCCGATATGAATCGGCTCGAACTGGGACTGCGTCAGGCGTACCCAATCCTGCTCGGCGACGGCGCGCAAGCTGTACGGCGGGACGTCAATACCGCATTCCGCCGCGGCGGCAGCGACGATTGCCGCGAAGTCCGCGCTTTCGTCGGCCAGTGCCACGACGCGGCTATGGTCCCATGCCGCTTCCGTCGGCTCCATGCCGGGCTCGCCGAACATCGGCTTTTCCGCATCGGTGCCTTCGTCGGCATCTTCGACCGAAACCGACAGCGCGCCTACATCCATCAACGCATCGGACAATGCCTCCGCGTGGTCGCGTGCAACTTCAATGACGATTTCGGTCCAGCTCATAATGATGCCTTGTTTACTTGGAGGACTTGCCGTTGCCCTTGGGGAGGTCGGGCTTGTCTGCCAGTTTCTGCTCGAGGTAATGGATGTTGGTGCCGCCTTCGATAAAGCGCGCATCTACCATCAGTTCACGGTGCAGGGGGATGTTGGTCTGGATGCCTTCGACCACCATCTCCGACAGCGCGATCTGCATGCGGCGAATCGCCTGTTCGCGCGTGGCGCCGTACGAGATCACCTTGCCGACCATGGAGTCGTAGGTCGGCGGAACGAAGTAGCCGGCGTAGGCATGCGAATCGACGCGGATTCCGGGACCGCCCGGAGCATGCCATGCAACGATCCTGCCCGGTGACGGGGTGAACTTGAACGGGTCTTCGGCGTTGATGCGGCATTCGATCGCGTGGCCCGACAGTTCTATGTCGCGCTGGCGGAAACGTAGCTTCTCACCAGCCGCGATACGAATCTGCTCCTGCACAAGGTCGACGCCGGTAATCATTTCGGTCACCGGATGCTCCACCTGAATACGGGTGTTCATCTCGATGAAGTAAAACTCGCCGTTCTCATACAGGAATTCGAACGTGCCTGCGCCGCGGTAGCCGATCTTGCGGCAGGCTTCGGCGCAGCGGTCGCCGATGCGTTCGATCAGCTTGCGCGGAATGCCCGGCGCCGGCGCTTCTTCGATCACTTTCTGGTGGCGGCGTTGCATCGAGCAGTCGCGCTCGCCCAGCCAGACGGCGTTCTTGAATTCATCGGCGAGAATCTGGATTTCCACGTGGCGCGGATTCTCCAGGTACTTCTCCATATAGACTTCCGGATTACCGAAGGCAGCACCGGCTTCCGACTTGGTCATGGTGACGGCGTTGAGCAGCGCGGCTTCGGTATGCACGACGCGCATGCCGCGTCCGCCGCCGCCGCCTGCTGCCTTGATGATGACCGGGTAGCCGATCTTGCGAGCGATACGGATGATTTCCTTCGGGTCTTCCGGCAGCGCGCCTTCCGAGCCGGGCACGCAGGGCACGCCAGCCTTGATCATCGCGTGCTTGGCCGACACCTTGTCACCCATCATGCGGATCGATTCGGGACGCGGGCCAATGAAGACGAAGCCGGATTTCTCGACGCGCTCGGCGAAGTCGGCGTTCTCGGAGAGGAAGCCGTAGCCGGGGTGGATGGCTTCCGCGTCGGTCACTTCTGCCGCGCTGATGATCGCCGGCATATTCAGGTAGCTCATCGACGACGGCGCGGGGCCGATGCAGACGGATTCGTCGGCGAGCTTCACGTACTTGGCTTCGCGGTCGGCCTCGGAGTGGACGACCACGGTTTTGATGCCCATTTCACGGCACGCGCGCTGGATGCGCAGGGCGATTTCGCCGCGATTGGCGATGAGAATTTTTTCGAACATGGCGGGGTGTCTTGCTTGTGTCGTTTTTTGGAAGGAGGGGAAGTGCGCGGCTTCTATATATAGAGAGGCCGCATGCGCACCTCTTAACCGATCACAAACAGCGGCTGGCCGAATTCGACGGGCTGGCCGTTCTCCACCAGGATTTGCTTAATCACGCCGGAGGCGTCGGCGTCGATTTCATTGAGAAGCTTCATCGCTTCGATGATGCACAGGGTGTCGCCTTCCTTGACCGTGGCGCCGACTTCGACGAACGGCGGATTGCCCGGGGAGGAAGAGCGGTAGAAGGTGCCCACCATCGGCGACTTCACGATGTGGCCTTCGGGTTCGGACGGCGCGGCTGCGACAGGCGCTGCGGCCGGAGCGGCGGCGACGGGTGCGGCGGCAGGGGCGGACACCGTGTGCGGCATGGACTGCGGCTGCATCATCACCACTTGGTTCTGCGGTGCGCCCGAGGATTTGACGATACGGACTTTGCTTTCGCCTTCGGTGACTTCCAGCTCGGCGATGTCTGATTCGGCGACGAGGTCGATCAGCGTCTTGAGTTTTCGTAGATCCATATGAAATCCCTCAGTTTTGTGTACTTATTACAATTGGAATCGCCACAATTATAAGTTGATTGCAGGCGAGATATTGAAAATTACTGAAAATTACAGCTTTTTGAGTGCGAACTCGATCGCGCTATGGTATCCGTCGACGCCCAGCCCGCAGATCACGCCAACCGCAATTGCGGACAGATAGGAGTGATGCCGGAAGCTCTCGCGCTTGTGGACATTGGAGATATGTACTTCGACAAACGGAATGGCGACACCGGCCAGGGCATCGCGCAGGGCGACGCTGGTATGGGTCAGTCCGCCCGGGTTGATGACGATCGCATCCACGCCTTCGGCCTTCGCGGCGTGGATACGGTCGATCAGTGCGCCTTCATGGTTGCTCTGGAAGCAGGCGATGGTCGCGCCGGCTGCGGTCGCTTGCGCGTTCGCAGCCTGTTCGACATCACCCAGCGTCGTCGAGCCGTACACCTCCGGTTCACGTGTGCCCAGCAAGTTCAGGTTCGGGCCATTGACCAGAAGAAGTTTTTTTGCCATGGAGTTACAACTCCGTTTGACGAGGATGCCGCATTTTGCCGCCAAATGATGCGCGCTGGCAAGGAAAAAAGATGCCTTCGCGACTAGAGCCCAGTAAGGGTTTTCCGCAGTTCCTCCATTTTCAGGCGGCCCAGATAGGTCTTCTTTACCTGTCCGTCGCGTCCGATAATGACCGTAAAGGGCAGGCCGCCTCCCTGGTTGCCCAGTGCGCGAGACAGTTCGCTTCCGTTCATTCCGCCGACGTACAGCGGGTAGCTGATTCGGTATTTCCTGGCGAAATCGGCGATATTCGAAGCAGAATCAATGCCAATGCCAAGAATCTGGATATTTTGAGAAGAAATTTCCTGTTGCAATGCAGACAACTCCGGCATTTCGTCTACGCAGGGAGCGCACCAGGTTGCCCAGAAGTTCACGACGAGCGTACGGTCCTTCCACTGGCCGAGCGGTTGTTCCTGACCGTTTGGATCCTTCATGGACTTCGACAGAAATGAGCTGACAGCAGAAGATTGCGCCGGGGCGGGAGAAAGCCGCTGGTTGGCGAAAAAAATCCCGAAAACGGCAAAGAGGATCGCAACCCCGCCGAAAAGAACAGCATTTTTCTTCATTTTTGCTCTGAGTCTGCAATTAAAGCACGCACGGCATCCGCATTTGCGCGTCCGGGACGGCCATCGGGTCCGGGTTTCATCGCGCCGCGGACATCGTCGGCTTCATACAGGGCAAGGTGGACGCCTTCGTTGTGCCACATGAAACTGACGGTTTCAACCGGTTCTGCCCGGCCGCCGAAATGGTTGGACTCCGACACTTCGAAATCCACATTCTTGTTTAGCAGGAAAATTTCGACGTCCTTTGCGCTTTCCGGAAACAGCTGCACATGGATATCGGAGTGCTCTCCCGCTGTCCCATTCAGGACGGCGCCGGTCAGGTAGGGCGAAAAACGGGCGAGGTCGTCCATGAGACGCACCGCCAGCTTGCGCAGGTGGAGCAGGCGCGCGGGCTGGGTGTCCGCGAAGAAAAGTTCATTGTATACACGCACTTCGTCTTCGATCTGCGCGTTATCCGGCATGATCTCGCCGCGTACCTTCGTGTTGCCGAGCACCTGTTTCGCCGCCTTTTTCTTGGCTGTGGCGTAATCCGCGCCGTCCTCCGCGATGAGGCGGGCTGCGGCGGCGGCGATTTCCGCGCGCAGCATCTCTGTATTAGTGGTGAAATTGCTCATGGGCCTCGATGATACGTTAGAACAGGTTCTGGGGCGCAGGACCCGGGCTCGGGTAAAATTGCGGGTTCTGCGGAATTTGGCGGCCTGCATGGTGTTTGACCTTTTGCGGCCGATTTCAGTCAGAGTTTTTTATTCATTCTGAAACTTCACAATGCACATCCATATTCTCGGCATCTGCGGCACCTTCATGGGCGGACTCGCGGTGCTGGCCAAGGAAGCAGGGCACAAGGTCACCGGCTGCGATGCCAATGTCTACCCGCCGATGAGCACGCAGCTGCAGGCGCAAGGCATCGAACTGACCGAAGGCTTCGGGCCGGAGCAGATCGACCTGAATCCGGACCTTTTTGTCATCGGCAATGTGGTCTCGCGCGGCAATCCGCTCATGGAAGAGATCCTGAACCGCGGCCTTCCGTATACATCAGGCCCGCAGTGGATCGGCGAGCACATCCTGCGCAATAAATGGGTGCTGGCGGTGGCCGGCACGCACGGCAAGACGACCACGTCGTCGATGCTCGCCTGGATCCTGGAAGATGCCGGTTACGATCCCGGCTTCCTGATCGGCGGCGTGCCGATGAATTTCGGCATTTCCGCGCGCCTGGCTGGCAAGGCCGACGATTCCAATTTCTTCGTGATCGAGGCCGACGAGTACGACACGGCCTTCTTCGACAAGCGCAGCAAGTTCGTCCATTACCGGCCGAAGACTGCGATCTTGAACAACCTGGAATACGACCACGCCGACATCTTCCCGGACCTTGGCGCGATCGAAACCCAGTTCCACCACCTCGTCCGCACCGTGCCCAAGGTTGGTCGTCTGGTCGTCAACGGCCGCGAAGAATCCCTGCAGCGCGTGATCGCGCGCGGATGCTGGAGCGAGAAGGAATGGTTCGGTGGCAATGACGGCGAAGGCTGGTCGCTGAAGGACCACGAGGATGGCAGTTTCGACGTGCGTTTCAACGGGGAAGTGCAGGGCACGGTGGAGTGGTCGCTGACGGGCGAACACAACCGGCTTAATGCGCTGGCATCCATCGCCGCCGCGCGCCACGTTGGCGTGCCGCCGGCACTGGCGATCGAAGCGCTATCCCGCTTCGAGAATGTGAAGCGCCGCATGGAAGTGCGCGGCGTCGTTAACAATATTACGGTGTACGACGACTTCGCCCACCACCCGACCGCGATTGCGACGACGGTTGGCGGCTTGCGCAAGAAGGTCGGCGGCCAGCGCATCCTGGCGGTGCTTGAACCCCGCTCGAACACAATGAAGCTCGGCACCATGAAAGGTGCCTTGCCGGGCAGCCTGACCGACGCTGACCTGGTGTTCGGTTATGGCGCGAAGGCGGGCAAGGACGCACTGGGGTGGAATCTCGGCGAGGCCCTGGCGCCGCTAGGCGCAAAGGCGGGCGCCTATGACGATCTCGGCGTCCTCGTCCAGGCGATCGTGAAAGCGGCCCAACCGGGCGACCACGTACTGGTGATGAGCAACGGCGGATTCGGCGGCGTCCATCAAAAGATCCTGGACGCGCTTTCGCAATGATCCTCTACCTGCACGGATTTCGTTCGTCGCCGCTGTCGTTCAAGGCGCGCCTGATCGGTGCGCGCATGGCGGCACTCGGCCGGGAAAACGCGTACCTGTGTCCGCAATTGCCGGCTTCGCCGCGCGACGCCGTAGCCCTTGCCGAGAGGCTGATTTCGGCAGATCCGGCCAATGTGACCCTGATC
Source organism: Noviherbaspirillum sp. ST9 (assembly GCF_048799745.1). NCBI lineage: Bacteria > Pseudomonadati > Pseudomonadota > Betaproteobacteria > Burkholderiales > Oxalobacteraceae > Noviherbaspirillum > Noviherbaspirillum sp. ST9. The sequence goes on along the minus strand of NZ_JBLWFR010000007.1, from coordinate 341,373 downwards.
GGTTCCTCGCTGGGCGGGTATTACGCGACGTGGCTGGCCGAAAAATTCGGCTGCCGGGCAGTCTTGCTGAATCCGGCCGTAAAGCCGCCCCGCGACCTGGAAAAATATGTTGGCGTGACGACGGCGTACCACAGCGACGCGCCTTTCGAATTCAAGCGCGAATACATCGAACAGTTGAAGGCACTGGCCGTGGGCAGGATCACGCGCCCGGAGCGCTATTTCCTGATGGCGGCAACCGGGGACGAAGTGCTCGATTGGCGCGAGATGACCGCGCATTACCCCGGTGCGCGGCATCACATCATCGAAGGCAGCGACCACGGCATTTCGGAATTCGCGCAGTACCTGGATGAAGTGCTGGCATTCTGCGGCATCACGGCGGGAGCGCGCGCGTGAGGGGGCATGCAGTTGGGCATGCGCGTTGGGTGTGGCATGTGAACGGTGTCAATCCGACGCGGGAAATGCGTGGCTGGCTGACGGACACGATGTCGTTGACGAAAAAGCTCATGGGCCGCAGCGAGCATTTCCGCGTGCGCCGCCTGCGTCAGGAGCGCGGCATGTGCCTGACCGACGAAGCCGAAATGGTGGAGTTGCCGCGCCGCAGCCATGTGCAGGAGCGCGAAGTGCTGCTGCAATGCGACGGCCGTCCCGTGGTGTTTGCGCACACGATCGTGCCCTTGACCGCGACGGCGTCTGACTGGCCGTTCTTCGGCACCTTGGGAGAACGCTCGCTCGGCACGACGCTGTTTGGCGACCCCCGTGTCATTCGGGGCAGTCTTCAGTACGCGCGCCTGAGTGCACAGCATCCGTTGGTGGAGCGGGCGCGTGCCGCACTGGGACATGAGGGATTCAAGGCGCCGCTTTTTGCGCGGCGCTGCTTGTACCGCCGCAGGAATGGCGTGCTGCTCGTGACGGAACTCTTCCTGCCTGCGATCTCGGAGCTCAAGGCCCCGCGCACGCAACTTACTCTAGCTGACAGGCTTGGCAATCGATGAATTTATTTTTTGAGGAATCCGGCGACTTCAAGGCCGGTACCGTACTTTCACAGCAGGGCGAGGCTTACCAAGTCGAACTACCGACCGGCAAGCGTACCAAGGTGAAGGCACGCGACATTCTGTTCCAGTTCGCTTTGCCCGAGCCGGCCCAGCTGCTGAATGAGGCGAAGACGGTCGCGGAAGAAGTCGACCTCGATTTCCTGTGGGAAGTCGCGGGCCAGGAAGAGTTCGGCTATGCCGAACTCGGCAGCGAGTACTTCGGCCACGAGCCGAAGCCGCACGAAGCAGCCGGACTGCTGCTGAAACTGCATACCTCCCCCATTTACTTCTACAAGAAGGGCAAGGGCCGGTACAAGGCCGCGCCCGAGGCATCGCTCAAGGCGGCTCTTGCCGGCATTGAAAAGAAGAAGCAGCAGGCACTTGTGCAGGCGCAGTACGTCGAACAGCTCAAGGCAAACCAGCTTCCCGAGGCGCTCAGGCCGATCGTCATGCAGCTGCTGTTCAAGCCCGATAAGAACAGCATTGAATACAAGGCGCTCGAAGAAGCCAGCGTCGCGATGCAAACGACGCAGCAACGGCTGATGCTCGCTGCCGGCGGCATTACCTCGCCCAAGCAACTGCACCTGTCGAAATTCCTGTTTGAGCATTTTCCGAAGGGGACGCGCTTCCCCGCGATCTCGATTCCGGAAGTGGCCTCGCTCCCCGTCGCGGACGTCAAGGCGTTTTCCATCGACGACGTGACGACCACCGAAATCGATGATGCGCTCTCCGTCGTACACCTTGCCGATGGCAAAGTTCGCGTGGGCATCCACATTGCAGCTCCAGGTCTCGGCATCAAGCGCAACGATGCCCTCGATGCGATCGCCCGCCAGCGTCTGTCGACCGTCTATATGCCCGGCGACAAAATCACCATGCTGCCCGACGAATTGGTGGAAGCCTTCACGCTTGCCGAGGGACGCACTTGCCCGGCCCTGTCGCTTTACGCGACCCTGGATCCCGCGACCTGGACGGTGATCTCGACCGAGACCCGCGCTGAGGCCGTGCCGATTGCGGCCAACCTGCGCCACAACGATCTCGATGACGTCGTGACCGAGGAAAATCTCGCTGCCGGCGCCGGCGATTACGCGCACAAGGCGGACATCGAATTGCTCTGGCAATGGGCGCAGGTGCTTGAAAAAGGCCGTATGGCCAAGCGCGAAAGCTTCGGCCTGAAGTCGGAGCAGACCAATCGCGTCGACTTCAATTTCTATGTCGAGAATGACGTCGTATCCATCGTCCGCCGCAAGCGTGGCGCGCCGCTGGACAAGATCGTCGCCGAACTGATGATCTTCGCCAACAGCACCTGGGGCAAGCTGATGCACGACCATGGCGTGCCCGGCATTTATCGCGCCCAGGGTGGTGGCGGAGGCGGCTGGGCGGCCAAGATGCAGGTGCGGATGGTGACGCATGCGGCCCCCCACCAGGGACTCGGCGTCGACCAGTATGCGTGGAGCACCTCGCCGCTGCGCCGCTATACCGACCTCGTCAACCAGTGGCAGATCCTCGCCTGCGCCGAGCACGGCGTGACCGCGCCGCTGGTCGCGCCATTCAAGCCGAAGGACGCCGACCTGTTTGCGATCGTCTCGGCATTCGACGCTGCTTATGCCGCCTATGCGGACTTCCAGTCCAACATGGAGCGCTACTGGTGCCTGCGCTGGCTGGCGCAGGAAAATGCCAAGCACGTCAACGCCGTCGTGCTCAAGGATGAAGTGCTGCGCCTGGTCGATATCCCGCTGATCATCCGCCTGCCGGGCATGCCGCAATCGCCGCGCGGCACGCAGGTCAAGCTCGACCTCATCCGCTGGGATGAAGTTGAACTGACGGTGGAAGCACGTCTGATCGAAGTGACAACGGCGACCGCTGAAACGGACGCTGTCACGATCGAAGATGACGAAATTGCCATTGCCGAAACCGAGTCGAATGCAGAATCGGTACAGGAATGAAAACTAAGCCGATTTGCGGCAGGCTTTATCGTAAAATCCAAGGCTTCTGCAATCGCTAGTCCGTCCCCGCGTCATGCTCATTCTTGAAAACCGCACGTTGACCATCGCTATCGCGGCGTCGGTCCTGTTGCACGGTGCGATGCTGGCGGTGCGATTTGCGCCGCCGGACACCTTCAAGTTCAAGCCCATGGATCCCGGGCTTGAAGTCATCCTCGTCAATGCCAAGCATGACCGCAAGCCGATAAAGGCGGAGGCGCTGGCGCAGGCCAATCTCGACGGCGGAGGCAATGCGGAGTCAGGCCGGTCCAAGTCGCCGCTGCCGGACATGCGCCGCACCGAGGACGGCGAGGGGATGAAAGCCATCCAGCGCCGGATCGACGAGCTCGAACGCCAGCAGCGCATGCTCGCGCAACTGAACAAGAAATCGGCACAGGCCGCGCCGCCCGTCAAAGACCAGGTCAAGCCGAAGGAAACACCGACGCAGGCCGACATGGGCGATGCGCTTGAAAACGCGCGGGAAATCCTCCGCCGCGAAGCCGAGATTTCCAAGCGCATCGAAGACGAAAACAAGCGCCCGAAGAAAACCTTCATCTCGCCGAGCACGCGCGAGGTTGGTTATGCGATGTATTTCGACACCGTGCGCAAGAAGATCGAAGACGTCGGCACGCTCAACTTTCCCCAGAAGGATGGCAGGAAGCTCTACGGCGAGCTGACCATGTCGATCTCGATTTTCCAGGATGGAAAAATTTACACGCGGGACCGTGACGATGGCATCGTGATCGAACGCAGCTCCGGCAACTCCGCACTGGATGAAGCAGCACGTCGTATCGTGCGCCGCGCCGCCCCCTTCGGTGCATTCGACAAGAAGATGCGTTCCTCCGACCGGGACGACGTATGGGTCATGACGACGCGCTTCAAGTTCACGCGCGACGAGGGTGTGGAAGCTGTTCTTCAGGGAGGGGGCTGAGTGAGCACCAAACCGGATCGCTACGTCGTCATCGGCAACCCGATCTCGCACAGCAAATCGCCGGACATCCATGCGCGCTTTGCCGCGCAGACCGGACAACAACTCGTGTACGAACGCATGCTGGCGCCGCTCGAGGGTTTCGCGCAGTCTGTGCGTGAATTCATCCGCGAAGGAGGCAAGGGGGCTAACGTCACCGTTCCCTTCAAACTCGAAGCCCATGCGCTTGCCACAGAACTGACTGCACGCGCGCAAGCTGCGGGCGCGGTCAACACGCTGAAGTTCGGAAACGGCGTGATCCTGGGTGACAACACCGACGGCATCGGCATGGTGACCGATATCGTTCGCACTGCGAACGTCCCCATGCACAGCAAGAAGATCTTGCTACTGGGGGCAGGTGGCGCGGCGCGCGGAGTCATCCTGCCTGTCCTTGACGAGCATCCGGCCGAACTGGTCATCGCCAACCGCACCGAATCGAAGGCGGCGGAACTGGCCGCCCAGTTCTCACGGCATGGGAGCGTTTCCGCAAGCAGTTTCGACACCCTCCGTGGCCGCTTCGACATCATCATCAACGCGACGTCCGCCAGTTTGTCGGCCGACCTGCCGCCTGTGCCGACGACGGTTTTCGGCGACGGCGCATTCGCGTACGACATGATGTACGGGAAGGAGCCGACGGTGTTCATGCGGTTTGCGGCGGCGCATGGCGCAACGGTGCGCGACGGGCTGGGCATGCTGGTCGAACAGGCTGCCGAGGCGTTCTTCGTGTGGCGCAGCGTGCGTCCCGATACGGCGCCCGTTTACGCGGAATTGCGCGCCGGGCTCTGATGAAGTTCCTGCGCAAGTTAATCCTCTGGCTTGTGCTCGCCCCCATCGCCATCGTCCTGGCGATGCAGCTGTATTTCGTCGTGCAAATCTGGTGGTGGAAAGACCATAATCCGAGCTCGACCAGTTTCATGGACCGGCAGCTGTCGATCCTCCGCGAGAAGGACCCGAAGGCGCAGCTCAAGCACAAGTGGGTGCCGTACAACCGCATATCGAATCATCTCAAGCGCGCCATCATCGCTGCCGAGGATGCCAACTTCTCGGAACACGAAGGCGTGGACTGGGAAGCGATGCAAAGAGCCTACGAAAAGAACCTGAAGAAAGGCAAGGTCGTCGCCGGCGGTTCCACCATCACGCAGCAGCTCGCAAAGAACCTGTTCCTGTCCGGCGAACGCAGCTATTTGCGCAAGGCGCAGGAAGTCGCTATCACCTACATGCTCGAATACATGATGGACAAGGAGCGCATCTTCGAGATCTACTTGAACGTCGTCGAATGGGGCGTCGGCGTGTTCGGAGCGGAAGCGGCGGCCCAGCACTATTACGGCATTTCAGCGGCGCAGCTCGGCCCAGCGCAGGCAGCGAGACTGGCCGTCATGCTGCCCCGGCCGCGTTTCTACGACAAGAATCGGGGATCGGCCTATCTGGCGCGACGTACCGATTTGATCCTTCGCCGCATGGGGGCGGCTGATTTGCCATAAACATCAATAACAAGGGGGGGGGAGTCATGCGCTTGAAATACCAAAAGGGACTGAGCTTGCTGTGGACCGCGGTTGTCGTGGGAATCGTCGCACTGGCAGGAATGACCGCACTGATGTCCGCCCGCTACGAACGCAACTATTTTGCCGAGGGCTGGAAAAAGCTGACGAAGACCGACGTCGGCCAGGCAGTCCAGCAGACGCAGCAGAATGTCGCCAGAACCGAAGCGGCACAGATCAAGAAATGCGTCATCGACGGCAAGACCGTCTATTCCAATGTCGAGTGCGACAAGGCCAACCCGACGAGCCAGAAGGTGCAGATCCACGACACTAAGGGCTTTGAGGCGCCGAAAGTGCCGGTGGCTTCGGCGCCCGAAGGAGAGGGCGCGCCGAGCATGCGTGACAAGCTGATCGACAAGGCCGTCAACCGTTGATTTCAGGCAGTTCCCGTGCTTGCCTGCGGCCATCGAACTCAGTACACTTGCGCTGTTTTCGTTATCGGAGACCCGTCTTGGGTAGTCCTAGTACACACAGTCAACCGTCTTCGAACGGTCGATCGGCGAGATAGCGCTGCGACGGCAACCACCCTCCTGCGCCCCTCGCCATATGCATTGGTGGGCGGGCGCGACCAGGCCGAATCCATGGCCGCGTTCCCTTAATTGAATCAACCCGTTGCCATCTGCAATGGGGTGGCTGCATTTACAACATGAATGCAGCCGGGAGAGCTCATGATTAATGTTTTCGTCTTGCAGAATGGCCGCCTGAACCAGGTCAACATCGAGACCAGGAATGACCTGGAAAATGTTGCGCCGGTCTGGGTCGACCTGACCGATCCGAACGATGACGAGCGCGCCTGGGTCAAGAGCATTTACGGCGTCACGCTGCCCGGCGAGGACGAGGTCAAGGACATCGAGGCATCCGCGCGTTACTACGAAGCGGAAAACGGCGACCTGCACCTGCGTACCGACTTCCTGCTGGAAGAGGATGACGGCCCATCGCGCGTCGTGACGGTGGCGTTCATCCTGGCGAAAAACATGCTGTTCTCCGTTCATAACGACGACCTGCCGGTATTCCGCCTGGTGCGTATGCGCGCGCGTTCGCGGCCTGGTTCGATCGCCGACTACAAGGACGTGCTGCTGGACCTGTACGCGACCGATGCGGAGTATTCGGCGGATGCGCTCGAAGGCATTTATCAAAGCCTGGAGGACGTCAGCCGCAGCGTGCTGCAGAAGGAACTCACCGACCAGGACGCCGCCGACGCGCTGAATGCCATCGCGCACGAGGAAGACTTGAACGGTCGAATCCGCCGCAACATGATGGATACCCGCCGCGCGGTGAGCTTCCTGATGCGCGGCCGTCTGCTCAATGCGGAGCAATTCGAAGAGGCGCGGCAGATTTTGCGCGACATCGAATCACTCGATGGACACACCGCCTTCTTGTTCGACAAGATCAACTTCTTGATGGATGCCACCGTCGGCTTCATCAACATCAACCAGAACAAGATCATCAAGATCTTCTCGGTGGCGTCGGTTGCCTTCCTGCCGCCGACCTTGATCGCCAGTATCTACGGTATGAACTTCGATATCCTGCCGGAGTTGAAGTGGTCTTTCGGCTACCCATTCTCCATCGGACTCATGATCGTAAGCGCGGTCGCACCCTTGATTTACTTCCGCAAACGCGGCTGGCTGAAGGAATAGAAAAAGGCCAGGTGGATGTCACCTGGCCTTTGCTTTTACAGCGTTCCTTATCAGCGTACCGTAGTGAACGCCTTGCGCGCTGCCTCGACTGTCGCGTTGATCACGTCATCGTCATGCGCCGCCGACACGAAGCCCGCTTCGAAAGCGGACGGCGCAAGATACACGCCCAGGTCGAGCATCGCGTGGAAGAATACGTTGAACTTTTCCTTGTTGCCGGCCATGATTTCCGCGTAGCTGCCCGGCACGCGATCGGCGAAATACAGGCCGAACATGCCGCCCACCGAATCCGCGCAGAAGGTAACGCCTGCATCCTTTGCCGCTGCCGTCAGACCCTCTGCTAGCTTGGCGGTCTGCGCCGTCAGGTTCTCGTAGAAGCCGGGCTGCTGGATCAGCTTGAGCGTTGCCATGCCCGCAGCCACGGCGACCGGATTTCCTGACAGCGTGCCAGCCTGGTAGACCGGCCCGAGCGGCGCCAGGAATTTCATCAGGTCCTTGCGTCCGCCGAATGCCGCGACCGGCATGCCGCCGCCGATCACCTTGCCCATCACCGTCAGGTCAGGCGTAATGCCGTACAGCTTCTGCGCGCCGCCAAGGCCAACGCGGAAGCCGCACATTACTTCGTCGAAAATCAGCACCGCACCGTGCTGCGTGCAGAGACGGCGCATGGTTTGCAGGAACTCCGGCGTGGCGCGCACGAGATTCATGTTTCCCGCAACCGGTTCGACGATGACGCAGGCGATCTCGTTACCCAGCTTTGCGAAGGTGTCTTCGAGCTGCTGGGGATTGTTGTAGTCGAGGACGAGGGTGTGCTTTGCAAAGTCCTCAGGCACGCCGGCCGAAGTCGGATTGCCGAAGGTCAGCAGGCCGCTGCCCGCCTTGACCAGCAAGGAATCAGCGTGGCCGTGGTAGCAGCCTTCGAACTTGATGATCTTGTCGCGCCCGGTGGCGCCGCGCGCCAGGCGCAGGGCACTCATGCCCGCTTCGGTGCCGCTCGACACCAGTCGAACTTGTTCGACGGAGGGCAGGATGCGGCAGATTTCTTCCGCCATCTCGATTTCGGCTTCGGTCGGGGCACCGAAACTCAGGCCGCGCACTGCCGCGTCCTGTACTGCCTTGATGACGTTCGGATGCGCGTGGCCGACGATGGCCGGGCCCCAGGAGCCGATGTAATCGATATAGCGTTTGTCGTCCGCGTCCCAGAAACAGGCGCCCTCGGCGCGCGTAATGAAGCGGGGCGTGCCGCCGACGGAGCGGAAAGCGCGGACCGGAGAGTTGACGCCGCCCGGCGTGCTGACCTGGGCGCGGGCAAACAGAGTATCGTTCTTGGATGTCATACCAGAATAGAAAAAACGGTTATTGATCGGAGGCCGGGTCGGGTTCCCTGGCCCAGAAATAGCGGTCCGGGGTCAGTTTCCCCATCCCGAGTCGGTGAGCGTTTGTCAGTGCGGCGTGCGTGAATTCCTGCGCCTCGAAGACCGCCTCCGGCACGTCCATGCCGTTGGCCAGCAGTGCCGCGATGGTTGCGGACAAGGTTGTGCCGGCACCACTGAACGAGCCAGGCAGCCGCTGCCAGCTGTCCTTGCGCACCATGCCGGATTCATCAAACAGCGCGTTGGTGACGCCATGCACATCGCCGGGCGTCCCGGTGACAAAGACATATTCGCAGCCCATGTCAATCAGGTGCATCGCATCCATTGGGAGCGTGTCGTCAGTGGACGGTTCGCGCCAGGTCTCCGCCAGCCGTGCCAGTTCGACGGCCGAAATGAGCAAAAGGGTGGTTTGCGGAACAAGCAATTCCCGGACGGCGAGCAGCATGTCCTCGCTGTCCGGTCCCTGGTCGGGCAGGGCGGACTGGAAGGGGTCGAGGATCAGCGGGATTTCCGCGTAGTCCGAAACGATTTCCGCAATGGCCGAGATGTTTTCGATGCTGCCGGCGGCGCCAATCTTGAGGGCGGCGACCGGCATATCTTCCAGCACCACGCGGGCCTGGTCGGCAACCCAGTCCGCATCGATCACCTGCATGTCTTCCACGCGCGCTGTATCGGCGATGAGGATCGATGTAATGACAGACAGCCCGTGGCATCCCATGGCGGCGAACGAAGCAAGGTCGGCCTGAATGCCGACTGCGCCAATGGGATCTGCCGCCCCGAAAGTCAGGATCAGGGGGGAATTTTGGTTTTGCACGGCGGGTAGATTAAGATAGTCGACTTTGCATTTTACTTGATTGAAGGGCAGGGAAACGTGAGTAATAACGAGGAATTCAAGACTTGGATGTGCCTGATTTGCGGTTGGGTCTACGACGAAGCAGCCGGTTTGCCGGAAGAAGGCATCGCCCCGGGAACGCGCTGGGAGGACGTGCCGATGAACTGGACGTGCCCGGAATGCGGTGCCCGGAAAGAAGACTTCGAGATGGTAGCTATTTGATTCTAGTAAGAAATATCTAAAACCGGCTGGCGAGATTCCATACGTCAATGTTATAGTTTTTGTAATTTTCGCAGAAAAACCACGGCTAGTTTCCTTAAGGCATAAGCTTGTTATAAAGCATCTTGCTTTTTGTTAGAGTAGGGTCGTATATTGGGCGGAAGGTTACTGAGATTAGCTTTATGACAACATCCCCGGATAGCGCCAGCCTCAAGATCATGGTGATCGACGACAGCAGTACGATTCGTCGATCCGCCGAGATTTTCCTTGGACAGGCGGGCTACCAGGTCGTCCTGGCTGACGACGGCTTCGATGCGTTGGCCAAGATGAATGACCATCGGCCGGCACTGATCTTCTGCGACATCTTGATGCCTCGGCTGGACGGCTACCAAACCTGCGCCCTGATCAAGAAGAGCGCGAAGTTTCATTCCACTCCCGTCATCATGCTGTCTTCCAAAGACGGCCTTTTCGACAGGGCAAGGGGCGCGATGGTCGGTTCCGACGCCTACCTCACCAAACCATTCACGAAGGACAGCCTCCTGAAGACTGTCCGCGAATACACTGCCGCCCTGCTTACCAAGTAATTTTTCTGAACTGGAAAGTCCAAGATGCCCATACAAAAAGTTCTTGTGGTGGACGATTCTCCCACCGAGCGATATTTCCTCACGGATATTTTGGTCAAGAACGGTTTCTCCGTTTCCACTGCCGAGAGCGGCGAGGAAGCCCTCCTGAAGGTCAAGGCCGACAAGCCTCAGCTCATTTTGATGGACGTCGTCATGCCGGGCCAGAACGGATTTCAGATTACGCGCGCCATTGCACGCGATCCCGACACGCAGGACGTCCCCATCATCATCTGCACCAGCAAGGGACAGGAAACCGACCGTATCTGGGGCCTGCGCCAAGGCGCCCGCGACTATATCGTCAAGCCGGTCGATCCCCAGGAATTGCTTTCCAAGATCGCGGCACTTGGCTAATCGGCCCACATGACCCGGCAACCCATGGACCTCCCATCCGGTACCGCACTGACTGAATCCGACAATGTCGGCCGCCGCACGCGCCTGCGCGAATTCCAGACGAAGCTGGTCGAGCGCATGCAAGCGGCGACAAGCGGCGTCGCGGTCCAGGCCAGCAAGCTTGGCGTCATGATCGGTCAGACGCGGTGGCTGCTGAGTCTTCAGGAAGCCGGGGAAATTGTCTCGGTCGGCCAGATTACAAAGGTGCCGCTCACCCAGGAGTGGTTCCTCGGCGTGACCAACATTCGGGGCAACCTCGTCAGTGTGATCGACCTTGCGCACTTCAGCGGCATGACGCGGACGCCGGTCGACAAGGAAAGCCGCATCGTTGCCTTTGCTCCTTCGCTTTCATTCAACAGCGGCCTGCTCGTTTCGCGCGTCATGGGCCTGCGCAATGTGGCGGAAATGGAGCTTCAGCAGGACGAGGGCGCGCGCGCACCGTGGGCGGCGAAGCAGTATCGCGATCGGGATTCCCAGGTGTGGACGGAGCTCGACCTATCTTTAATCGTGCAGGACCCGCGGTTCCTGCACGTGGGCATATAGCGTGCAGTGACGACTTCATGCCCGCGACACAAACAGAATAACCAGGAGAGTCAGTAATGGCGTTCAAATTGCCCTTTTTGTCCAAGGAAAAAACCGACGGACTGGCTGAAGGTGCCGGAGCGGTCGATCTGGATGTAGCTGCTTCTGCCGCCATGCCGAAGGCCACCGCAGTCATTGCCGAACATCCGGCGCTTTCAAGGGAAAGCGCGGCGGCATCGTCGATGAACTCTACCCTGAACGCAACCTTCATCGGCGACGCGCTCGAGAAAACCGGCGACATCAAACTCCCGCTCATCGGACACCTCCCGCTCCAGCAGCAGGTCCGAATCCTCCTGTTCACCCTCCTGGGCGCCATCGGCTTCGGCGTGATTGGCGTGACGCTTAACACCAGTCACTCTACGCTTGCTTCCACGCAGACCCAGATCGCAGGTGACGCGCTGATGCACTCGCAGCGTATCGGTAAGGCGGCGCCAAACGCGATTCAGGGCAACCTCGAGGCATTCAAACAGCTCGAGGAAAGCCGCAAGGAATTCAACCGCGACCTGACCGTGCTATCCAAGGGCGGTGATTACCAGGGACGTGAAATTTCCCCGCCGTCCGACCAGATGTCCGCGATGCTGAACGATACGCAGAAGGTCTGGGCAAATTCGGACAAGGCCGCGGATACCATCCTGAAGCTGAAAAAGGAATTGACCGGCTTTGGTACGACCCTGCAAAAACTGAACACGCTTTCCCCGGTCCTCCTTGAGTTGACCGAGCAGATCGCCACGCTGAAGGCACAGGGTGGCGCCTCGCCGCGCGAGATTTCCGCCGCCGGACAGCTGGTCATGCTGACGCAGCGCCTCGGCCGAAGCGCCAACGAATTCCTCACTTCCGAAGGCGTCAACCCCGAAACCGCGTTCTTGCTCGGCAAGGACACCAACACCTTCCGCGACATTACCGAAGGCTTCCTGACCGGCAGCGACGTCTTGCGACTGTCGGCCACCAAGGACGCGGACACCCGCGAAAAACTGACCGAACTGCAGAGCGTCTTCGCAGAGTACCAGCAGTCCGTGGCGACGATTCTCGGCAACCTCCAGAATTTTATTGCCGCCAAGCAGTCCGAGCAGCTCATCTTTGCGGAGAACGAAACGCTGAAGCAGCGCATCACGGCCCTGCAAAAATCCTACCGCGCCGATGAAGACTCGCTGCACTGGACCTTCTGGCTGATGCTGTTGAGTACCGTTGCGGCACTGGTGGCGGCGGTCGGCATTGCGCTCGTCCTGCTGCAGGACAGCCGCAATCGCACGAAGGAAGCGGACCAGCGTCGTCAGGAGGCGGAAGAACAGCGCCTTCTCGCCTTGCAGAAGGAAGAAGAAGCGAAACGCGCGAATGACCAGAACCAGGCCGCGATTCTGCGCCTGATGAACGAATTGCAGGAGGTTGCGGACGGCGACTTGACCGTCCAGGCAACGGTGTCGGAGGACATCACCGGCGCGATCGCCGACTCGGTGAACTATACGGTGGAAGAGCTCCGCGGGCTGGTGAGCCGCGTGACACTGACCGCAGAGCAGGTGACCGCCGCATCCAACCAGGCGCAGGATATTTCCAACGAACTCCTCGAAGCATCGCAGAAGCAATCCCGCGAGATTCAGGAAACCGGCCAGGCCGTACTCGACATGGCGGTGCAGATTACCGACGTATCGAAGTCCGCGAATGAATCCGCCGAGGTGGCGCGCCAGTCGGTGGCCGCAGCGGAGCAGGGTGCAAGGGCGGTGGAAGACGCCATCAAGGGCATGAACGAAATCCGCGAGCAGATCCAGGAAACCTCGAAGCGCATCAAACGCCTCGGCGAATCCTCGCAGGAGATCGGCGAAATCACTGAACTGATTTCCGATATTACCGAACAGACCAACGTGCTCGCGCTGAACGCGGCAATCCAGGCGGCGTCCGCCGGTGAAGCGGGTCGCGGCTTCTCGGTGGTTGCGGAGGAAGTGCAGCGGCTGGCAGAACGCTCCGGCGAAGCGACCAAGCAGATCGGCGCACTGGTACGCACCATTCAGACCGACACGCATGACGCGGTCGCCGCAATGGAAAAATCGACGCAGGGTGTGGTTGAAGGTGCCAAGTTGTCCGACGCCGCCGGCGCCGCACTGGCGGAAATCCGCAGTGTTTCGAACCGCCTCGCCGAACTGATTCAGAGCATTTCCGCATCGACAGAGCAACAGGCAACGTCGGCAAACGGCGTCGCGCAGAGCATCCAGAACATCTTGACGGTAACGGAGCAGACGCAGATCGGTACGCAGCAGACGGCGAACTCGATTCGCGAACTGTCCAAGCTGGCGGAGGAACTCAAGAATTCCGTGTCCCGTTTCCGCGTCACTGCCTGAGAGAGCTTATTGCCGACGTTCAACCCGAAGGCCTACCAGTAGTAATGCACGGCGGGGCACCGTAGTGACGGTGTTCCGCCATTTGACCGCGAGGCAGTCATGACCACCTCCCCTCCCGCCCAGCCCACGGCTGCTCAGGATCAATTCGATACCGGGCCGCTTTCCTGGGTGATCGGCGAAATACGCGAAGCGCTCAACCGCTCCAAATCCGCACTCCACGACGCTGCCTCTCAAGACGCCGACGCACAGCTCACGTCTCTGCGCCTGGCGAAGACCTACCTGCACCAGGCACATGGCGCGCTGCAGATTGTCGACGTCGACGGTATCGCGATCATCACCGAAACGGTTGAAGATTTGCTTGAGCGCGTCGACGGCGGTCAGATCGCGATGACGAAAGAATTGGCTGTCGCCATCGATGGCAGCTACCAGGCACTTGTCGAATACCTGGATGAACTGCTGTCCGGCGTGCCTCATCAGCCCGTCAGGTTGTTCCCCTACTACCGCTCATTGCTGGAAGCGCGCGGCGCCGAACGCATCCACCCCGCCGATCTGTTTTTCCCGAATCTCGCCATCCGCCCGCAGCTGCCCCCGATTGAGCAGGATAGGGCGGCGAGGCCGTCGAAGTTCATGGTCATGCGGCAGCATTTTGAAAAAGCGCTGCTGCCGTTCCTGCGCAGCTCCGATCGCGGCGCTGAACTTGCCAACGCAGCCGCCATGCGCGACATCATCGGCGAGATCGAACGCCTTCAGGGCAGCCAGCAGGCAAGAGCGTTCTGGTGGGTAATGCACGGTCTTGCTGATGAGGTCGCGGCAGGGCATATACCGAACGAAATCTACGTCAAGCAACTCTTTGCGCGCATCAATCTCCAGATTCGTCGACTGTCGCAAGGATCGCCAAGTATTGCCGAGCGCTTGTTGCGCGATGCGTTGTTCTTCATTGCGCGAACTGCCGATCCTTCGCCGCGCGCCAAGCAGATCAGACAGGTTTACCAGCTTGATGGCCTTGTTCCGAGTGACTACGATACAAGGCGCTACGGCCAGATCGACGTTGACGCCCTGGCAGTGGCAAAGGAGCGCCTGTCCCAGGCCAAGAGCATCTGGAATCGCATTGCCGGCGGAGATGCAAGCTTTGCCGACTCGTTCGAACATGAGATGCACATGCTTGCCGATGCCGGGTCCAAGCTCAATTCGGCATCCTTGTCGAAACTGCTGCGTGAACTGAAGGGCATTGCGCGACACGCTGCCCACGCCAAAGCCGGCGATACCCTCGGCCTTGAGGTGGCGACCGGCTTACTGTTTGTCGAAAATGCACTGGCCAGCATTGCACGTTTGCCAGAGAATTTCTCGGAACGCGCCGACGCTATGACGGCACGCCTGTTGGCAGTGGTGTCCGGCGAGACGCCGGAACACACTGCGCCGTGGCTGGACGACATGTCTCGCGAAGCGCAGCAGCGCCAGACCATGACGGCCCTGGCAGGCGAGATGCAGTCCAGCCTGCGCCAGGTCGAGAAGATGCTCGACGAATATTTCCGCGACCCTTCGCAGCGCGGCGCGCTTGGCCAGCTCGACGGCATCCTGCACCAGATCGAAGGCGCGATGGCGGTCCTCGACCAGGACGACGCGATGCGCACCATTCAGCATACGCGCGCGGCCGTCCAGCGTTTCGTCCTTGCCGAAGAGGAGGAGACCCCGGAGCACAGCGAATTCCAGAAGGTCGCGCAGAACGTGGGCGCCCTCAGCTTCTTCATCGAGTCCCTGCAGCTGCCCACAGGGGCAGCAACCAAGCGCTTCACGTTTGATGACGATACCGGCACCTTTCACGCTCACCTGATCGAAAATGGGGCACAGGAGGATGCCGCGCTCGACGTCCCGGTGGACGACGCGGGTGAGCCGGCGGAGAGCAGTCTGTTTGAGCAGACTGAGTCCGCCTCGACCGTGCCCACGGTCGAGGACGAGCTGGCATTCCACCAGCAGCAATCGGCAGAACTGGCGATGTCGCTCAGTGTGGAGCCGGACAATCAGGTTCTGCAAGAGCAGCTGAAGGAATCACTTGAAAAAATTCGCCTTGATGCGACGCTCATCGACAATCCGGAACTGAATGACCTGGCACGCGCCGGCATCGATATCCTGAAGCGCGCTGATTTTTCCGGATCAAGCGAGGCGCTTGCACAAATCATTACGGCAACCGTGCCAGCAGTCCAGGTTGCCGAACCCTTGCCGCCCGTTGTCGCGCCTGAGACCGATGAAGCCATCGACGCAGAACTTCTCGAGATTTTTCTGTCGGAAGCAGAAGAGGTGCTCGATGCGGTCAGGAAGACGCTCCCCGAGTCCCGCATGCAGCCGCATAACCAGGAGCATCTCACCACCTTGCGACGCTGTTTTCACACCCTGAAGGGCAGCAGCAGGATGGTCGGCCTCGTCGCATTCGGCGAAGCGGCCTGGAGCATTGAGCAGGTACTTAATCTGCGCCTGTCGGAATCGCGAAGCGGCGATGCGGAGCTCTACGCGCTCCTTGAAAAGGCCGCGGACGTGCTTGGCGCCTGGGTGCAGGACCTGAAGAACACTGGAACTTCCTCCCACACCCCAGACGCCCTTGTCCGTGCTGCCGAGCGGATCAAGGCCGGCGGACAGTTTTCTTACGAGGAATCCACGGCACCAGCTACGGATGCTTCTGCACTGGAGCCTGCGGCGACGATCGTGATTGAGTCGCCGTCGCCGCTGGAAGAGGATGGCAGCGAGACCGAGTTACCGGAAGCCTCCGGAGAAGTAATCGATGCGCATGCAACTCCGGCAGTCGCTGACGATGTTCCCCTGGTCGCAGCCGATGGCGAAGATGGCTTGGATGAACTGATCGCTAATTTGCCGCAGGTAGAGGAAGTCGGTCCGGGCGACGACGACTTTGCGATGTTTGAACAGGTGCGGGATGCACACCCTGCCGAGGTCATCTCTCTGGATGTCGAGCAGGAAGCGCCGGCCGTCGTGCAGCAGGAGGAAACCTCCGAGCCCGTCCTCAAGATCGCGGAAGTCATTGAATTCCCGACCATGCATCCGATGGAACCGCGACGCGATGACAATGTGAAACGCATCGGCGACATTGAGATAAGCGTTCCGCTTCACAACATCTATCTGGCGGAGACGGACGAGCTTGTCCGCGTGCTTGCCCAGGACTTTTCCGAGTGGCGCCACGAACCTGAACGGCAGGTCGACATCCACGCCGTCCATGCCGCACATTCGCTCGCCGGAAGTTCTGCCACGGTTGGCTTCAAGGGGCTCCAGGAAGTCGCGCATGCGCTCGAGTTGTTCCTGCAGTCGCTCAACCGCAAACCGGCGCGTCTGGAAGTGCATGAATTCGACGTACTGGAGCAAAGCGTCGAGCGCATCAAGCTGATGCTGCAAAAGTTTGCGCTTGGCGAGATGCCGGTATTCCAGCCAGAGTTTGTACGTATCCTCACCGCACTGCGGCAGGACGTCGAGCTTCGGGCGCAGGAGCTTGCGCAACCGCAGTCCGAGGCGCCTGGCGTACACGAATTCGACACGGTGCAGCAGGACTTGGGGCTCGATTCGTCCTTTGCCGAGGAAACCATTGCAGCCGTGCCTGCGGTAGCGATGCCGGATGAGTCGCCTTTCGAACTGGCACTCGAACCGGTGCTCGCCCCGCTTCCCGAAGAACCGGGGGCTTTGGGCGCCGTCGAGGAATGCGCGATAACGGACCCGGTATCCGTACCGGATTTCACCGCAACTGAAAGCACAAACGCCGTTCCTTATCCTGACCAGGCAAATGCGGGTCATGCCGAGCCGGCCATTGATCCAGCACTGGTGCTCAAGGACGACCTCGATCCCGACCTGATGCCGGTCTTCCTCGAGGAAGGCAGGGACATCCTTCCGCAAATGGCCGGCGTGCTGCGCGGCTGGCAGGAGGCTCCGGCAGATACGGTTGCGCCGCAATCCCTGCTGCGCTCGCTGCACACGCTTAAAGGAAGTGCGCGCATGGCCGGCGCAATGAACCTTGGCCAGCACCTGCACGACATGGAAACGCGTGTCGAGAACATCACGCACCTCGGCGCTTCTTCACCGCTGGCGATCGAAGACCTATTGATTCGCTACGACCAGGCGTTGCAGATGTTCGAGCAACTGCAGAATCCCCAGGCGGAACAGCCGGCTCAATCCGCACCTGCGGCCGCTTCCGCAGCCGATGCGGCAGCGCAGGCGGCCCAGCCAGTCGAACTGTCGCCCCTGGTGCCGCTGCCTGAGCAGACCGCATTGGCGCCGCAGCCGGCTCACGGACGCAGCCTCGCGTCCCCGGCCGGACCGGCTCCGATGGTCCGGGTACGCGCCGACATCCTCGACCGCCTGGTCAACCAGGCCGGCGAGGTTTCCATCTCGCGTTCCAAGCTCGAGACGGAAGTCGGTACGCTCAAGCAATCGCTGACCGAACTCACCGAAAACGTCACGCGCCTGCGCGATCAGTTGCGTGAAATCGAGATGCAGGCGGAGACGCAAATTGCATCGCGCATGAGCCACGCCGGGGAACGGGAATTCGATCCGCTTGAGTTCGACCGTTTTACCCGATTGCAGGAACTCACCCGGATGATGGCCGAAAGCGTCAATGACGTCGGTTCCGTCCATCAGAACCTGAGCCGGACGCTGGAAAGCGCCGTGACCGACCTGTCGCAGCAAGCCCGCTTGACGCGCGAACTGCAGCAAGACCTGATGCGCGTACGCATGGTGCAATTCGCGAGTATTGCGGAACGCCTTTTTCGCGTGACGCGGCAGGCTGCGAAGGAAGTCGACAAGCGTGTCAACCTGGACATCCGCGGCAGCGCCGTGGAAATCGACCGCGGCGTGCTGGAGCGCATGACCGGGCCATTCGAGCATTTGCTCCGCAATGCCATCGTCCACGGCATTGAATCCCGTGAGGCAAGGCGTGCGGCGGGAAAGAGCGACATCGGCGAGCTCTTGGTCGAGATACGACAGGAAGGCAATGAGGTCGTGATCCAGTTTTCGGATGACGGCCAGGGTCTGAACATCGGCCGCATTCGAGACAAGGCCAAGCGTATCGGCTTGTTGACGAACGATGGCGAGATGTCGGATGAAGAAGTGACGGACATGATTTTCCACCCGGGCTTCTCCACGGCGGATGAAATCACCGAACTCGCTGGCCGCGGCGTCGGGATGGACGTGGTCCGGTCGGAGGCTGCGGCCCTCGGTGGCCGGGTGTCCACGAGCAGCGAGACCGGCAAGGGAACGCATTTCACGATCCATCTGCCATTGACGCTGGCCGTCACGCAGGTTGTCCTGTTGTCTACTGGTGGCCGCACCTATGCGGTTCCCTCGGTCCTCGTCGAGCAGGTGCAGCAGCTCAAGACGAATGCACTTGCTTCCGCCTACAACGATGGCGCAGTGGTCTGGCAGGGGCAGCGCGTGCCCATGCATTACCTGTCTGCGCTGCTTGGCGACATGTCGGCATCGCCGGTGTCGCAACAATATTCCCCGCTGCTTATCCTCAAAAGCGGCAGCGAGCGCGTGGCGGTGCACGTGGATGAAGTGATCGGCAACCGCGAAGTGGTGGTGAAGAACATCGGACCGCAATTGGCCCGTCTCATCGGTGTCGCCGGTGCAACCGTGCTCGGCTCCGGTGATATCGTCCTGATCCTGAATCCTGTCCCACTGGCGCAGCGTGCTGCGCAGGAAAACATTCGTGCGCCTCGCATCACGGCGTCCGATGTCCCGGCCTCGATGGGGGCAGTGGCAGAAATGACGCCGCGAGATCCAGAAGCGCCGACGTCGCCGCCAGTCCAGGGATTGCGCATGCAGGATATCGTCATGGTGGTCGACGACTCGTTGACCGTGCGTCGCGTCACCCAGCGCCTTCTCGCGCGCGAGGGCTATCAGGTTGTGCTGGCAAAGGATGGCGTGGATGCGCTCGAACAGCTGCAATCGGTGACGCCGTCGGTGATGCTGGTGGACATTGAAATGCCGCGCATGGATGGCTTCGACCTGACCCGCAACGTACGTGATGACGAACGGACGCGGCATATTCCCATCATCATGATCACTTCGCGAACGGCCGCAAAGCACCGCAACTATGCGATGGAAATCGGCGTCAACGAGTATCTCGGCAAACCCTATCAGGAAGATCTTTTGCTGAAGCTGATCGCGGGATTTGTCGGGAGGGAAGTGCGTTCGAACTGACCTCGGTTCAAGCGTCGAAAAAGGCCTGCACAATCAGTGCAGGCCTTTTTGTTTGTCGCCGGCTATCCGTCCTCGTCCGCGGCAACGGCCTTCGATCTCTTCGCCACGGCAAAGCGTTCCAGTGTCTGCTTGCGGGCCTCGTCATGCTGAATGATCGGTGGCGGATAGTCTTTCCCGAGCGTGATTCCCGCAAGGCGCAGCGCTTCCGGCGAGGATAGCCAGGGGGCATGCACGTTCTTTGCCGGCAGCTGGGCAAGTGCGGGCAGATAGCGCTTGATGAACTTGCCCTCCGGGTCGAACTTTTCCGACTGCGTGACCGGGTTGAATATCCTGAAATAGGGCTGCGCGTCGCACCCGGTCGACGCGGCCCACTGCCACCCGCCATTGTTCGCCGCGAGGTCGTAGTCCGTGAGTTTTTCAGCGAAATACCGTTCCCCACGCCGCCAGTCGATGCCCAGGTCTTTGACCAGGAAACTTGCCGTGACCATGCGGAGCCGGTTATGCATGTAGCCCGTCTGATTGAGTTGAAGCATGCCGGCGTCAACCAGCGGGTAACCGGTTCGACCTTCGCACCAGGCCTCGAACAGGGCGTCGGCATGGCGGCCGGATTCCCATGCGACCGCATCGTATTCCGGTTTGAATGCCTGGCTGACAACATGCGGGTGGTGGTGCAGGATCATGAAGTAGAAGTCGCGCCAGATGAGTTCGCTTAGCCAGGTGGCGGCACCGCTCTCCCCGTTACGCGTTGCCGCCAGTGCATGCCTTACCAGTCCGCGAATCGAAACGGTACCGAAGCGCAGGTGCGCTGAGAGATAGGACGGGCCCTTGACAGCGGGGAAGTCCCGCGTACGGTCGTACTGGGCCAGCCGCGCCGTGAATTCGTCGAACAACGCCTGCCCGCCAGACATGCCGGCCGGCACTGGCAAAGGCACCTCCTTAAAGCCGAGGTCGGTCAGTGTCGGTAGGTGGTCGTTGTCCATCGGCGGGACAAGCTGGGATTGTGCTGGGGCCACAGCATGCGGCGCCAGGCTCGATTCTTCCGTCGCATGCAGTGTTTTCAGCCAGGCGTTCTTGTAGGGCGTGAAGACTGAAAACGGCTTTTCGGACTGAGAAAGCACTTCTTCCCTTTCAAAGATCACCTGATCCTTGAAACTCAGCCATGCGCGTCCATCCGCAATCAATTGTCCGGCAACTGCCGCGTCCCTGGCCACCGCCGCGGGCTCGTAGTCATGATTGGCAAAGACAGCATCCACCCCAAGTTCTGCGGCCAACCGCGGAATTTCGCTCGCCGCGCTGGCATGGCGTACGATAAGGCCGCCGCCTGCCGCACGAAGCGCCGCATCCAGTTCGGCAACCGCCGCCCAGATAAACGCCACGCGCCTGTCCTGCCGCGGGAGGGGATCGAGGATTTCCTTGTCAAAAACGAAAGTACAGTAGACCGCCGCACTCCTCGCAAGTGCAGCGTGCAGCGCGGCATGGTCGAAATCGCGCAAATCACGGCGAAACCAGACGAGGGACTTGTCGAAACGGTGCATGCGAGGCCTTTGATTCGTGAGGGGAATTCCGTATTTGATGCGCTTTCCGGGGTGGGAATCCTGTCAAAACTGCTAAAATGCTCATTATGGTGAAACCCAGCAAGACCCGCACGTTTTCCGCACACCCTGGCGCGACCCAGGATACTCCCGATATTTCCGAATCTCCTGCCAAGTCGGCATTGCCCCAGTTGAATCTGGTCGATCACTTCCTGATTGCCATGCCTTCCATGCTCGATCCGGTGTTCGGCGGCACGGTGGTGTACATGTGCGAGCACAACGACGAAGGTGCCCTCGGCGTGATCATCAACAAAGCAACCGACATGACGATGGATGTGCTGTTCGAGCGCATCGACCTGTCGCTGGAAATCGAAGCCGGCCGGATTCCCGGCGACAAGAGCCCGGTCATGTTCGGCGGTCCCGTTCAGGTCGAGCGCGGCTTCGTCCTCCATGCGCCGCACGGTGCCTATACATCCATGATGAAAGTCACCGACGACATCGCGCTGACCACCTCCAAGGATGTTCTTGAGGCTGTCGCGGTCGGAAACGGGCCGCGCCGCCTTCTCGTCAGTCTCGGCTGCTCCGGTTGGAGTGCCGGGCAACTGGAGGATGAGATCGCACGCAATGGCTGGCTGACGGTGCGTGCCGATCCGGCGATTATTTTCGACCTGCCTATCGAGGAACGTTTTGCGGCCGCCATGAAGCTGCTCGGCATCGATCCCATGATGCTGGCAGGCGAAGCGGGGCATGCATAAGACGTGGAAACGGTCCTTTGTTTCGACTTCGGTCTGAAACGCATTGGCGTGGCGATCGGCAATACCCTGATCCGGCATGCCCAACCGCTCTCCGTCATCTCGGCGGCGACCAACGACGCGAAGTTCGCTGAAATCGGAGACTTGATCAAGGAGTGGCAGCCTCGGCTGTGCGTGGTGGGATTGCCGCTCCATCCCGATGGCGCGGAGCACGAAATGACCGTGCGCTGCCGCCGGTTTGCCAACCAGCTGAACGGCAGGTTCGGCGTGGCGACGGCACTGGTGGACGAGCGCTATTCCTCAGCAGTGATTGCGCAGAAGCGCGGCGAAGCGGTCGATGCGCAATCCGCGGCAATAATTTTGCAACAATACTTCAATGACTATGCCGAATCCTAACTTCGACGCCGAGGCGCTATACCGTGCGCTCGCGGACCGTGTCAAGGCTGGCCTCGCGAACGCTGAACAGGTTGCCATCGTCGGCATCTATTCCGGCGGCGCCTGGCTGGCAGAGCGCCTGGCTGCCGAGATGCAGCTCACCGATCGCCTGGGCTATATCGATGTTTCCTTCTATCGCGACGACTACGCCGAGCGCGGCCTGCATGCCGAGGTCAAACCCACGCAGATTCCGTTCGAAGTCGAAGGCGCGACCATCCTCCTGGTAGACGACGTGCTGTACACCGGACGCACCACCCGCGCCGCGATCAACGAACTGTTCGACTACGGCCGCCCGGCGAAGATCATGCTGGCGGCCCTCGTCGACCGTGGCGGACGCGAGCTGCCGATTGCCGCCGATTTCGTCGCCGACACGGCGACCCTGTCCGATGACCAGCAGCTTGTGCTGCAACGCGCCGACGACGGCAAATTCTCCCTCACGGTGGACCATGCATAACCCGCAACTGAACAAGAACGGCGAGCTGCAGCACTTGCTCACCATCGAAGGCCTGCCGAAAGCGGTCATCAACCATATCCTCGATACCGCATCCTCCTTCGTCAGCGTGAGCGACCGCGAAGTGAAGAAAGTGCCGCTGATGCGCGGCAAGAGCGTGTTCAACCTGTTCTTCGAGAATTCCACGCGCACCCGCACGACGTTCGAGATCGCGTCCAAGCGACTGTCGGCGGACGTGATCAACCTGAATATCTCGGCCTCGAGCACCTCGAAGGGCGAGTCGCTGCTCGACACCATCGACAACCTGGCGGCCATGCATGCCGACATGTTCGTCGTGCGCCATGCACAGTCCGGTGCGCCCTACCTGATCGCCAAGCACCTGATCGACACCAACCAGCCGCACGTCCACGTCGTGAATGCAGGCGACGGACGCCATGCGCACCCGACGCAGGGGCTGCTGGACATGTACACCATCCGCCACTACAAGAAGGATTTCACCAACCTGACGGTGGCGATTGTCGGCGACATCCTGCACAGCCGCGTAGCTCGCTCCGACATCCATGCGATGACCACGCTCGGCGTGCCGGAAGTGCGCGCCATCGGTCCGCGCACCCTGTTGCCCGGCGGACTGGAACAGATGGGCGTGCGTGTCTTCCACGACATGAATGAAGGTCTCAAGGGCGTCGACGTGATCATCATGCTGCGCCTGCAGAACGAGCGCATGTCCGGCGCGTTGCTGCCGTCCGCACAGGAATTCTTCAAGAGCTACGGCCTGACGCCGGAACGCCTGGCACTGGCCAAGCCCGATGCCATCGTGATGCACCCCGGTCCCATGAACCGCGGCGTGGAAATCGATTCGGCGGTGGCGGACGGCGCACAGGCAGTGATCCTGCCGCAGGTGACCTTCGGCATTGCGGTACGCATGGCGGTGATGAGCATTTTGGCGGGAAACTAATCAATGAAACTCCATATCAAGAATGGCCGGCTCATCAATCCGGTCAGCGGGATCGACGCGCAACAGGATTTGTTCATCGCGGCAGGGAAGGTCGTCGCAGTGGGCGCCGCGCCCGACGGTTTCAATGCCAGCAAGACCGTCGATGCAAGCGGCATGGTGGTAATCCCCGGGCTGGTCGACCTGAGCGCACGCCTGCGGGAACCGGGCTACGAATACAAGGCCACGCTGGAGTCGGAAATGCAGGCCGCGATGCAGGGCGGCGTCACCAGCCTGGTCTGCCCGCCGGATACGGATCCGGTGCTGGATGAACCCGGGCTGGTCGAAATGCTCAAGCATCGCGCGAAGGGACTCAACCAGGCGCACGTGTATCCCCTCGGCGCATTGACTATGGGATTGAAGGGCGAGGCGCTGACCGAAATGGCGGAATTGACCGAGGCGGGATGCATCGGCTTTTCGCAGGCGGAAGAGGCGGTCGTCGACACCAACGTCCTGATGCGCGCACTGCAATACGCAAACACCTTCGGCTACACCGTCTGGCTGCGTCCGCAGGATCCGCATCTTGGCCGAGGCGGGATTGCGCACAGCGGACCGATTGCGTCGCGACTTGGCCTGTCCGGCGTGCCGGTGGCGGCGGAAACGATCGCGCTGCACACGATCTTCGAACTCGTGCGCAATACAGGCGCCCGCGTGCACCTGTGCCGCATCTCGTCGGCAGCCGGACTCGATCTGATTCGGGCCGCGAAGAAAGAAGGCTTGCCGGTTACCTGCGACGTCGGCGCACACCACGTGCACCTGACCGATGTCGATATCGGCTTCTTCGACCCCAACGCACGAATGACGCCGCCGTTGCGCGCGCAGCGCGACCGCGATGCCATTCGGCAGGCCCTGCTGGACGGCACCATCGATGTCATCTGCTCGGACCACACGCCGGTCGACGATGACGAAAAGCTGCTGCCCTTCGGGGAAGCTTCACCGGGTGCAACCGGCCTGGAACTGCTCCTGCCCCTCGTCTTGCGCTGGGCGGACGATACGAAAGACAAGGAACTGCTTGGCAAGGCGATTGCAAAGGTGACCTCGGACGCCGCGCGCGTTGCAGGCCTGGCGACGGGAAGGCTCTCTCCCGGCAGCGTCGCCGACGTCTGCATCTTTGATCCAACGGCACGCTGGAAGGTGGAGGCGAAGGCGCTAGCCAGCCAGGGCAAGCACACGCCCTTCCTCGGTTATGAGGTAACAGGCCAGGTCAAGATGACGATCGTCTCGGGACACATCGCATTCGAGCGTTGAGCATCGTGGTCGCGGTCCGGCTGCTGCGCGTCCTGATCCATCTCTTTCGAGGGCTCACAACCTGCGCCCTGGTGTTCCCGCTGGTTGACGACGCGGGGCGCCGGGCGCGTATCAAGGCATGGTCCATCCGCCTCGTCGAGCTCTGTGGAGTCAGCGTGCGGATCGCGCATCACAGGGAGGCGCAATCGGCGCCGCGTGCACTGATGGTGTCCAACCACGTGTCCTGGCTCGATATCTTTGTCATCAATTCGCTGTATCCCACGCGTTTCGTGGCCAAGTCCGATATCAGGAACTGGCCGCTGATCGGGTGGCTGTGCGAGAAGACGGGGACGATTTTCATCGCGCGCGGCAAGCTGCGCGATGTGCGGCGGATCTATCAGGGGCTGGTGGCCAGCCTGCATGCAGGGGAGCACGTTGCGTTCTTTCCCGAGGGGACGACGGCCCCGCAGGGGACGCTGCTGCCTTTCCATGCCAACCTTTTCGAGGCGGCCATCGAGGCCGGCGTGCCGGTCCAGCCGTACGCCGTGCGTTACCTCGACTGCAACGGCCGCCTGCACCCGGCGGCCGACTTCGTCGGCGACATGACCTTCGTGCAAAGCATGATTGCCGTCCTCAAGGCTGGCGGCATGACGGCCGAACTGACCGTTTTGCCCGTGATCGATACGAGCGAGGCATCCCATCGGCGGGAGCTGGCGGATGCCGCGCGCGCGGTGATTGGTACAGTCCTTGGCGATGCGCTGGTCAACGATCAGATTGAACCGGGCCGCTGATACTGCGGACAATCGACCTGGATGACGGAGCGGTCTTCCAGGCAGACCGCCGTGAGTTTGCCGCCCCACAGGCAGCCGGTGTCGAGGCTGATCAGGTTGGGGCGTAACGTCAATCCGAGCGTCGACCAGTGGCCAAAAACGACAGTGACATCTTCCGTCTTGCGGCTAGGAACGTCGAACCAGGGCATGTAGCCGGGCAGGGCGGTTTCAACGCCTTTCGAAGCGGCCAGATCCATGGTCCCGTCGGGAGTACAGAAGCGGATCCGGGTCAGCGCATTCACGACGCAGCGCAGCCGGTCCATGCCTTCCAGCCCGTTGTCCCAGCGTCCCGGTTCATTCCCGTACATCTGGCGTAGGAAGCCGACCCAGTCAGGGCCGCGCAGGACGCTCTCGACTTCACGGGCAAGCGACATCGTCTGCTCAGCTGTCCACTGCGGCACCACGCCGGCATGCACAAGAAGATGCCCGTTTTCGAACAGTGCCATCGGCTGGCGGCGGAGCCAGTCGAGCAGGTCATCGCGATCGTGCGCTTCGAGAACGTCGCCGAGGGTGTCCGAGGGGTGGGGCTTGCGGATGCCGTGCGCGACGGCCAGCAAATGCAGGTCGTGGTTGCCCAATACCATATTTGCGGTATCGCCGAGCGCGCGCACTTCCCTTAAAGTGGCGAGCGATCGTGGGCCGCGGTTGACCAGGTCGCCCACAAAAATGAAACGGGGGCGGGGGCAGGCTGCACGGATGCGGTCAAGGAGTTCCGAGAGTTTTGGCTGGCAACCCTGCAAGTCGCCGATGACATAAGTAGACATGCTGAAACGATAACTGTTTTCTCCGAAGCAAGATACTTCGGCCGACCCGGCATTATAGGTAACTTCGCCGTCGCACTGCTGCAGGTAACAAATCCTTACGGCACCGGACAGCGAGACCTGATTAAATACACATCCGCTGAAGACGCGTACAAATCCATCAACTTTTTCGATGTAAAATCATGGGTTTAGCAAGATTATGACGTCGGGCAGGGTATCTGGATGATTTTAGTGACGGGAGGAGCCGGATTTATCGGTTCTAACTTCGTGCTCGGCTGGCTGGCAGGAATTGACGAACCCGTCATCAACCTGGACAAGCTGACCTATGCGGGCAACCTGAAGAACCTGGAAGCGGTTCAGCAGGATGCACGCCACTTGTTCGTGCATGGCGACATTTGCGATGCCGCATTGGTTGGCAGCCTGCTGGAAAAGCACAAGCCTCGCGCCATCGTCCATTTCGCTGCGGAGAGCCACGTCGACCGGTCCATCCATGGCCCCGGTGAATTCGTGACCACCAACGTTACCGGTACCTTCGTTTTGCTTGAGGCCGCCCGTGCCTATTATGCCGGCCTGCGGGAGGACGAAAGGAAGTCATTCCGGTTCCTGCATGTATCGACGGATGAGGTGTACGGATCGTTGGGCCCCGACGATGCGCCGTTTGCCGAAACGACCGCTTATGCCCCGAACAGCCCATATTCCGCATCGAAGGCAGCTTCGGATCATCTGGTGCGCGCGTACCGCCACACCTACGGACTGCCGACGCTGACGACCAACTGTTCCAACAATTACGGCCCATACCAGTTTCCCGAAAAGCTCATTCCACTGATGATCGCCAATGCCCTCGCCGCCAAACCGCTGCCTGTCTATGGAGACGGCCAGAACGTGCGCGACTGGCTGTATGTCGGCGACCATTGCACGGCGGTACGAAGGGTGCTGCAGGATGGCCGGCCGGGCGAGACGTACAACATCGGCGGCTGGAATGAAATGACCAACGTTGATGTCGTTCACACGCTGTGCGACATCCTCGACGAACTTGTGCCGAAGCGTGGCAGCTATCGCGACCAGATAACGTTCGTCGCGGACCGCCCCGGTCACGACCGCCGATACGCGATCGACGCGCGGAAAATTGAGCGCGAGCTCGGCTGGAAGCCGGCGGAGACGTTTGCGACCGGCATCCGGCAGACCGTGCAGTGGTATCTCAACCATCAGGGCTGGGTAAGCGACGTGCAGTCCGGGGAATATCTCAAGTGGGTAGAGAAGAATTACGCTGCCCGCAACACGACGCAGGAGCGGACAGCATGACGGCGCAACGCAAGGGCATCATCCTCGCCGGCGGATCGGGAACGCGGCTGTACCCGGTCACCATGGCCGTCTCCAAGCAATTGCTGCCGGTGTACGACAAGCCGATGATCTACTACCCGTTGACCACGCTGATGCTGGCCGGGATCCGCGACATCCTCCTGATTTCGACGCCGCAGGACACGCCCCGGTTCGCCGAGCTGCTCGGTGACGGAAGCCAGTGGGGCATCAGTATCCGTTACGCCGTGCAACAATCTCCAGACGGGCTGGCGCAGGCGTTCATCATCGGGCGCGAATTCATCGCCGGCGGACCGTCGGCACTCATTCTCGGCGACAACATCTATTACGGTCACGACTTTGATGCTCAATTGCGCAAGGCGCAGTCGTGCGACGAGGGGGCAACCGTGTTTGCCTACCACGTCAACGATCCCGAACGATACGGCGTCGTCGAATTCGACAAGGACAGGCGCGCTGTCAGCATCATCGAAAAGCCGGCGGTGCCGAAATCCAGCTACGCGGTCACGGGACTGTATTTCTATGACCGGCAGGTGTGCGATATTGCCGCTGCAATCAAGCCTTCGGCACGCGGCGAGCTGGAAATCACCGACGTCAACCAGGCTTACCTGGAGTGCGGGACCCTGAATGTCGAGGTGATGGGCCGGGGCATGGCGTGGCTCGATACCGGCACGCACGAATCCCTCGTCGATGCATCGCAGTTCATCGCCACCATTGAACGGCGACAGGGCCTGAAGGTCGCCTGCCCGGAAGAGATTGCCTTTCGGAAGAAGTACATTTGCTCCGAGCAACTAGAGAAGCTCGCACAGCCGCTCAAGAAGAGCGGCTACGGCCAGTACCTGCTGCGCATTCTCACCGACAGCGTGTTCTGACCATGCATATCGTCCGTACTTCCATTGCCAACCTCCTCATTGTCGAACCTCGCGTATTCGGCGACGAGCGCGGTTTCTTTTACGAGAGTTTTAACGAGCGCCGCTTCCAGGAAGCGATCGGTGCGGCAGAGCCGATTCACTTCGTCCAGGACAACCATTCCCGCTCGGCGAAGAATGTGCTGCGCGGCCTGCACTACCAGGTCCGGCAACCGCAAGGAAAACTGGTGCGTGTCATCGCGGGCGAGGTGTACGATGTTGCCGTGGACCTTCGGCGCAGTTCGCCGACCTTCGGGAAATGGTTCGGCATCGTCCTGTCGGCCGAGAACAAGCGCCAGCTATGGGTGCCGGCCGGGTTCGCGCACGGTTTCGTCGTCACCAGTGACGTCGCCGAATTCCTGTACAAGACCACGGATTACTACGCGCCCGAGTACGAGCGCAGCATCGCCTGGAACGATCCTGCCATCGGGATCGAGTGGCCGTTGACCGGAGCACCCGTTCTTTCAGCGAAAGACAGCGCGGCAGGCTTGCTCGCGGATGCGGAGGTGTACGCATGAGAATCCTGGTAACGGGGCGTAACGGCCAGGTCGGATACGAACTGGAGCGCAGCCTGCAAGGCCTGGGAGAAGTGATTGCGATCGATTCGGAAGAAATGGATCTCGCCGACTTCGACGCCATCCGCGCCTTCATGCGAGAAGTGAAGCCGACGCTGGTCGTCAATCCGGCTGCTTATACAGCCGTCGACCTGGCTGAAAGAGAACCGGAACTGGCCATGCGCATTAACGGCGAAGCTCCCGGCGTCATTGCCGAGGAAGCCCGGAAGCTGGGCGCCGCGGTGATCCATTATTCAACCGATTATGTGTTCGACGGCAACAAGGCGGGCGCTTACAGCGAAGATGACGTCGCGATGCCGCTGAACGTCTACGGCAGGACGAAACTGGCCGGGGAGCAGGCAGTGCAGGCGAGCGGAGCGCCGCACATGATCCTGCGCACGAGCTGGGTCTACGGCTCGCGCGGCCGTAATTTCCTGCGCACAGTAAAGCGTCTGGCCGAAGACCGTGACGAGCTTCGTATTGTCAATGATCAATACGGCGCCCCTACCTGGTGCCGTACCATTGCCGATACGACCGCCCATATTGTCGCCATGCTGGGGGCGGGGCAGCACGGTGCGGGGATTGATCACGACCTGTGGCAATCGAAATCAGGCCTTTATCACCTGACTGCCCAGGGACAGACGAGCTGGCACGGCTTTGCCCAGACCATCGTGGCGCACTGGTCCACCGAGCGAAAACCGGCAGTCATCCCGATCGCAACGAAGGACTATCCGACGCCGGCGCGAAGACCGGCGAATTCGGTCCTGTCCTGCCAGAAGCTGATGGAAACCTTCTGTCAGCTCCCGCGGTGGGACAGTGCCTTGGGCCTGTGTCTCGAGTAAGGGACGAGAAGGCAAGGCTGATCAGAAAACAAGTATTCCAAAGATCCAATACATCCAGAAAAGCGAGAAAACATCATGTTGATCCCTATTATTCTTTCCGGTGGCGCGGGTACACGTTTGTGGCCGGTGTCGCGTGAGGCGTACCCGAAGCCGTTCATGCGCATCGGCGACGGCAAGAGCCTGCTGACGCAGACGCATGAGCGCGCACTTGCCGTATCGGGGAATACGGCGCCGCTGATTGTCACCAACCGGGACTATTACTTCCTCTCGCGCGATGAACTGGCGGATCAGGACATCAAGCCCACCTACCTGCTCGAGCCGAGCGGCCGCAATACGGCGCCGGCGATCGCACTGGCCGCCATGTGGGCGTTGGAACAGGGAAACGACGCCTGCATGCTGGTGCTGCCCGCGGATCATCTGATCAAGGACACTCCCTCCTTCTATACCGCCGTGCGCCACGCGGAAAACCTTGCCAACGACGGCTTCCTGGTCCTCTTTGGCATCAAGCCGACCGGTCCGGAAACCGGTTTCGGTTATATCGAAATGGGTGACAAGGTGAGTGCCGAGGCACAGTTCGTGAAGCGCTTCGTGGAAAAGCCGGACGCCGTCACCGCGGGCAAGTACATCGAGCAGGGCAACTACGTGTGGAACAGCGGCATGTTCTGCTTCAAGGCCAGCGCCATTCTCGCGGCGTTCGAGGCCTACAACCCGAAGCTGCTGGAAGCCGCACGCCAGACCTGGAACAGCACGAAGCCCGACGGCGACAAGATGGAATTGCCGGCCTCGTTCACTGCGCTGGAAAATATCTCGATCGACTATGCGGTGATGGAAAAGGCGCAGAACATCGCCGTCATCCCCGGCGATTTCGACTGGAGCGATATCGGTGCCTGGAAGGCGGTTGCCGAAGCCATTCCCGCCGACGAGCACGGCAACACCAACAACAATTGCCAGTCGATCGTCATCGACAGCCGGAATACCCATATCGAAACGAAAGACCGCCTGGTCGCGGTCATCGGCCTGGACAACATCCTCGTCGTCGATACGCCGGACGCCCTGCTGGTGGCCGACAAGTCCAAGAGCCAGGAAGTGCGCGAAGTCGTGGCACGCCTGAAGGCTTCCGGCCATGAAGCGCACAAGACACATCGCACGGTGGCGCGTCCGTGGGGAACGTACACGGTGCTGCAGGATTGCCCGGGCTACAAAATCAAGCGCATTTCCGTCAAGCCGGGCGCATCCCTGTCCCTGCAGATGCATCACCATCGCAGCGAACACTGGGTTGTCGTGTCGGGCAAGGCCGAGGTCGTCAATGGCGAGCAGACCATCCAGCTGGAAGCCAATCAGTCCACCTACATCCCCGCCGGCAACAAGCACCGCCTCACCAATGTGGGCGAGGCGGAGCTGGCATTGATAGAGGTACAATGCGGCTCCTATCTGGGCGAGGATGACATCGTCCGCTTCGAAGATATCTACGGCAGGGTCAAATAATGGCAGTTGGCATGTTGCGCTCGATGTGGAGCTATCGCGGCTTCATATCAGGCAGCGTCAAGCGCGAATTCCAGTCGCGCTACCGGAATTCGCTGTTGGGCGCAGCATGGACGGTCCTTAATCCGCTGGCGATGATCGTGGTCTACACGGTCATCTTCTCGCAGGTGATGCGGGCACGCCTGCCGGGCGTGGACAGCGGCTTCGCGTACAGCATCTACCTGTGCGCGGGGGTGCTGACGTGGGGACTGTTCGCCGAGATCGTCGGCCGGGCGCAAAACGTCTTCCTGGAGAATGCCAACCTGATCAAGAAGATCAGTTTCCCGCGCATCTGCCTGCCGGTGATTGTCGTGTTCAACGCCGGGATCAATTTCGCGATCATCTTCGGGCTGTTCGTCCTGTTCCTGCTGGTCAGTGGCAACTTCCCCGGCGTAAGCTTCCTGGCCGTTTTTCCTGTGTTGCTTATACAGGTCGCGTTCGCAATTGGCCTTGGTATCATTGTGGGTGTACTGAATGTTTTCTTTCGTGATGTAGGTCAGTTCTTCGCGGTGTTGCTGCAATTCTGGTTCTGGCTGACACCGGTGGTGTACCCGGCCTCGATCCTGCCGGCACCCATTCTTCCCTATTTCAACCTCAACCCGATGGTGCCCGTGGTCACGGCGTATCAGGACATTTTCGTGCACGCCAAATTGCCGGACTGGGGCAGCATGGCAAGTCCCGCACTACTGGCGGTGCTGTTCTGTGCGGTCGGCATGCGCATGTTCCGCAAGCGCGTCGGGGAAATCGTGGACGAGCTTTAAACGGCAGTTTCAGCGCGGCGTTGCTTCCCGTGCTGTTTCTTGAACTAATTTGATTTCAATTATCACCAGAAGATGTATTTCCATTAACTTGACCGAATGCCGCACGCCGCGTTCTTTCCGGAAAGTATCGTGCTTCAGAGCGCCAGATTTCATCACAGATTCAACCTTAACCATTCCTCAAAATGACTACATCCAAAACAGCGATCATCACTGGAATCACAGGGCAGGACGGTGCTTATCTTGCCGAGCTCCTGCTGAAGAAGGGCTACAAGGTCTACGGTACCTATCGCCGCACCAGTTCGGTCAATTTCTGGCGCATTGAAGAACTCGGCATCGACAAGGATCCGAACCTGCACCTGGTCGAGTACGACCTCACCGACCTGAGTGCAAGCATCCGCCTGCTGCAAACGACCGGCGCTTCCGAGGTGTATAACCTGGCGGCGCAAAGCTTCGTCGGCGTGTCCTTCGACCAGCCTGTCACGACCGCTGAAATCACCGGCATCGGTCCGCTGAACCTGCTGGAAGCAATCCGCATCGTCGATCCGAAGGTCCGCTTCTACCAGGCATCGACCTCCGAAATGTTCGGCAAGGTGCAGGCTATTCCCCAGATCGAATCCACGCCGTTCTACCCGCGCAGCCCGTATGGCGTCGCGAAGCTCTACGCCCACTGGATCACCGTCAACTACCGCGAGTCCTACGACATCTTCGGTTGCAGCGGCATCCTGTTCAACCACGAGTCCCCGCTGCGAGGCCGCGAATTCGTGACCCGCAAGATCACCGACACCGTTGCCAAGATCCGCCTCGGCAAGATGGATGTGCTGGAACTGGGCAACATGGATGCCAAGCGCGACTGGGGTTACGCGAAGGAATACGTGGAAGGCATGTGGCGTATGCTCCAGGCGGATGAGCCGGACACCTTCGTCCTGGCGACTAACCGTACCGAAACCGTACGCGATTTCGTGAGCATGGCGTTCAAGGCAGCGGACTTCCGTCTCGAATGGCGCGGCCGTGGCGAAGACGAAGTGGCCGTCGACGCAGCGACCGGCAAGACTCTGGTGCGCGTGAATCCCAAGTACTATCGCCCGGCAGAAGTCGATCTCCTGATTGGCAACCCGGCCAAGGCCAAGGAAAAGCTCGGATGGGCGCCTGAAACGACGCTGGAGCAGTTGTGCCAGATGATGGTGCAAGCTGACCTGCGGAGAAACGAGCGTGGCTTCTCCTTCTGATCAAGCGAATGCCGCATCGCGCGGCTGTGTCCTGTTGACCGGAGCCAATGGCTTTACGGGCAAGTACGTGCGTGCGGAGCTCGAGGCCGCAGGATATACCGTGGTCGGCGCGCTGATGGGCGCGTCGCGCGGTCCGCATGAGGTAACGCTGGACATTACGTCGCCCGACAGCTGCCGTCGGGTGATGGAGCGGGTTCGTCCCGACTACCTGATCCACCTTGCGGCAATCAGTTTCGTGCAGCATGCCGATGCGGACGCGTTCTACCGGGTGAACGTGATCGGCACCATCAACCTGCTGCAGGCAATGGCGGACGCCCGCCTTGCGCCGCGGCGCGTGGTGATCGCCAGCAGCGCCAACGTCTACGGCAACGCGACAGCCGGCGTGATCACCGAATCCCAGCCGCCGCAACCCGTCAACCACTACGCGGTCAGCAAGCTGGCAATGGAATTCATGGTGAGAACCTGGAGCGATCGCCTTCCGATTGCCATCACCCGTCCGTTCAATTACACCGGGGTCGGCCAGGAGCCGCATTTCCTGGTGCCAAAAATCGTGTCCCATTTCGTGAAAAGTGCACCGGTCATCGAGCTGGGCAACCTCGATGTGGAGCGCGATTTCTCCGATGTCCGCATGGTGGCGCAAGCCTATCGCGGCTTGCTGGAGCAGGACTGCGCCGGCCAGACGGTGAATATCTGCAGCGGCCGGCCGTTTTCCCTGCGTGCTATCCTCGATACGATGCAGACGATCGCCGGCTACGACATCGACGTGCGCGTCAACCCCGCCTTCGTGCGGCAATCTGAGGTCAAGACGCTGGTCGGTTCTCCGGACAAGCTCCGCTCGCTGGTTGCAAACCTGCAGGTCACTCCTCTGGAAGAGACACTGCGCTGGATGTATTCGGCCGGAACCGCCACCTGAACACCGCCGTCGCCATCGGCGGCAAGTACCGACAAGAACGATAAATGGACGTTTTCAACCGTGTAAGGGTGGGCATCAATGCCGTGCCGATCCTGTCCCCCCTGACCGGGGTCGGGCAGTACACCTATCGGTTGATCACGGAGTTGCAGCAGATACTTCCGAACAAGCCCTGGCTGTTCTACGGCACGTCCTGGGATCGTGCCATACGTACAGCCGCGCCGGCGGGCGCGCGGGAGCTGAACAAGGCGATCAAGCGCCTCATGCCGCATCCCCACGTGATCACGCGCTTGCTCAAGCAGGCACGCTTTTCCACCGGCGTTCGCCGGCACAAGATCAACCTGTACCACGAACCGGCCTACCTTGCGTACCCGTTCAAGGGGCCTTCGATTGTCACGGTCCACGACCTCTCCTGGATCCGTCATCCGGAGACACACCCGCTGGAACGCTTGCGCGAGATGAATCGCTTCATGCCCAAAGCCGTTGAGAATGCGACGCATATTGTCGTGGACTCCGACTTTGTCCGGCGTGAAGTCATGACGCACTATGGCGTCCATGGCGACCGGGTGACGACGGTGCTGCTGGGCGTGGCGCCGGAATTCCAGCCTCAACCTGCCGAAGTGTGCAAGCCGGTGCTGGAAAAATTCGAACTCACACATGGCCAGTACCTGCTCGCCGTCGGGACGCTGGAGCCACGCAAGAACCTGTCGACCGTGATCGCCGCATTCGAGCAGTTGCCTGAGCCGCTGCGCCGGCGCTTTCCACTGGTCATCGTCGGCATGCGCGGCTGGGGAATGGAACGCTTTTCCGAAGGGCTGCGGCACATGATCAGCCGCGGGGAAGTGCGGTTACCCGGGTACGTCGACCAGGCCGAGTTGCCTGCCCTGTATGCGGGGGCGAGGCTGTTCGTCTATCCTTCCCTGTATGAAGGCTTCGGTCTTCCTCCATTGGAAGCGATGGCCTGCGGTGTGCCGGTCATCGCATCGCGACGGGCTTCGCTGCCGGAAGTCGTCGGTCATGCCGGCATTCTCGTCGAGCCGCTCGATGATTCGGCGATCGCCGGCCATATGCGTGCCTTGATCGAGGATGATGCGATGCACGCCAGCCTGGGGCAGGCAGGCCTGAATCGCGCCAGGAACTTTACCTGGCGGAAGTTTGCTCTCGAGACAGTTGCTGTTTACAAGAAGGTGCTCGCCCATGTCGATTAGCTGCGCAGTGGTGAGCTATCACAATCCGCCCGAACAGATCGCGGATGTCCTGGGCAGTGCCGCAGCCCTGCCCGGCGTGGTGCTGACGTTGATCGACAATTCGCGGGACGACAGGCTGTTGTCCGTCGCGCGTCAGTTTGGCGCACGCTATATTCACCGTCCTGACAATCCGGGATTCGGCGCCGCGCATAATCTCGCGATTGCGCATGCGCAGGAGATCGGCACCGAATACCACGCCGTGATCAACCCTGATGTGCGCTTCGGTCCGGACGTGCTTCCGGCACTGCGCACCTACATGGAGGCGCATCCGGACATCGGCATGCTCATGCCCGGCATCTGCTATCCCGACGGCAGCAGGCAGCATCTCTGCAAGTTGCTGCCGCATCCGGGCGATCTGTTCCTGCGCCGGTTCTTGCCCACGGTCTATCGCCTCAGCGGCCGCCTGAATGCGTATGAAATGCACGACGGCGGCTATGACCGCATCATGGATGTGCCGGCGCTGTCGGGGTGCTTCATGTTCCTGCGCACGTCAGTGCTGAAGCAGATCGGCGGTTTCGACGAGCGCTACTTCATGTACCTCGAGGATGTGGACCTGTCCCGCCGCGTGGGGCGCGTTGCAAGAACGGTGTATTTCCCTGCCGTGACCATCACGCATGACTATCACAAGGGGTCTTACAAGAGCAGCGTATTGCTGTCGCGGCATATCCGCTCGGCGATCCATTACTTCAACAAGTGGGGGTGGTTGTTCGACGAGGAACGCGCGCTGGTTAATTCCAAGGCCTTGCAAGCGCTCGCGCGGCCGCCACAGCCCGCAGCCGACGCGCCCTCGCTGACAAATCGGAAATAGAAACGCGCGGCCGTCCATGAAAAGTATTCTGATCGATTTGACCCAGCTTCCGCTTGAGCGGACCGGCGTCGGCATTTATGCGGTGAACTACGTCCGTCGCCTGCAGGCGCAGGCCGGACAGATGCGCCTGCATTTCCTTGTGCTGGACGATGACGTCGAGCTTCTGCGCGACGTCCGGGCAATCCCGAACGCAAGCGCGATCGTGCTGAAAGCATCGCTGTTCCGCCGCTTCCTGTTCCGGGTCTTGCTCGAACAAGTGATCATTCCCGCGCTGGCGCTGGCAAAGGGGATCGATGCCACGCACTCGCTGCACTACAGTTTCCCGCTTTTGTCCTTCGGACGTTTCAAGCGCATCGTGACCGTGTGCGACATGTCATTCTTCCTGTTTCCCGAACTGCATGTCCCGGCCAAGCGTGTGTTTTTCCAGTTCTTCATCCGCCGCCTTCCCAAGGTGGAAGGGCTGCTGTTCATCTCGGAATCGACGATGAACGATTTCATGCGGTTCTTCCCCGGCTGCGAGGCGGAGCGCTGCGTGATTCCGCTCGGGACAGATCTGGCGAGGCTGCAGGCACCGGCCGATGAAAACATCGTCGGCGAACTGCGCCGTCGCTTCGGCATCGACCGCTTCATCCTGTATGTCGGGACGATCGAACCGCGCAAGAACATCCTGGGCCTGGTAAAGGCCTTCGAACGCTGCGCCCCCGCCCATCCCGATCTCAAGCTTGTGATTGCGGGCAAGCTCGGCTGGGACTATGACTCCTTGCTGCAGTACATCAATGCATCGGAAGTACGCGACCGCATCGTCCTCGCCGGCTACGTGAACGAGGTCGAGAAACATGCCTTGCTCAAGTCGGCGCTGCTGTTCGCCTACGTGTCGTTCTACGAAGGCTTCGGGCTGCCGGTTCTAGAGGGAATGGCGGCGGGCGTGCCGACCATCACGAGCAACATCTCCTCCATGCCCGAGGTCGCAGGCAGCGGCGCGGTGCAGGTGGATCCCAACAATTCGGAGCAGATCGTCGAGGCCATGCGCATGCTGCTCGATGACCCGGAGGCGCGCTGCCGTCTAGTGGCGGCGGGCCATGCGCAAAGCCGCGCGTTCACATGGGAAAACATGACGGCAATCTCCGTGGATTTCTACCGGAAGGTGCTCGGAGGGCGCGATGTGGCAGCGCGGCTCGGGCATCTGAACGAGTAGGATCGGACGCGCCGGCGCCGCGACATGCACACCCTGCGCTTTTTCATTTTCAACCTGCTTGGGCACACACTGCCGATGGCGGTGGCGCTGGTATCGGTGCCGGTGGTCGCCCATTTTGCCGGCGTGGAGCGGTTGGGGGCGCTGGGCGTCGTCTGGGCACTCGTCGGCTACTTCAGCTTCCTCGATTTCGGCCTAAGCAGGGTGGTCACCCGTCGCGTTGCGCAGGCGGCCGAACAGGGGCAGCTTGACACCGAGTTGATGGACCTGCGCGGTTTCTTCTGGTGGCGCGCCGTCCCTGCGCTCATGGTCATGGCGATGCTTCTTCTTGCCGCGCGTGGCGTGTTCTCCGCTTTTCTCCCGGAAGGGGTGCTCGGACGGGAGCTGGCTGCCAGCTGGCCATGGATTTCATTCAGCATTCCTGTCACGCTCGCGACCAACTGGTTGCGCGGCGCGCTCGAAGGCGTGCATCGGTTCGCGCGCGTCAACATCATGCGCACCGTTTTTGGAGCGTGGACCTATGCGGCGCCTGCGGTGGCTTCACTCACGATGCCGACGCTCGACGGAATGATCATCGGGATTGTCGTGGGACGCGTGCTCGCATTGGCAGCTCACGCGTGGGCCTGTCTCCAGGCCGAACGCGGGATCCTGCTGGGGCCGATCCGGCCCAAGCTTGCCGCGCAGGGGCTGTTCTTCCAGGAGGGCGGATGGATCACGATTTCCAATGTGATCGGGCCGCTGATGCTGTATTCCGACCGTTTCGTGCTCGCGGCATTGGTGGCGCCCACTTCGGTTGCCTGGTATGTGACTTCGCAGGAAGTGCTGCTGCGGACCATGGTCATTCCCGCGGCGCTGGCGGGCGTGCTGTTCCCCAAGTTTGCCGGGAACCTTGATGCGCGCACCGCCGTTCCGCTTGCCGCCCTCTACCAGCGCGGCGTGCGGCTGATCTCCGCGATCATGCTTCCGCTGTGCGCGCTTGCGGCCGCCGGAGCGTACGATGGCCTGCGCATCTGGCTGAATGCCGCCTTCGCGGCGAATGCCTATCGCGTTGTGGAGATCGTTGCGCTCGGGATTTTCGTGTACGCGATATCGCACTTGCCTCAGGCTTGGCTGCAAGCCGTGGGCCGGGCGCACCTGACTGCCAAGATGCAGCTCGTGGAACTGCCACTTTACGGCCTCTGCCTGTATATCGCAGTAGTGGAGTGGGGCATCGTCGGTGCGGCATCGCTGTGGGTTGTACGCGTGGTCGTTGATTGCCTGGTATTGCTGCATCTTGTCGGGCCGGACAGTGCCCGGCCGGTCATGGTTCCGGTTTTAACGGGTGTCACCTTTATTGCATTTGCAGGCTTTTTCTCCGGTCCGGAAATAGGTTGGCCATGGCGCGCGGTGCTTTGTGCAATGGCCGTCGTTGGCGGCGGCACGATCTCGTGGTTCGGATTCCTGTCTCCGGATGACCGGCGCGAAGCCTTCCGGATCCGCGAAAGGCGCAAAGCATTGCCGAAAATGTAATTCTTTGTCCTAAATTCGTAAAATTGCATGTAATTGCGTGATTAACATCTGTCAATAATTTAGACTGTCACATTCTTTTTGCCGGCGTTTCCCGGCCTCCTGCGCGGTCCGGGTTCGCCACAGGCGGGAACGGCCGGCAGCGTCCCGTTACAACACGTCATGTCGTCTTTTCTGATCAGTTTCATCGCCTCCGCATTACTGACCCTGTTCGTCATCAGGCACGCGATCCGGCACCGCGCCGCGCTCGACAACGACCTCGATGGCGTGCAGAAGGTGCATGCGCGCGCCGTGCCGCGCATTGGCGGCCTGAGCATTTTCATTGCCGTCATCCTGAGCGCCGCCATTGCAATGTGGCGTACGCCGCCCATCGGACAAGGGGTCCTCTTGCTGCTCTTGTGTTCAGCGGTTGCTTTTTTCGGCGGCATGGTCGAGGACTTCACCAAGCGTGTCAGTCCGGCGCGGCGACTGCTGCTGACCATGGTGGCGGCGGCCATGGGCTATTTCCTGATCGATGCCAGGATCGAGCGAATCGACTGGGTCTTTTCCCAATGGACCATCAGCTGGGTGTGGATCGCACTGCCATTGACCGTGCTGGCCGTC
This sequence comes from Noviherbaspirillum sp. ST9, assembly GCF_048799745.1. NCBI lineage: Bacteria > Pseudomonadati > Pseudomonadota > Betaproteobacteria > Burkholderiales > Oxalobacteraceae > Noviherbaspirillum > Noviherbaspirillum sp. ST9. The sequence goes on along the minus strand of NZ_JBLWFR010000007.1, from coordinate 301,312 downwards.
GCCGGCATCGCCAATGCCATCAACATCATCGACGGCTTCAACGGCCTTGCGACCGTGGTGTCGATCAGTATGCTGATGTCGCTGGCCTACGTCGCGCTGCAGGTGAATGACACCTTCGTCCTCGTGGCGGCGCTGATCGTCGCCGGTGCCGCAGCAGGTTTCCTCGTATGGAACTATCCGGTCGGGCTGATCTTCCTGGGTGACGGCGGGGCCTATTTCCTCGGCTTCATGCTCGCTGAATTGTCCGTACTGCTGGTGATGCGCAATCCCCAGGTGTCGACCTGGTATGCGGTGCTGCTGCTGATCTATCCCGCATTCGAAACGCTGTTTTCAGCCTATCGCCGCCTGTTCCTGCGTGGACAATCGCCCGGCACGCCGGATGGCATCCACCTGCACAGCCTGATTTTCCGCAGGGTGGTATTGTGGGCGGTCGGTGGACGCGATGCACGCGCGTTGAACCTGCGCAATGCCTTGACGTCGCCTTACCTGTGGCTGCTGTCGCTGATGGCCGTCGTTCCGGCAACCGTATTCTGGCGCCATACTTGGGTGCTCATGATACTGAGCCTGTTGTTCATCATCAGTTATGTGTGGCTGTATGCGCGCATCGTGCGCTTCCGGTCGCCGCGCTGGATGTTTTTCGGCAAGAGAATCAAATAGGTCCGGCGCGCCCGACACGGATGTCGACGCCGCGCCGTATTCAGTCACGTTTTTCATTCTTATTTCCTGATCGATCATGTCCTCCATTTCGCAAAGCATCTTCAAGGCCTATGACATTCGCGGCATCGTCGGCAAGACCCTCGACGCCGGTGTGGCGCGCCAGATCGGCCAGGCCTTCGGCACAGCCGCCCGCGCCAAGGGCGAGCAAACCGTCGTCATCGGCCGCGACGGCCGCCTGTCCGGCCCGGAACTGTCCGCGGCGCTCGCCTCCGGCCTGCAGCGCGCCGGCATCAATGTGATCGACCTCGGCGTGGTCGCCACGCCGATGGTGTATTTCGCCACCCAGGTACTGGAAGCGACCTCCGGCATCATGGTCACCGGCAGCCACAACCCGCCTGACTACAACGGCTTCAAGATGGTGCTGGCCAGCGAAGCGATTTACGGCGACGCCATCCAGGGCCTGTACCAGACCATCGTGCGCGGCGACTTTGCCACCGGCAACGGCAGCTACAGCACGCATGACATCAGGCAGGCCTACATCGAGCGCATCGCAGGCGACGTGAAGACCAGCCGCAAGATGAAGATCGCGGTCGATTGCGGCAATGGCGTGGCCGGCGCGTTTGCGCCCGAGCTGTACCGCGCCATGGGTTGCGAGGTGATCGAACTGTTCTGCGAAGTCGACGGTAATTTCCCCAACCACCATCCCGATCCGGCGCATCCGGAAAACCTGCAGGACCTGATCCGCTGCCTGAAGGAAACCGACGCCGAAATCGGCCTGGCCTTCGACGGCGACGGCGACCGCCTGGGCGTGGTGACCAAGGATGGCCAGATCATCTATCCGGACCGCCAGCTGATGCTGTTTGCCAAGGATGTGCTGACGCGCCATCCGGGCAAGGAAATCCTGTACGACGTCAAATGCACGCGCCATATCGGGCCGTGGGTGAAGAAGCATGGTGGCGTGCCGCTGATGTGGAAGACCGGGCATTCGCTGGTGAAGGCCAAGCTGCGTGAAACCGGGGCGCCGCTGGGCGGCGAGATGAGCGGGCATGTGTTCTTCAAGGACCGCTGGTACGGCTTCGACGACGGACTGTATGCCGGGGCGCGCCTGCTGGAACTGCTCACGCGCATGGATGACCCGTCGGCGGAACTGAATGCGCTGCCGCAGGCATCGAGCACGCCGGAACTGCACCTGCACCTGGAAGAAGGCGAGAACGTGCAGCTGATCGGCAAGCTGCAGCAGGAAGCGACGTTCCCGGATGCGGAGCAGATCGTGACGATCGACGGTTTGCGTGTGGAGTATGCGGACGGTTTCGGCCTGGCGCGTTCGTCCAACACGACGCCGGTGGTCGTGATGCGCTTCGAGGGTGAATCGGCCGAGGCGCTCAAGCGCATCCAGGACGAGTTCCGCAGCGCCATCCTGTCGGCGAAGCCGGACGCGGCGCTGCCGTTCTGACCAGGGATTGGTCTGCCAGTGAAAATCCTGATCGTACGCGTGTCCTCGCTCGGCGACGTCGTGCATAACATGCCGATGGTTGCCGACATCCTGCGCGCCCACCCGGGCGCACAGATCGACTGGGTCGTCGAGGAAGCGTATGTGAACCTGGTGCGCCTGAACGCCGGCGTGCGCCACATCATTCCTTACGCACTGCGCCGCTGGCGCAAGAGCCTGCTGTCCGCGTCGACGCGCGCGGAAATGCGGACCTTTCGCCAGCGCCTGCGCGCCGAGGAATATGATGTCGTGTTCGATACCCAGGGCTTGCTCAAGACCGGCGTCGTGATGCGCATGGCGCGGCTTGCACCTGGGGGCAAGCGCGTCGGACTCGCCAACGGCACCGAGGGGTCGGGGTACGAAGGCGCATCGCGCATCTTCCATACCATGAGCGTGCCCGTCGGCCGTCACACACATGCGGTGCTTCGCGGACGCCTCGTCGCCGCTGCCGCCCTCGGCTATGCCATCGACCATCCTGCCGATTTCAGCCTGCGCGCGCCGGACATGCCACAGCTTCCCGCCTGGGTGCCGGCGGAACCGTATGCGGCATTCTTTCATGCAACGGCCCGGCCCTCGAAGCAATGGGCTTCCGAACGTTGGGTTGCCCTCGCACGCGTCTTGGCGGAGCGTGGGCTGGCCGTGCTGCTGCCCTGGGGCAGCGACGCCGAGAAACAGGCTGCCGAAGCGCTTGCGGCGCAAATGCCGAATGCGCGCGTTCTGCCAAGGCTACCCATGATGGAGGCCGTCCTCCTGGCACAGCGCGCGGCATTGGCCGTTGGCGTCGATACCGGGCTCACGCACATTGCCGCCGCCTACAACCGGCCGACCATCGAGTTGTACTGCGACTCCCCCCGCTGGAAGACGGAAGGCAACTGGTCGCCGAACATCATCAACCTCGGTGACCTTGGTACTCCTCCGTCGGTTGAGGATGTCGCCGGCGCCATCCGGCAATTGCTCGGACCGGCGAACGCATGATCCGACTTCTCTATTCGTTCGCATGGTGGCTGGCCTTGCCGCTGGTGCTCGGTCGCCTCTGGTGGCGCGGCCGCATGGAACCGGGATATCGCCAACACATGGCGGAGCGTTTCGGTTTCTACTCAAACAAACCAGGCAGAAAGGTTCTTTGGCTACACGCGGTATCCGTCGGGGAAACACGTGCCGCGGAGCCGTTGGTCGACGCCTTGCTGTGCGAATACCCGGACCACGCCATCCTGCTGACCCACATGACGCCAACGGGGAGGGCGACCGGAAAGTCCCTGTTCCAGAAGCACGGCGACAGGCTCGTGCAGTGCTACCTGCCCTATGACACGGGCTTCATGGTCGGCCGTTTCCTGAGGCACTTCAAGCCGCGCATCTGCATCCTCATGGAGACGGAAGTGTGGCCGAACCTGATCGCGCAATGCGTGAAGCATCAAGTGCCGGTTGCACTCGTCAATGCCCGTCTTTCCGAACGTTCCCTGGCCAAGGCACAACGCCTCTCGGCCCTGATGTCGGAGGCGGCCGAGGGTTTCTCCTGCGTCGCTGCGCAGACGGAAGCGGATGCGGAACGCCTGCGCCGCTTCGGTGCGCCGAACGTCAGCGTGACGGGAAGCATCAAGTTCGATGTGGCGCCGCCGGAACAGGCGCTTTCCACGGGAGCCGCGTTGCGCGCGATGATGGGAAGCCGCCCGGTCCTGCTTTGTGCGAGCACGCGGGAAGGGGAAGAAGACCTGATCCTCGACGCGTTGAACGGCAGCGGGCTCGATCGAGCGCTGGTTGTCATTGTTCCGCGGCATCCGCAACGCTTTGACGAAGTGGCAGCGAAGGTGGCCGCACGCGGGCTGTCATTGCACCGTCGGTCCATGCTCAATGCGGTATTGCCGGATGATGTACGTGTGGTGCTGGGCGACTCGATGGGCGAAATGTTCGCCTACTACACGGCATGCGATCTTGCATTTATCGGCGGCAGCCTGTTGCCCCTGGGCGGCCAAAACCTGATCGAGGCCTGCGCGGTCGGAAAGCCTGTGCTGATCGGACCGCACACCTTCAATTTCAGCGTGGTGAGTGAAGAGGCAATTGCTGCCGGCGCAGCCTTGCGCGTGGAAACCGCAGCCGAGATGGTTCATGCGGCCTCGCGCCTGCTGACACACGAGGATGAACGCAAACGCATGGGCGAGCAGGCGGCAGGATTCGCGCGCCAGCATCGCGGCGCTACGGTGCGGACCATGGCCTTGCTCAAGCCACTGATCCGCTAACCTTTACTTGGTCGACGCCTCAACCAAGCCCCCGCCCAGCGCACGGTACAAGTCCACCGCATTCGTCAGGCGCAGCAGGCGCGCCTGCACCAGCGCCTGCTGCGCGGAAAACAATTCGCGTTGCGCGTCCAGTACGTCAAGCGAGCTTGCCACGCCATTCCGGTAACGCAGGTCGGCGAGCTTCAGGCGCTCCGCCTGCGCTTCCAGCACGGCACGCTGCGCATCGATCTGCTCGTCGAGTGATGCGCGGCCCGCCAGCGCATCGGCAACCTCGCGGAAGGCGCTCTGGATGGATCGCTCGTATTCCGCCACTGCCACATTCTTGCGCACTTCCGCCAGGCTGAGGCTGGCGCTGTTGCGCCCTGCGTCGAAGAGGGGCAACGCCAGTTGCGGCACGAAGGACCAGCTGCGTGATCCCGATTCGAACAATCCCGACAGGTCGCCGCTCGCCGTGCCTGTCGCCGCAGTCAGCGAGATGCGCGGGAAGAATGCGGCGCGTGCGGCGCCGATATTGGCGTTCGCCGCGCGCAGGCGTTGTTCCGCCGCATGGATGTCGGGCCGCAGCTCGAGCAGGTCGGAGGGCAGGCCGGCGGGGATTTCGGTGACGATGTTCTGCTCCGACAGTGTGTGCGCCGCCGGCAAGTCTGTGAGAGGTTTGCCGACGAGCAGCGCGAGTGCATTCGATGCCTGCGCGCGCTGGCGCGTCAACGTGGCCAGGGAGGCGCGCGCGGACTGCACCAGTGTTTCGTTCTGGCGCAGGTCGAGGGCGGACGATGCGCCGACGTCGAAGCGCTGCTTCGCGAGCTTGTACGCGGACTCGCGGCTCTCGTAGGTCTGGCGGGCAAGGTCGACCTGTTCATCGAATGCGCGCTCGGCGAGATAGGCCTTGGCGACTTCCGCGACCAGGGAGATCCGCGCCGCGCGGCTTGCCTCTTCGGTGGCAAGGTATTGCGCCAGCGCGGCATCATTCAGGCTGCGCACGCGGCCGAAGAAATCCAGTTCGAAAGCGGACAGGCCGAGACCGATCTGATAGGTACTGTTGACCGACGTCACACCCGTCGGCGACACGCTGCCCGGTGTGCGAACGCGGGAGCCGGAGGCCGTGACATTGAAGTTCGGCAGCAGGTCGGCGGACTGCACGTTGTACAGCGCGCGCGCTTCCTCGATCCGCAGGGCGGCGATGCGCAGGTCGCGGTTGTTGGCCAGTGCCGCTTCGATCAGGCTCTGCAGGCGCTGGTCCGGGAAGAAGTCGCGCCAGCCGGTAGCGCTTGCATTGCCGGCTTCCGTCGCCGTCGGGTATGCCGCTGACACCGGCGCTTCCGGGCGCTCGTAGGTCGGGGCGAGCGAGCAGGCCGACAGGAGGCCGGCGCTCATCAGGGAGAGTACGCGTTTCCTGGTCATGCCTTGTTTCCCTCTTGCTGTTGGAGGTGCTCTCTGTAGAATTTTTGCTGCCGTTCGCTGCCCTTGAAGATGTTGCGGATGACGACGAAGAACACCGGCACCAGGAACACGGCAAGGACGGTAGCGGTGATCATGCCGCCCATCACGCCGGTACCGATCGCGCGCTGGCTTGCGGACCCCGCACCGGAAGCGATGACCAGCGGCAGCACGCCGAGGATGAAGGCGAGCGAGGTCATGATGATCGGGCGGAAGCGCAAATGCACCGCTTCCAGAGTGGCCTCGACGAGGCCCTTGCCCTGCGCCTGCAGGTCCTTCGCGAATTCCACGATCAGGATCGCGTTCTTGGCCGACAGGCCGATGATGGCGATCAGGCCGACCTTGAAGTACACGTCGTTCGGCATGCCGCGCATTGTCGCGCCAAGCAGCGCGCCGAGCACGCCCAGCGGCACCACCAGCAGTACCGCGATCGGGATCGTCGTACTCTCGTAGAGCGCGGCAAGCACGAGGAATACCGCCAGCAAGGAGAGCGCAAACAGGGCGGGGGCCTGCGCGCCGGAGGTCTTTTCCTCCAGCGACTGGCCGGTCCATTCCATGCCGATGCCCTGCGGCAGCTGGGCAACCAGTTTTTCCATTTCTTCCATGGCCTCGCCGGTGCTTCGGCCTTGGGCTGCGTTGCCGGAAATGCGCATCGATGGATAGCCGTTGTAGCGGAACAGCTGTACCGGTCCGACGATCCACTTCGAACTCATGAAGGCGGAGAAGGGCACCATGTCGCCCTTGGTATTGCGCACATACAGCTTCATCAGGTCGTCCGGCTGCATGCGCTGCGGGATGTCGGCCTGCACGACGACGCGCTGCTGCCGTCCCTGGTTCGGGAAGTCGTTTACGTAAGCCGAGCCCAGTGCGGTGGACAGCGTCGTGTTGATGTCGGCGAAGGTCACGCCGAGGGCATTTGCCTTGTCGCGATCAATCGAGAGCTGCAGCTGCGGCGTCGGTTCCAGTCCGTCCGGACGCACGCCCTGGACCACCTGGCTCTTGCCGGCCATGCCGAGCAACTGGTTGCGCGCCGCCAGCAATGCGTCATGCCCGACACCGCCGCGGTCCTGCAGGCGCATGGTGAAACCGGTTGCGTTGCCCAGTTCCGGAATCGGCGGCGGGCTCAGCGGGAACACGATCGCATCCTTGATCTGCGAGAAGGCGCCGAAGGCCCGGCCCGCGATTGCGGTGGCCGACTGGTCCGGGCCGCGCTCGCTCCAGTCCTTCAGCGGCGTGAAGACCAGTGCTGCGTTCTGGCCGCTGCCGGAGAAGCTGAAGCCGGCCACGGCCACCACGCGTGCCACGCTCGGCTGCTGCAGGTAGAAGTTTTCGATCTGCTCGATCACCTGCAGCGTGCGGTTGGTGCTGGCGCCCGGCGGCAGCTGGATGTTGGTGATCAGGTAGCCCTGGTCTTCTTGCGGCAGGAAGGCGGACGGCATGCGTACATAGAGCAGGGCGACGCAGGCGACGATCAGTCCGTACACCAGCAGCCAGCGGCCGGCGCGCGTGAGCATCCTTCCCACCCAGCCCTGGTAGCCGGTCGCAGTGCTGTGGAAGATGCGGTTGAACGCGCCGAAGAAACCCGTCTTCGCATGATGGTGGCCGGCTTCCACCGGCTTGAGCAGGGTCGCGCACAGTGCCGGCGTCAGCGACAGCGCCATCAGCGCCGAGAACACCATCGACGACACCATGGACAGCGAGAACTGGCGGTAGATCGCGCCGACCGCGCCGCCAAACAAGGCCATCGGGATGAACACCGCGATCAGCACCAGCGTGATGCCGATGATGGCGCCGGTGATCTGTCCCATTGCCTTGCGCGTCGCCTCACGCGGCGACAAGCCTTCCTCGCTCATGATGCGCTCGACGTTTTCCACCACCACGATCGCATCGTCCACGAGAATGCCGATGGCCAGCACCATGCCGAACATGGTCAGCACATTGATCGAGAAGCCGAACAGCAGCATGGTCGCGAACGTGCCCATCAACGCGACAGGCACCACGATGGTCGGGATCAGGGTGTAGCGGATGTTCTGCAGGAACAGATACATGACCAGGAACACCAGCAGGATGGCTTCGAGCAGCGTCTTCACCACTTCCTCGATGGAAATCTGGATGAAGCGCGAGGTGTCGTAGGGGATGTCGTATTTCACGCCTGCAGGGAAATACTTCGACAGCTCGTCCATGCGCTGGCGCACTGCCTTGGCTGTTGCGAGTGCATTGGCGGTCGGGGAAAGCTGGACGCCGACGGCGGCCGTCGGCTTGCCGTTCAGGCGGGCAGAGGTGGCATACACCTGGCCGCCAATCTCGATGCGTGCCACGTCGCGCAGCCGCACCGTCGCGCCGCCGGGCGTTGCGCGCAGCACGATGTTGCCGAATTCCTCGGGCGTGGACAGCTGCCCCGTCACGACGATCGGCGCAGTGATTTGCTGCGTGTTGGCATTGGGCAGGTCGCCGAGCGTGCCCGAAGCGACCTGCGCATTCTGTGCGCGGATGGCAGCGGTGACGTCGGCCGGCGTGAGCTTGAGGCCGACCAGTTTCGCCGGATCGATCCACACGCGCATCGCGCGCTCGGTACCGAACAGCTGCGCCTGGCCGACGCCCGGCACGCGCTTTAGCTCATTGAGCACATTGCGCGACAGATAGTCGCCCAGCGCCACCGGATCGAGCCGGCCGTCGGTCGACGACAGGGTCGTGAAGAGCAGGAAGTTGCTGCGTGCCTTGGTCACCTGCACACCCTGTTGCGTCACCGCCTGCGGCAGGCGCGGCTCGACGCGTTTCAGGCGGTTCTGCACGTCCACGGCGGCGAGGTCGGCGTTGGTGCCGGGCAGGAAGGTCACGGTGACCTGTGCGGAGCCGTTCGCCTGGCTTTGCGACTCCATGTACTGCAGGCCTTCCGCGCCGTTCATCTCCTGTTCGATCAGGCTGATGATGCTTTCATCCAGCGTCTGGGCGGTTGCGCCGGGATAGGTCGCATTGATCTGGATCGACGGCGGCGCGATGGTCGGATACTGGGCGACCGGCAGCCGCAAGACGGACAGCGTGCCGGCCAGCAGGATGAAGAGCGCGATGACCCAGGCGAAGACCGGGCGATCGATGAAGAACTTGGCCATGTGGGAGCGTCCTTACTTGGATTTTTGTTCCGGCTGCGCGGGCGCTGCGGCTGTGGCGGGGGCGGCGGCCTTCCAGGGCACCGGCTTGACGACTGCGCCGGGCTTGGCCTTCTGGAATCCTTCGGCGATCACCTTGTCGCCGGCCTTGAGTCCTTCGCTGATGACCCACTTGTCGCCATGTGCGCTCTCGGCCTTGACCGGCTGCAATGCCACCTTGCCGTCCGTGCCGACCAGCAGCACCGATGCGCCGCTGGCGTCGCGCTGTACTGCCTGTTGCGGGACGACGATCGCGTTTTCGCTGACCGCCTGTTCCAGCCGCGCGCGCACATAAAGACCGGGCAGCAGCATGCGTTCGGGATTCGGGAACTCGGCACGCAGGGTCACGGCACCGGTGCTCTCGTCGACGGCTACGTCGGAGAAGAGCAGCTTGCCTTCGTGCGGATAGCTGCGGCCATCCTCCGTCACCAGCATGACTTTGGCCTTGTCCTTGCCGACGCTCTTGAGACGGCCGCTGGCCAGTGCACGACGCAATTGCAGCAGCTCCGCGCTTGACTGCGTCAGGTTCACGAAGACCGGATCGAGTTGCTGGATCGTTGCCAGCGGCGTCGCTTCGCCCTGGCCGACGAGCGCGCCCTCTGTAACCTGCGCACGGCCGATGCGGCCGGAGATCGGGGCGGTGACGGTCGCATAACCAAGGTTCAGGCGCGCTGTCTCCTGCGCGGCCTTGGCGGCGGCAAGTTCGGCGGTCGCCTGTTTCTGCGCGGTCAGTGCGTCGTCATATTCCTGCTTGCTGATCGCATTGGTCTCGACCAGGGGTTTGTAGCGCTGTGCCTTCAGGTTGGCTTGCGCCAGGTTGGCCTCTGCTTTCGCGACCGCCGCCTGCGTACTGCTGAAGGTGGCCTGGAATGGGGCAGGGTCGATGCGGAACAGGATGTCGCCTGCCTTGACTTCGCTGCCTTCCTGGAACACCCGCTTCTGCACAATGCCCGGGACACGCGCGCGCACCTGCGCCACGCGGGTCGCCTCAATGCGGCCGGGGAGTTCGGTTGTCATGACGATGCGTTCTGTTGCGACAGTAACGACAGACACTTCGGGCGGCGGCATGCCGGGGGCCGGCGCTTGCGCTGCGGCGTTCTTCTCTCCGCAACTGGCAACGCCGAGCAGCATGGTCACAAGCGCCGCCACTGGCGCATATCGACGAACAAAGGTCATGTCTTTCTCGCAATGAAAAAATGGAAACCCGCTGGAGGAGCCGGATTCTTGAAACGGGGGCGCAATGCCGGAAGCAGATGTCCGCGCTGGCGTGGTTCCGGATTGCAAGACGGTCATCTTATTTTATAGGCATCACGGAATCTCTGCCCTCCCGGGTACGAGATGTGAGCAAAGTGTCATCGCTTTCCGGCGTGGTGTATACAAGCGTTGTCAATACGCCTTTTAGTTGTCCTTCAGAGCAGACGGACGAGTTAGAATATTGATCTAAATCATCTTCTGGCCGGGGGGACATACGCCGGGGATGAGGGCAACTCCTCGATGGGTTGCTTCCATTATTACAGGGCCTCGACAAAAGGCCCGCGGAGCCAGGGTAAGTACCATGCCCAATCAGTTTGTACGCACAACATCGCGTGTTGCATGCCTTTGTGCAATTGCGTCTGCCTTTTCCATCCCTGCGGTCGGCCATGCCGCGAACGGAGAGGTGGATCTCGCGGCCCTGCCCATCGAGCAGTTGCTAACCCTCGAGGTTTACACCGCTTCCAGGTTCGTCCAGAAGTTCAGCGAGGCGCCGTCCGCTGTGTCCGTTGTGACATCCGCTGACATCAAGGCGTTTGGCTGGCGCACGGTGGCCGACATCCTGCGCAGCATGCGCGGGCTCTACGTGAGCAATGACCGCAACTATGCCTACCTCGGCGCGCGAGGATTCCTGCGGCCCGGCGATTACAACTCCCGTTTCCTGTTGCTGGTAGACGGCAACCGCAACAACGATGCCGTGTACGACCAGGCATCCATCGGCACGGAGTTTGTGCTCGACGTGGACCTGATCGAACGCGTGGAGTTTGTGCCGGGACCTGGGTCGTCGGTGTACGGCGCCAATGCGTTCTTCGGTGTGATCAACATCATCACGAAGAAAGGGCGCGACTTGAGCGGCGCACAGGCCTCCGTCGAAACCGGCAGCCACGGCATGCGCAAGGCGCGCGCCAGCTACGGCATGCGGCATGACAGCGGCGTGGAATGGCTGTTCTCGGCAAGCAGCTTCCGCGAAGATGGACCGGACCTCTATTTTCCGGATTTCGATACGCCGGCAACCAACAATGGCGTCGCGCGCAGGCTGGACCACGACCGCGCGCAAAACCTGCTGATGAAGGCGTCTCTCGGACCGTGGAGCGTCGCCGTCGCGCACAGCGAGCGGACGAAGGGCGTCCCGACGGCTTCCTTCCGCCAGGTGTTCAACGACCCGCGGTCGCACACGGTCGACACACAGAGCTATATCGATGCTGCCCACCGCACGCAACTTGCGCCGGATACGGAACTGAGCGCGCGGCTGTACTGGGGGCGCTACGACTACCTTGGCGATTATGTTTATGACTATCCGCCGCTGACCGTCAACCGCGACGGATCGCGCGCCGCATGGTGGGGCGCGGAGACCAAGCTCGTGACCACGCGCGCGGACGGACACAAGCTCGTGATGGGCGCCGACGTCCAGCGCGATTACCGCCGCCGGCAGTTCAACTTCGATGCCGCGCCCTTCGTGTCCAGGCTCGACGACCGGCGTTCCGGCAACCGGCTCGGCCTGTACCTGCAGGACGAGTTCACGCTGCGGCAGGACATGCTGCTGAATGCCGGCGCCCGTTACGACCACGACTCCTCCACCGGTGACGGCAGCGTCAATCCGCGCGTGGCATTGATCTACAAGGCAAACGCGTCGACCACATTGAAGGCGATGGCGGGCACGGCCTTCCGCGCCCCGAATGCCTACGAGCTCTACTATGACCTGCGCGGGCCGGGAGGGCAGAAGTCGAATCCTTCGCTGAGGTCAGAACGCATCCGCACCGAGGAGTTGAGTGCCGAGCATCATTTTTCGACCGAAGCACGCGTCACGGCATCGGTATTCCGCAACACGGTCTCGCACCTGATTACGCAAACACTGGATCCGTCTGACGGCTTGCTGATATTCCAGAACCTCGATCGCGCCGTGGCACGCGGCATCGAACTCGAACTGGAGAAAGCATGGACGGGCGGCGCCCGCCTGCGGTCCAGCTATAGCTGGCAACAGGCGAAGGATGAAGCCACCGGGGCGACACTGGCGAATGCACCGCGGCACCTGGCCAAGTTCAACCTCAGCGCACCCTTGCCGCGCATTGGCTGGCGGGCCGGCGCCGAAGCGCAGTATGTGGGACAGCGCAATACCTTGCGCGCCGAGACGGCGGGCTACTGGATCGGCAACCTCACCCTGTCCGCGATTCGCCTCGCACCGGGGCTGGAGCTGTCGCTCAGTCTCTATAACCTGTTCGACCGCCGCTATGCCGATCCGGGCGCGGCCGAACATGTGCAGGACGCCATCGTGCAAAACGGGCGTACCGGCAGGCTCAAGTTGAGTTACGCGTTCTGATGTCCGATCTGGTGATTCGCATGCTGCGCTCCACCCTGCGCCTGCTGGCGGTGGCACTCCTGTTGCCGCTTGACGCTGCCGCGCAACCGGTGCCGGAATATGAATTGAAGGCGGCGTTCGTGTACAACTTTGCGCTCTTTACCGAATGGCCGGCCGACACCGCCTACGAGGGAGGAAGCTTGAACATCTGCATTAACCCGGCGAGTGTGCTTCGCCAGTCGCTCAGCGGCTTCGGCGAAAAGACGGTCAGGGGGCGGCGCGTAGCGGTGCGCCATCTCGCGGCGCTCGATTCGCTGCGGACGTGCCATGTGCTGTTCGTCGACGGCAGCGACCGCGAACGCTGGGTGCAGATCAAGAAGGGACTCGGCGAAGCCAGCGTGCTGACGATTTCCGATGATGAAGAGATCGGCCACGACGGCAGCATCGTTGCCCTGGCTGTGGACAACAACCGCATCGTGTTCGACGTCGACACGCGCGCGGCAAGGCAGGCGCGGCTGACGCTGAGTTCCAAGCTGCTGCGGCTGGCAAGGACCGTACAATGAGTGTGCCGCAATATTCTCGTCCGCCGCGGCTGGGCCGCTGGATGGACCTGGCCAACCTGGCGACGGCCGGCGCCGCCTTGCTGGTCGCGAGTTTCCTGCTGATCCTGTTCCAGTTTTTTTCACTCCGCGGCGATCTGCTCGAGGACATGAAGGTGCAGGCGAGGATCGTCGGCGAGAACAGCGGGGCGGCACTCCTGTTCAACGACAGCAAGGCCAGCAATGAAACGTTGGCCGTCCTCGGCGCGTCACCCAGCATCGAGGCTGCGGGGCTGTTCACGCACGAGCGCAAGCTGCTTGCCTCATATCGCCGCGAAGGCGTTGCGCAGATTTCCGCGCCGTGGCCGCGGCTCGTCAACGACGGACATCGTTTCGGCGTCAAGGATCTTGAAGTGGTGCGACAGGTGGAGATCGACGGCCGCGAGATCGGGCTGGTCGTCATTCGCGCCAGCCTCGAGCAGCTTTATGCCCGTCTGGTCGGGTATGCTGGACTGACACTGGCCATCGCGATGGGTTCGCTAGCGGTCGCCTACCTGCTTGTCGCGCGCATGCGCCGGGCCGTCAAGAGTGCGGAAGCGCACCTCGATTATCTCGCCCACATCGATTCGGTGACCGGCCTGCCGAATCGGCATGCGTTCAATGAATACCTCGCCACAGCGCTGGACAAGGTTGACCAGTTCGGCGGCAACGTCGGCTTGCTGCTGCTCGACCTGGACAACTTCAAGATCGTCAACGACACGCTTGGACACCACAGCGGCGACACCTTGCTCCGGCTGGTGGCGAAACGCCTGATGGAATGCCTGCGTGGTGGCGACGTGATCTGCCGCATCGGCGGCGACGAGTTCGCGATCATCCTCGAGCCGTCGGCGACGACCGGCGCCGCCGGCGTCGCGGAAAAAATTCTCGATGTGCTGGCAGCGCCGTTCGACGTGGACATTCACGAAATCTACGTTACCGCGAGCGTCGGCATCAGCATCTATCCGGACGATGCATCGGATCTCGAAACACTGACCCGGAACGCCGACACCGCGATGTACCAGGCCAAGGGGCGCGGCAAGAACGCCTTCGAGCAGTTCCATCCGGAACTGGACAAGCGCGTGCAGAAACGCCTGTCGCTCGAAACCAGCCTGCGCAAGGCGATCGAACGCGACGAACTGATGCTGTACTACCAGCCGCAGGTGAACCTGCGCGATGGCAGGCTCGTGGGACTGGAGGCGCTGCTGCGTTGGAAACATCCCGAGCTTGGCCTCATCAGTCCGACGGAATTTATCCCGATTGCGGAAGACAGCGGGCTGATCGTGCCGATCGGGCGCTGGGTGCTGCGTACCGCCTGCCGGCAGGTGGCGGCGTGGCGCGACGCCGGCCTCGGCGCTATCCCCGTGTCGGTCAACCTGTCGGCGCGCCAGACACGCGATCCGCACCTGATGCACGACATCATCGGCGCGTTGCGCGAGGTCGACATTCCACCCAGCCAGCTGGAACTGGAGATCACGGAAACGGTGCTGATGGATAACGTCCATGACAACGTCGACCTGCTCAACCGGCTGCAGAAGGAAGGCATCCGCCTGTCGATCGACGATTTCGGCACCGGTTATTCGTCGATGGCCTACCTCAAGCGCTTCCCCATCGACCAGGTCAAGATCGACCGCACCTTCGTGCGCGATATCCCCGGCGATGGCGACGACGAAGCGATCACCACAGCCATCATTGCGATGGCCCACAGCCTCGGTTTGTCCGTCGTCGCCGAAGGGGTCGAGACCGAGGCGCAACTTGTCTTCCTGCGCAATGCCGGTTGCGACATCATGCAGGGCTTTTACTTCGCCGAACCGCGTCCGCCGGAGCAGGTCGCCGCTTTCCTCAAAAGCCGTGCCGTGTTGACGAACGCGGCGTCCGCGTCGCGCTGAATTTCCCTCGGCGTCTTGTCAGGTCGCAATTCTGTTGCGCTGGTTCAGGCCGGCTATTGGCACAGCACAAAGGCGCGGCGAAAAGGATCTCTATCCCGCCGCGGGAATGCTAGTCTCGAATCGAGTCATCGAACTGGTGGAGGCTGTCATTCCCGGGTTGAACGATTTGAACGAGTCAGGCGCCGCGCTGCAGGCGATATTTCCGGCAGGGACGCTGCTTGGCGAGGCAAGCGAAAGCGACGACGTCCTTGTGGAGGTGCATGCCGGCGCGCCGGCGACGCATGTCGACGCGGCCATGCAATCCCTCTACAGCAATATCCATTCGACGTTTGCGCATTTGCAGGTCTATGGCGGGCTGCGGGATGTCACGCACACCTATCTGGCGCGACGCAAGGATCGCCTGCTGGCTGTCTTTCTGTTGCGCAGGGACGGCAACACGGTGCACGTCATCAATGAAGGCATGACGGTCGACGAAGCCGAGCTCGAACGCTTCGCGGGCCACCTCTTTTCCATCTGGCGTTCGGTGAGCGCCATTTGCCTGCACGCCGTCGACTCCCAGGTCCGGGTCATGCCCCGTCCGCTCCAGCAATACGCCTGCACGGCGAACATCGTCCTGCCGCTGCCCGCCACAGCCGACGACTACGTCGCCAGTCTAGGCAAGAACATGCGCCGCAACCTGCGCCGCTACATGGACAAGCTCAAACGTGACCATCCCTCCCTGCAGGTGGAAGTCGCTGAAAAGGCGGACGCGAGCGAGGCCGACATGCGTGCGATCATTGATCTGAACCGCGTGCGCATCGCCGGCAAGAACATGCGGTACGGGCTCGACGACGAGGTGGAAAAGGTCATGGCGCTGGTGCGGCAGTGCGGAATGGTGCTCGCCATGCGAATCGACGGACGCGTGGTGGCCGGCAGCATCGGCTACTTTGCCGGCAGCCATTACTTCTTCAAGGTGATCTCGCACGACCCGCGCTACAACGAGTACTCGGCGGGCATCCTGTGCTGCTACCTGACGATCTGCGAGTGCATCGCGCGCGGCTGCAAGGAATACAACTTCATGTGGAACGAATACGACTACAAGTTCGCGCTCGGCGCGCACGCGCGCAGCCTGCACCATGTCGTCGTGTACCGGTCCCGGCTGCATTTCCTGCTTCGTCCCCGGCTGGCGATGTCAAATGCGGCCGCAGCGTGGCGGCATCGCGTTTCCGCCCTGTTCGAGAAGGCGTCGAAGGAGGAGAGCCTGAGCGGCGGAGAGCGCGCCTTCGTGCGCGTACTCGAGGCAGCGCGCTCGGCGAAGCGGGCTTTATTGCGGCGTGGTTCCTGATACCGGCTTCATCAGCGGCGGCACGGCCAGCACTTCCAGCATGCGATACGAGAAGAGGCCGGCGCGCGATGCGACCACCTTTCCGTCGCGGTCAAGGACAAGCACGATGGGTAACTGGTCTTCGGGGATCGCACCGAGGTTGTTTTCGCCGAGCATGGCGACCGGCAGGCTGAGCTTCCGCTTGGCGGTGAAGGCCCGCAGCATGGCGGCATCATTCACGGTGGATATGGCAACGACCTTCACGCCACGGCTTTCGTAGTCCTGATGAAAGCGTTGCAGTTCGCCGAGGCACTTGCGGGAAGCGAGCGAATCCGGTGACCAGAACGACAGCAGCGTGATGAAGCCGCGGCTGTCGTCCAGGACATACCGGCTTCCATCGAGCATTTCCGCTTCGACGCGTAGAGGAGCGGGTTGGTCCGCGGCGAACGCGGATGCGGCAACAAGCAGGCCGGCAAGGAACGCAGTGCGAATGCGGGAAAGAATCGGCATCGGTGATAGCGCCGACCGGAGAGCGTCAGGAGGTCTGCCGGCCGGACTCGTTCTGGGTGTCATCAGGTTGCGGGGCGCTGGCCTGCTGGCGCCGATCCGGGGTGTCCCTGGCGACCGCACGCCGTTCGGCCATGCGGCGTTCACGGAATTTGTTCAGGTCGTAGCTTGCCTGTTCGAACAGCGTCTCGGGTTTGGTCATGATCATCTCCAACACAGCCGATGTCTCCCGGCCATGCTTGGCAGTGTAGCCCCCCTTGCTGCCCCGCGTTTGATGTGAAGCAAGTTTTCCGAAATGAGACGCGGTTATTGCTGCATTGCGAGTCGGAGAATTGCCTGTCTTGCTGCGTTTTCCAGCCCTTCCAGTTCGGGCCGTGTGGGGCGGTTTCGGACCCGGAAAAGCATCAGTCCTTCCACCTGTGCCACGATCAGCGCCGCGCGCAGGACGTACTCTTCGTCGGAAATGGCCGGCGACAGGCCCTGGATCAGCTTGTAAATCGACTTCCGTTCACGCGACTGCATGCGCTCCATCAGCGTGGAGGCAAAGGTATTGCGCGTCGCCAGCGCCCAGAATTCGAAGAACATGCCCCGGATAACAGGATTGCCGAGTTCTTCGAGGAACATGTCGACCGTCGCCAGCAACTGCTCGACGCGCGACGCGTCCTGCATCGCCGCGGCGATGCTGTCGATCCTTTCCTGGAAATGGTTGAGCGAATCGAGCAGCAGCGCCTCGACCAGCATGTCCTTGCTCTTGTAGTAATGCTGGACATTGCTCAGGCTGGCCCCGACCTGCGCCGCGACGCGCCGCATGGAGAGCCCGCCATAGCCTTCCGACGCGAAGATCTCGCGCGCCGCCTGCAGGATGTCGTTGGCGCGCGCATAGCCCTTTTCCGTGGTGCTGGAAGTTTTGCGTTGCAGCGAAGTCTTGAGCGCGGGTGACATGGGAGGAAGGCCAAAAACGGACGCGGGATTATCGCACGTGCATTGACAGAAGAATTGCACGCCCTGTAATCTTCAAGTTTAGGTCATGCGACCTATAATAAAAGTTTTTCATGACAATGGAGTGCACGATGGGCGGCAAAGTCTTCGTTTCAGGCGTCGGAATGATCCCCTTCGCCAAGCCGGGTGCAAGCGCGCCCTATGACCAGATGGGCGCCAGCGCCGCGCGCCTGGCCTTGGCCGATGCGGGCATCGCGTACGAAGATGTGCAGCAGGCGTATGCCGGGTATGTGTACGGCGACTCGACCAGCGGCCAGAAGGCGCTGTATGCCGTCGGCATGACCGGCATTCCCATCGTCAACGTCAACAATAACTGCTCGACCGGTTCGACCGCCTTGTTCCTCGCGCGGCAGGCTGTCGCCAGCGGTGCGGCGGACTGCGTGCTGGTGCTGGGCTTCGAGCAGATGACGCCAGGTGCGCTCAGCTCGGTCTTCAAGGACAGGCCTTCGCCCTTCGACGCCTTCGATGCCATTACCGACGAGCTGGTGGGCATGCCCGAGATTCCGCTCGCATTGCGATATTTCGGCGGCGCGGGTCTGAGCCACATGGAGAAGTACGGGACACGCCTCGAAACCTTTGCCAAGATCCGCGCCAAGGCCAGCCGGCACGCGGCCAACAATCCCCTCGCGCTGTTCAGGCAGGTGCTGACCACGGAGGATGTGATGAACGCGCCGATGATCTGGCCGGGCGCGATGACGCGTTCCATGGCTTGCCCGCCGACTTGTGGTGCCGCCGCCGCCGTGCTGGTTTCCGAAAAGTTCGCCAAGTCGCGCGGCATGGATATGCGCGTTCACATCGCCGCACAGGCGATGACCACGGACAAGCCAAGCACCTTCGATTCGCGCGACATGATGCGCGTGGTCGGATTCGACATGGCGAAGGAGGCGGCATCCCTTGTGTACGAACAGGCTGGCATCGGCCCCGACGGCCTTGACGTGGTCGAGTTGCACGACTGCTTTGCGCAGAACGAACTGATCACCTACGAAGCCCTCGGCCTTTGCCCGGAGGGTGGCGCGCAGAAGTTCGTCGAAGATGGCGACAACACTTACGGCGGCAAGGTCGTCACCAACCCGTCCGGCGGGCTCCTGTCGAAAGGTCATCCACTCGGTGCTACCGGCTTGGCCCAATGCTACGAGCTGACGCACCAGCTGCGGGGGACGGCCGACGCGCGCCAAGTCGACGGCGCGCGGGTTGCGCTGCAGCACAACCTCGGCCTCGGCGGCGCATGTGTGGTCACGATGTATCGTGCCGGTTAAGGAAGGTTGCCAATGACCTATACCTCACCCTGGACCAATCCGGAAATCGAAGGATTTCGCGATGCCGTGCGCCGCTTCGTCGACGCGGAAATCGTTCCCCAGCAGGAAAGGTGGCGCAAGCAGCAGCACGTCGATCGCGATGTATGGCGCAAGGCTGGCAATCTCGGCATGCTGCTGGCGGACATCCCCGAAGAGTACGGCGGCAGCGGCGGCACCTTTGCCCATGAGTGCGTGCTGTTTGAAGAACTGGCCTATGCCGGCGACGTGTCTTTCGGCCTGCATGTGCACGCGATTGTCGCCAACTACCTGCTGCACCAGGGGACCGAAGAACAGAAGAAAAAATACCTGCCCAGGCTCGCCAGCGGCGAGATGATCGCGGCCATCGCCATGTCCGAGCCGGGTGCGGGCTCCGACCTGAAGAGCATCCGCACGACGGCCGTGCAGGACGGCGACGGGTACCTGCTGAATGGTTCCAAGACCTTCATCTCCAACGGCTATCTTGCCGACCTGATCCTGGTCGTGGCCAAGACCGAACCCGAGGCCGGCGCCAAGGGCATTTCGCTGATGCTGCTGGAAACGCGCGATTGCAAGGGCTTCCGCGTCGGCCGCATTCTCGAAAAGATCGGCCAGAAAGGACAGGACACCTGCGAACTGTTCTTCGACAACGCGCGAGTGGCGCCGGATGGCGTGCTGGGTGGCGCGGAAGGAAAGGGTTTTGCGCAGCTGATGAATGAACTGCCCTACGAGCGCACGATTATCGGCGTCTCCGGCGTGGCGTCCATCGAACGCGCGCTGCGGCTGACCATCGAGCACACGCGCGAGCGCAAGGCATTCGGACAGGCACTCATCGATATGCAGAACACGCGTTTCGTGCTGGCCGAAGCGAAGACCGAGGCCACCATTGCGCGTACCTTCGTCGACCGCTGCGTGGTCGACATGCTGGAAGGACGCATGGACACCGTGCTGGCGTCCATGGCGAAATACTGGATCTCCGACCTGCAGTGCAAGGTGATCGACAACTGCCTGCAACTCTTCGGCGGATACGGCTACATGCTCGAGTATCCGATCGCCCAGATGTATGCGGATGCCCGCGTCCAGCGGATTTACGGCGGCGCCAATGAAATCATGAAGGAAATCATCGCGCGTTCGCTATAGCCTTGATCCGCTGGCGTCCATTCCTTGCCTGCACGGGCAGGGGGGGCGGCGCCACGACCTTCAGTGCCGGTGCTCCGCCGGAAACCAGCTTGAAGGTGCTGACCAGCTGGGCCTGCTTCTGCGCCTGTTCGCGCAGCGTCTCGGCCGCCGCGGCGGACTGCTCCACCAGCGCCGCATTTTGCTGCGTGATCTCGTCCATCTGCGTGATGGCCTGGTTCACCTGCTCGATGCCTGCGCTCTGCTCGCGGCTGGCGGAAGTAATCTCGTTCATGATGCTGGTGACATGCTGCACGGACGAGACGATCTCTGCCATGGTCTTGCCGGCGTCGTCCACCATGATTCCGCCTGACTCGACCTTCTGCACCGAGTCGTTGATGAGTTCCTTGATTTCCTTCGCCGCGCCCGCCGAACGCTGGGCGAGCGTCCGCACTTCCGCCGCGACGACGGCAAATCCGCGGCCCTGTTCCCCGGCGCGCGCAGCTTCCACGGCGGCGTTAAGGGCGAGGATATTCGTCTGGAATGCGATGCCGTCGATCACACTGATGATGTCGGAAATCCTGCTGGAGCTTTCGCGGATGGAGGCCATGGTCTCGACCACCTTGCTGACGGCCTCTCCACCCTTGACTGCGATAGTGGATGTGGCGATCACGAGCTGGTTCGCCTCATGCGCATTGTCGGCATTCTGGCGCACGGTGCTGGTCAGCTCTTCCATCGACGAAGCGGTTTCCTCCAGCGAGCTGGCCTGCGATTCGGTCCGCGCGGACAGGTCCGAGTTGCCGGCCGCGATTTCGCGTGATCCCTTGTTGACGAGGTCGGTGACTTCCTTGATCTGGCCGACAAGTAGTTTCACGTTGGTCTGCAGGACGCGAATGGCCTGCAGGACTTTGGATATCTCGTCATCGCCTTCCGACTGGATCTTGCAGCTGAGATCGCCGGCGCTCATGCGGTCGATATCGTGCCGCGCGCATTCGAGACGGGTCACGATGTCGCGGTACAGCGTGAATCCGAACAGTGCGGCAAACAACAGTCCAAGCGCCGGAATTGCCGCACCGGGAAAGGCGAGGCCAGCGCCGAACAGGCCGGCGATCACGCCGAACCCCGTCAGCATCTTGGTCTTCAAAGACAGGTTCTTGACGAAACGCAGCCGTGAAAACAGTGAGCGGCGGACAGCATTGCCTTCGCGGATCTCGAGGGACTTGTCACCGTCCCTGATCGCCTTGTACGCCTGCTCCGCTGCCGCGACCTGTTCGCGGCTGGGCTTGATGCGGATCGAGGTATAGCCTGTTACCTGGCCGTTTTCGATGAGTGGTGCAGCATTGGCCTCGACCCAGTAGTGGTTGCCGTTCTTGCAGCGGTTCTTGACCAGGCCCGTCCATGCCTTTCCGCTCTGGATGGTGTGCCAGAAATCCTCGAAGGCTTCGGCGGGCATGTCCGGATGCCGGACGATGTTCTGCGGGGCGCCCAGCAGCTCGGATTCAGTGAATCCGCTGATGTTAATGAAGTCCTGGTTGACGTAAGTGATCCGCCCTTTCAGGTCGGTCTTCGACACGATGGTCTCGGTGTCTTTCAGTACGTATTCGACTCCGGTCACGGGAAGGTTGGTGCGCATCGAGGGGGCTCCATCAAGAAAGGGGCGGGGAAAATCTCGTTTTCTTGATCTAGAGCAAAAGATGAGCCAGATTGTTGTTGTATTGCCACACGGAAACTATTATGCAAAAAGCGTGCATCTACTTTTGCATAAAGGCCGAGCTTAAGCGTCGTTTCAAGTTAGAAACATGCCGATGCCATTCTGTTCGCAGAAATTTTTATTTTTAAAATGCCGCTTGAACAAATTTCCTCATGGAAATAATAGGCGATCTCTATTCCTGAAACTGGAAAATTTAATTCCAACTATCGAGATTAAAGGCGAGGGAGGCGGGTGACGCGAGGTGGGGGGCATCACGGCGAGCGCCGTGATGCCTGTTCTTACTGCTGCAGAAGCGCGTTGACCTGCACCAGGTCGGCTTCTTGAAGGGTACCAGCGGCCGCTTTCAGTCGCAGGCCGTTCATGATGGTGTCGTAGCGCGCCTTAGACAGGTCACGGCGGGTGGTGAAGAGTTGCTGCTGGGCGTTCAACACGTCAATGTTGATGCGTACGCCCACCTGATAACCGAGGCGGTTGGAATCCAGTGCCGAGTTGCTCGAGATTTCCGCCGCTTCCAGTGCGCGCACCTGCGCCAGCCCCGCATTGACGCCGAGGAAGGCCTGGCGCGCACCTTGGGCGGCCACGCGGCGCGCGTTTTCCAGGTCCGAGCGCGTCTTGTCTTCCAGCGCGATGGACTCGCGAACGCGGCTGTCGACCGCAAAGCCGGCAAACAGCGGAATGCTCCACTGCACGCCGATGGCATTGTTGTCCGATCCGCTGCCGGTCGGGCTGAGCGCGCTGGCAGTCTGGCTGCTGTGGCTGCGGCTGGCCACGAGATCGACGGTCGGATAGTGGCCGGCGCGGTTTTTCTTGATCTCGCGCTGCGCGATCTCGAGTGCCAGTTGCTGGCCGACGACGCCGAAGTTCTGCTGTTCCGCGCTTTGCACCCAGTTGTCGACGATGCCCGGTTCCGGCGGCGTCAGCTTGACGCCGGGGCGCAGGGTCGCGAGCGAACCCGCGGGCTTGCCGATGATCTGCTGAAGCGCCGTGCGCTTGATCTCGAGGTCGTTCTGCGCCGCGAATTCCTGCGCAATCGCGAGGTCGTAACGCGCCTGCGCTTCGTGGGTATCGGTGATGGTCGCGGTGCCGACTTCGAAATTGCGCTTGGCCGAAGCGAGCTGCTCGGTGATGGCCGTCTTTTGCGCCTGCACCGTGGCCAGCGTGTCCTGCGATGCGAGCACGTCGAAGTAGGCCTGGGCGACGCGCAGGATCAGGTCCTGCTGCGACTGGGCGAATTGCGCCTCGCTCAATGCCACCGACAGCTTGCCCTGCTGGTACTGCTCCCAGTTTGCGAGGCGGAACAGCGGCTGCGACAGCGACACCGTGTAGCCTCGCGAAGTGAAGTCGCGGTTCGTCGTGATGCCCGCCGAGTTGCTCTCCAGGTCGTTGCGGGTATAGCTGCCGCCCACACCGATCGTCGGAAGCAGTCCCGCCCGCCCTTGCGTCGAGCGCTCCTGGCCCGCCGTCAGCTGCGCGCGGGCGCTGGCGAAGGGAGCGTCGTTGGCAAGTGCTTCCCGGTAGACCTGGACGAGGTCGAGCGCGTGCGCGTTCAACGTCAGGAAGGAACCGGCAAGCAGGGTGGCGATAACGGATTTCCGCATTCAATTCTCCGGTGGAGTAGGCAGTTTGATTGTTAGTAGGTAGGCATCGAATTGTCAACCTGCAACGCCCAGGCATGGACGCCGCCGGTCAGGTTGGTCACTTGCGTGAAGCCGTTGCGTTCGAGGAAGGCCGCGACTGACATGCTGCGCGCGCCGTGGTGGCAGATGCAGACAATCGGTGCGTCTTCTTCCAGTTCCTGCAGGCGTTCCGGGATCGATTGCATGGGAATGGCGACCGAGCCTGCAATGTGGCAGGTCTGGAATTCCCACGGCTCACGCACGTCAAGCAGCACCGGCTTCGGCCGGGATTCATCGGCGATCCAGACCGCCAGTTCCGGTGCTGTGATGTGTTGCATGGTCGTCCTTAGAATACGAAGTGGGAAGGCTTGGTGATCTCGCGCAGCGGCGTGACGTCGGTTTCGAAGATCTTGACGGTGTCGAACGCGGTGTCGGAGACGCGGGTAACGAGGATGGCGCTCATGACCGGCTGCTCGCCGACGATCGCGAAAATGCGGCCGCCGACCTTGATCTGCTTGAGGAAGGCTTCCGGCAGCACCGGCAGCGAACCGGAAATGACGATTACATCGTAAGGGGTCTCGGTGCCCTGGTTGGACCAGCCCTGTGCGCCGTTGCCCAGCGCGACGTCGACATTGGTGATGCCGTAGTTGCTCAGGTTGTGCTCGGCGAAGGCCTTGAGCTCGGGATCGATCTCGACCGTGGTCACGTGGCGTGCGCGGTGTGCCAGCAGAGCCGCCAGGTAACCGGAACCGGCGCCGATTTCGAGGACGTTCTCATGCTTCTTTGCCGCGACTTCCTGCACGATGCGCGCTTCCAGCTTCGGCGTGAACATGAATTCGCCATTCCCCAGCGGGATCTGGGTGTCCATGAAGGCCAGGTTCTTGTACGCGGCCGGAACGAAGGCTTCGCGCTTGACCACCGTCAGCAGGTTCAGGATGTCCATGTCCAGGACGTCCCACGGGCGAATCTGCTGCTCAATCATGTTGAAACGGGCTTTTTCGATATTCATGTCGGCACTCGAGAGGATAAAGGGAACAAACCCATCATTTTATCAAAGGGCTTCCTCGTTTTTGCTCTGCGGAACCATGATCGCCGGTGCGCCTTGATGCTGGTCAGGCTTGTTGTTGCGTGATTTGCGACGCAACCATGCTGCAAAATCGTCAAGGTAGGTGTAAATCACCGGCACCACCACCAGCGTCAGGATTGACGAAGTGATAATGCCGCCGATCACCGCCTGGCCCATCGGGGCGCGCTGTTCCGAGCCTTCGCCCAGGCCGAAGGCCAGCGGCACCATGCCGAACACCATCGCGAGTGTCGTCATCAGGATCGGCCGCAGGCGGACATGCGCGGCTTCCAGCAGGGCGGCGGTGCGCTCCATGCCTTCCTTGCGCGCATGGTTGGCGAAGTCCACCAGCAGGATCGCGTTCTTGGTGACCAGGCCCATCAGCATCACGAAGCCGATGATCGAGAACAGGTTCAGTGTCGAGCGGAAGAACATCAGCGCCAGAAAGACGCCGATCAGCGTCAGCGGCAGCGAGGACATGATCGCCAGCGGCTGCAGGAAGCTGGCGAACTGCGAGGCAAGGATCATGTAGATGAAGATGATTGCCAGCAGCAGCGCCGACAGCGCATAGCCGAAGGATTCCTGCATGTTCTTCGTCGATCCGCCCAGCTGGTAACGGTAGCCGGGCTGCCAGTTCATGCTGTCGAGCGCGCGCTTCACATCCGCGCTCACTTCGCCGGAGGAGCGCCCCACGACGTTGGCGGACAGCTCCACTTCGCGGTTCAGATCGCGGCGGTTGATCTGGTTGGCGCCCGTGGACGGCGCAATCGTCGCGACCTGGCGCAACGCGACCATTTTCGGTGTACCGTCGGCATTCACCTGCGAGCTGGCCAGCATCAGGCGCGAGAGGTCGTCGGCATTGTTGCGGTCGGTGGGCGACAGGCGCACCTTCACGTCATAGTTCTCTTCGTCCGGAGCGCGCCAGGTGGTCGCCGCCTCGCCGGCCAGCAGCGGCCGCAAGGCCATGCCGATCTGCGCCACGCCCACGCCAAGGTCGGCGCCGATGTCGCGCTTGGGCTCGACGGCGATTGTCGGCTTCTCCGCCTTCAGGCTGGAATCGAGATCGACCAGGCCGGGGATGTTGCGCATCTTGTTCATGGCCTCATCCGTCAGCTTGGCCAGTTCCTTCAGGTCCGTTCCCTGCAGGCTCAGGCGCAGCTGCTTGACGTCGCCGCCCACGCCTTCCAGCGAACCGATGTGGGTGACGGTAATGCCGGCGACCTGGCGCAGGCGCTCGCGCAGCGGGATGCTCATCTGCGTCGTGCTGCGCGACCGCTCGGCGCGGGGCACCAGGCGCACATAGGACGTCACATAATTCTTGCCTTGCGCTTGCCCGGTGTTGATCGTGGTGTAGATGTCACGCACTTCGGGGAATTCGCGCAGTACCGCTTCCACCTGCCGCGCCTTGGTCTCCGTGAATTCGAGCGAGGAACCGACCGGGGTGTAGTAGGTGACGCCGGTTTCTGAGTAATCCGGCTGTGGCACGAACTCGGTGCCGACCAGGCCGGCCATCGGAATCGCGCAACCGGCGACGAAGGTGGCCACGGCGATGCCGAGCGTCTTGCCGCGATGCTTCAGCGACCAGTCGAGCATGACCTGGTAGGTGCGCGACATCCACTGCACGAGACGGTCGAACTGGTGGAGCACGCGGCCGATGGTGCGGTCGTAGAGGTTGCGCTTGCGTCCTTGCTCGCCGTGAACGTCAGGATCCGGCCAGATCGAGGAAAGCATCGGATCCAGCGTAAACGACACGAACATCGAAATCAGCACCGCAGCCGTCACGGTAATGCCGAACTGGTGGAAGAAGCGCCCGATGATGCCGCCCATGAATCCGACCGGCAGGAACACCGCGACAATCGAGAAGGTCGTTGCAAGCACCGCGAGGCCGATTTCCTGCGTACCGTCCAGTGATGCTGTCTTGTGGTCCTTGAACTTGCCGTGCACCTTCATCCCGGCATGCCGGACGATGTTTTCGCGCACCACGATGGCGTCGTCGATCAGCAGGCCCACGCACAGCGACAGCGCCATCAGCGTAATCATGTTGATCGTGAAGCCGAACATGTACATGAACAGGAAGGTACCGATCAGCGCCACCGGCAGCGTCAGGCCGGTGATCACGGTGGAACGCCAGGAGTTGAGGAACAGGAAAACGATCAGGATGGTGAGTACCGCGCCTTCGATCATCGTGCGGCGGACATTGTCCACGCCCACGCGGATCTGGCGGGAGCTGTCCTGGATCACGTCAACCTTGACGCCGGGATAGAGCGCCTGCAGCCGCGGTTCGAGTTCCTTCAGTGCCTCCTTCAGGCCGTCGGCGACGTCGATCGTGTTCTGTCCCTGCGCCTTCTGGATGGCCAGCGCCAGCGTGCGCTGGCCGTTGTACAGCGCCAGGCTCTCCTGTTCTTCCTGGCCGTCGACGACGGTGGCGACCTGCGACAGCAGCACCGGCTGGCCGCCGCGACGGGCGACGATGATGCGGCCGAAGTCCTGCGGATTCTTCACCTTGCCCTGGATCTGCACGACCTTTTCGTCGGAGGACGAACGGATGGCGCCGGTCGGCAATTCCTGGTTCTCGTTCCGCAAGGCATTGATCACCTGGTCGATGCCGATGCCGAGCGCTTCCATCTCGCCCGGCTTCACGTAGATCTGGATCTCGCGCTTGACGCCGCCGACGAGTGCAACGGAACCGACGCCGCGCACGTTTTCCAGCCGCTTCTTGATCACCTGGTCGGCGATCGTGGTCAGCTCGCGCAGGTCGCGGTCCCGCGATTTGGCGTCGCTGGTGATCGATACGGCAAGGATCGGACGGTCGGCCGGGTCGTAGCGCATGACCCGCGGTTCCTTCACCTCCTTGCGGAAGATGGTTTTCACCATCGCCACCTTTTCGCGCACGTCCTGTGCCGCCTGCGCCGGATCGATGGTCAGGTCGAATTCGATGATGACGACCGAGCTGCCTTCGTACGAACGCGAAAACAGGTTCTTGATGCCGTTGATGGTGTTGACCGTTTCCTCGACCTTGCGCGTGATGTCCGACTCGACCGTCTCCGGCGATGCGCCGGGATAGTCCGTCTGCACGACGACCACCGGGAAGGTGACGTCGGGGAACTGGTCCACGCGCAGCCGCTGGTAGGAAAACAGGCCCAGCACCACGAACGCCACCATCATCATGGTTGCGAGGACAGGATTGCCGATACTGATGCGGGTAAACCACATGGTTGTTATTCCTCAGCGCACGCGCGCTTGTGCTGGCGATATCGCCGTTACTGGGCAGCGGGGCTGGCGCCGCCAGCTTGTGTGATCTTGACCGGCGTGCCGGCACGCAGGACGCCAAGGTTTGCCTTGACCACCTGCGCGCCGCTGTCCAGTCCCTGCGTGATTTCGACGGCGCTCCCGGCGCCGTCGTCTCCAGGAATGCCGACGGTCACCGGCTTGCGTGCCAGCTTGCCGTCTTCGATGGCGTACACGTACTGGCGGCCCGCATCCGTATGCACCGCCGCCTGCGGAACGACGAGAACGCCGGATTTCCGTGCCGTCGTCAGTTGTGCTTCGCCGAACATGCCGACACGCAGTGCGCCTTGCGGATTCTCGACCTGGATGTACACCATGATTGAGCGCGAGCCTGCCTGCGTCGCCGGATTGATGCGCACGACCTTGCCGCTCAGCGCCTTGGGCATGCCTTCGACCTTGACCTGGACTTCCTGTCCATTCGAGACGAGGCCGATGTCGGCGGCCGGCACGGCGGCTTCGAGTTCCATCTGGCCGAGGTCGACCACATCGAGGAGCCGGTTATCGATCGCAACTTTTTCACCCGGCTGCACGGCGCGCATGCTGACCTGACCCGAAATCGGCGCCTTCAGCACGGTGTCCGCGAGCGCCTTCTGCGCGACGTCGAGCGCGGCGCGTGCCGATTCCACATTGGCCTGCGCGATGTTGTACTGGCTCTCGGCATTGTCGAAGGCGGTCTTGGAAATGAAACCCTTGTCGAGCAGCGCCTTGTTGTTGTCGCGCGTCTTGGTCGCGATTTCCAATTGGCCGCGCGCCGCCAGCAGCGCACCGCGGGACTGCTCCACACGCGCCTGGTAGTCGCTCGTATCCATCTTGACGACCACTTGCCCCGCCTTGACCGTTTCGCCCTCGCGCACCAGCACTTCGCGCACTTCGCCGGCAACCCTGGCCTTGACGCTGGCCTGGTTGACCGCGCGCAGCGAGCCGGTCAGCGGCATCAGCTGGCGCAGTTCGCCCGGCTTCACCTGCATGAGGTCGGTCGGCAGGAATTCCATCACGGCCGGTTCCTGGGCTGCGCTCTGGATGGCGGCAGCCTTGTTCGGCCCCTGCTTTTTCAGCATCGCACCGGCGACACCGGCGGCAAGCAGCAGGACGGCGAGGGTGATCCAGAAAGCGCGGCGTTTGAACATGGGAGGTCCGGTCAGCGGGTGGGTTTGGCAAGCATGCCGTGGAGGAACAGGTCGACGAAGGCGTTGAGGTAGGCTTCCGGCGAGGTCTCTTGCGGGCGGCAAGTGCTGAAGGAGTGTTTCCACATCATCAGCATGATCATGGGCGAACAGACGACATGGGTGGCGTGTTCGATGTCGAGCGGCCGGAATTCGCCGCGCTCGATGCCACGCTTGAGCAGGCGCGCGATCATCGCGTCGGCGCGCTTGATCACTTCGTCATGGTAGAACTGCGCGACTTCCGGGAAATTGCTCGACTCCGCCATCATCAATTTGGTGATGCCGGACAGCTTGGTCGCGCCGATACGCTCCCACCAGCCGAGGATCAATTCCTTGAACAGGTCGACCGTGCTTCCTTCGTAGGCGTCGAGGATGCCTTCCGCTTCGCCCAGCACGGGCACCACGTTCTCGCGCACGACGGCCTTGAACAGTTCTTCCTTGTTCGTGAAATACAGATAGAGTGTGCCCTTGGAAACCCCCGCCCGCGCCGCGACATCATCAAGGCGTGTCGCCGCAAATCCCTTTTCGACAAAGAGGTCGAGTGCGGCAGCGAGCAGTTCCTGCGGACGCGCATCCTTGCGGCGCTCCCAGCGTTTTTTCAGGGGACAATTCATGATAGACAGGCGGAACCAAATAACTTACTTACGAGTCAGTAATATAAGCGCGCCCGCAGGCAGCGTCAAGCATCGTCTCAATTGAATACAAGCGGCGGGAAAGCGACAGGCACTGTTACATAACGACAAAATCCGCCGCCGGTTAGCCGGTAGAATCCCGAACATCCCCGATCAATCGCAGAATCACCTCACTCCGTTTTATGAATTTGTCAAGAAAATGGTGGGCCTGGCTCGCCGCCGTCGCCATCCTCGTCGCAGGCGGCCTGGGAATCTGGAGCTGGCAGCAAAAAAACAACGCACCCGAATACAAGACCGGCAAAGTAGAGAAGGGCGCAATCACCGCCAGCGTATCCGCATCGGGCACGCTCAGCCCCGTCGTGCAGGTCCAGGTCGGTTCGCAGGTGTCCGGCCAGCTGCGCGACGTGCTGGTCGACTTCAATAGTGAAGTGAAGCAGGGGCAGCTGATTGCCCATATCGACCCGCAAACCTTCGAAACCCGCGTGCAACAGGCGCAGGCTGATGTCGACGCGTCCCGCGCCCAGGTGATGACCCAACAGGCCAACATCGCAGCGGCCCGTGCGGCCCAGGCCAAGGCGGAAGTCGACCTCGCCGAAGCGAAGCGCGACCTCGACCGCAAGCAGCAACTGGTGGACAAGGGCTTCATTTCCGGCGCAGAACGCGACAAGGCGCAGGCAACCTTCAACTCGGCGACCGAACAGGTCAACACCGCACGCGCGCAAGCCAGCGTCGCCGCGGCAGGGCTGCGCAACGCCGAGGCGGTCGTCAAGCAGCGCGAGGCGGCGCTGGCGCAGGCCAAGATCGACCTCGGCCGCACCGAAATCCGTGCGCCAGTCAACGGCGTCGTCATCAAGCGCAGCGTCGAACGCGGCCAGACGGTGGCCGCCAGCCTGCAGGCGCCGGAACTTTTCGTGATCGCGGAAAATCTGACCGACATGCAAGTCGATGCCTCCATCGACGAATCGGAAATCGGCCGCATCCGCATTGGCCAGAAGTCGACCTTTACCGTCGATGCCTTCCCCGGCCGCAGCTATGAAGGCACGGTCAAGCAGATCCGCAAGGCCGCGCAGAACGTGTCCAACGTCGTGACGTATACCGTGGTCATCAGTGCCGCCAATCCTTCCCGCGAACTCCTGCCGGGCATGACCGCCAATGTCCGCATCGTGACCGACACCCGCAGCGATGTACTCAAGGTCGTCAATGCCGCGCTGCGATTCCGGCCGGCGGGCGCGTCCAACGACCGTCCCGCCGCCGCGCAGCCGGAAGCGCCTTCCAACGGCCAGGCCGGCGGACAAATGAAGGCCATGCGCGAGCGTCTGGAAAAGGAACTGCAGCTCGACGACAGCCAGAAGGCCAAACTCGACACGATCTTTGCCGGCATGCGCGAGAAGTTCATGTCCCTGCGCGACGCGCCGGAAGGCGACCGCCAGAAGACGGCGGAGCGCAATCGCAGCGACATGCGTGCGCAGATCATGGAAATGCTGAACCCCGAGCAGAAAAAGAAGTACGAACAGATCATCGCCGAAGGCGCGGATCGCCGCGGCGGATCCGGCGCGCGCGGCCGCATCTACGTGCTGGACGAAAAGAAGCAGCCGAAGCCCATCGAAGTGCGCCTCGGCCTGAGCGACGGGACGACCACCGAAGTCATCTCGCAGGACGTCAAGGAAGGCATGGACGTCATCACGGGTACGGTGCAGGCGCAGCAGCAGGACGGCGCACGTCCTCGCCAGCCGGCCGGACCGAGGCTGTTCTGATGGCACTGATCGAAGCCGTCAACCTTGCCAAGGAGTACGTCATGGGCTCCAACGTCGTGCATGCGCTGCGCGGCGTGTCGGTGTCCATCGGCGAGGGCGAATTCGTCGCCATCATGGGCGCGTCCGGCTCCGGCAAATCGACCTTCATGAACCTGCTCGGCTGTCTCGACCGGCCGTCGTCCGGCGATTACTTCCTCGCGGGCGAACGGGTGTCCGAACTCGGCGCCGATGCGCTCGCCACGATCCGCAACAAGCGGATCGGCTTCGTGTTCCAGCAGTTCAACCTGTTGCCACGCACGAGCGCGCTGGACAATGTCGAGCTGCCGCTGCTGTATGCCGGCGTCCCGCCCGCGGAGCGCCACCAGCGCGCATCGCAGCGTCTGTCCGACGTCGGACTCGGCGGACGCACGGACCATCATCCCGCGCAGTTGTCCGGCGGCCAGCAGCAGCGTGTCGCGATCGCCCGTGCGTTGGTCAACAACCCCTCGCTGATCCTGGCCGACGAACCGACCGGCGCGCTCGATTCTCGTACCAGCGTGGAAATCATGGCCCTGCTGCAGAAACTGAACGGCGAAGGCATGACAATCGTCATGGTCACGCACGAGCATGACGTCGCGGCCTTCGCCTCGCGCATTATCACTTTCCGCGACGGCCATGTGATCTCCGATGCGCCGAACCAGCCGAACGACGCGCAGGCCGAACTCGCGCGCATCGACAGCGGAGCGACGGCATGAACATGCTCGCCACCCTCCGCATCGCCTTGAACGCCTTGCGCGTCAACAAGCTGCGATCCATCCTCACCATGCTCGGCATCATCATCGGCGTGGCGGCGGTGATCACCATGATCGCCGTCGGCGCCGGCGCGCAGCAGCGCGTCGAGGAACAGATCAAGAGCCTCGGTTCCAATCTGATGATCATCCTGCCGGGGTCCACCACGCAGTCGGGCGTGCGCCTCGGCGCGGGCGCCAACCAGAGCCTGACCGACGACGACGCCGCGGCGATCGTGCGTGAAATTCCCGAAGTGCAGGTGGCGGCGCCCTCCAACCGGCGCACGGAGCAGGTCGTCGCAGCCGGCGCCAATTGGTCCACCAGCATCTATGGCGTGAACCCCGATTACTTCGAGGCGCGCGAATGGCCGCTGCTCTCAGGCCGCATGTTCGACCAGGCGGAACTGACGGGCAATGCGAAGGTGGCGATCATCGGCCAGACGGCCGCCAAGCAGCTGTTCGGCGATCTCGATCCGATCGACCAGACCATCCGCATCCGCAAAGTGCCTTTCACCATCGTCGGCGTGCTCGACAGGAAAGGCCAGAGCATGATCGGACAGGACCAGGACGACGTCATCATGCTGCCCCTGAACACTGCGCGCAATCGCCTCTTCGGCAATACGCAGGGCAAGTTGCGTCGCGTCGGTACCGTGCAGGTCAAGGTGCGCGAGGGTGCAAGCATGCAGGTTGCCGAGGAAAAGATCCGCGAACTGCTGCGCCAGCGCCAGCGCACGCAGCCGGGTCAGGACGACGCCTTCACCGTGCGCAACCTGACCGAGTTGCTGCAGGCACAGGAGGAGTCGTCGCGCATCATGACGCTGCTGCTGGCCGCGGTCGCCTCCGTGTCGCTGCTCGTCGGCGGCATCGGCATCATGAACATCATGCTGGTCTCGGTCACCGAGCGTACCCGTGAGATCGGCCTGCGGATGGCGGTCGGCGCACGCGGCTCGGACATCCTCACGCAGTTCCTCGTGGAAGCAATGACGCTGTCGCTCATCGGCGGTTTCGTCGGCATCGTGCTGGGCGTGACCGGTTCCTGGGCGATTGGCGAACTCACCGGCTGGGCGACGCGCATGTCGCCGGAATCGATCGTGCTCGCCGTCGGCTTTTCGGCAGGGATCGGGATCTTCTTCGGCTTCTACCCGGCGCGCAAGGCGGCGTCCCTGCTGCCGATCCAGGCGTTGCGCTATGAGTAATACAATATGCCGGTCGGGATGCGGCGCATGCTGCATCGCTCCGTCGATTTCATCCCCGATTCCCGGCATGCCGAACGGCAAGCCCGCGGGCGTGCGTTGCGTTCAATTGAACGCCTTGAACCAATGCATGATCTTCGGCAAACCGGGCCGGCCCGCAGTGTGCGAGAGTCTACAGCCATCGACGGAGATGTGCGGCGAGACACGCGAATACGCGATGCATTACCTGTCACGCCTCGATGAATTGACGTCCTGAGGGAGATGCAATGAAACGACGGTTTGCTGCATTCGCCGCCGTGCTGGCGGCCTTGTTCCTGGCCTCGTGCGCGACGCTGCTCGGGCCGCGCGATGTCGAAATCCCGCTGGCGAAACTGCAGGAAGCCATCGCAGGCCGTTTCCCCTTCAACAACCGCTTCCTCGAACTGCTGGACATCCGCGTGACCAATCCGCGCGTGGCCTTGCAGCCCGACGCCAACCGCATCTTGACCAGCATGGATGCGTCGATCGCACCGCCTTTCATGAAGCAGTCATGGAATGGCAACCTTGCCGTCTCCGGCCAGTTGCGCTTCGACCCGGCGCGCAATGCGCTGGTGCTGGCCGAGCCGCGCGTCGAGACATTCAACGTCAACGGACTCGATCCCCTGTATGCCAACCAGATCACCCGCGTCGGCAGCCTGCTGGCCGAACAGATACTGAAGGATATCCCTTTGTACACCTTCCGCCCCGAGGATCTCCGCATGAGCGGCACGACCTTCAATCCGACGCGAATCACAACGCGGAGCAACGGTCTCGTGGTAACCTTTGAGCCTGTTCGCTAGCCTGCAGGCCGCGTTGTCCGCAGCGCCCGAAACCCGCGCCCCCGCGGGTTTTTTGTTGATTGAATAACCGTACCGAAAAAGCATTCATGGATGTCACGCTCGCGCTCAAAGCGCTCATCATGGGAATCGTCGAAGGCCTGACCGAATTCCTGCCCATTTCGTCCACCGGTCACCTGATCCTCACCGCCAGCCTGCTGGATTTCACCGGCGAGAAAGTGAAAGTGTTCGAAATCGCGATTCAGGCCGGCGCCATGCTCGCTGTGTGCTGGGAATATCGTGTACGGATTGCGAATGTGTTGTCCGGATTGTTCAGCGACGCGAAGGCGCAACGGTTCGCGACCAACGTGATCATTGCTTTCATCCCTGCAGCCACGCTAGGCTTCCTGTTCAACAAGGCGATCACCGCCAAACTGTTTGCCCCTGTGCCGGTCGCATTGGCGTTCATCCTCGGCGGCATCGTGATCCTGTGGGTCGAACGCCGCAACAAGAACGCGGCGAAGGCGCGCGTGGAATCGGTTGATGACATGACCGCGCTCGACGCCCTGAAGGTTGGCTTTGCGCAGGCCTTCGCCCTGATCCCGGGTACCAGCCGCTCCGGTGCGACGATCATCGGCGGCATGCTGTTCGGCCTGTCGCGCAAGGCGGCAACGGAATTTTCCTTCTTCCTCGCGATCCCGACGCTGTTCGGCGCGAC
The DNA here is from genome assembly GCF_048799745.1 of Noviherbaspirillum sp. ST9. Taxonomy (NCBI): domain Bacteria; kingdom Pseudomonadati; phylum Pseudomonadota; class Betaproteobacteria; order Burkholderiales; family Oxalobacteraceae; genus Noviherbaspirillum; species Noviherbaspirillum sp. ST9. The sequence continues at coordinate 266,443 of NZ_JBLWFR010000007.1, read as the reverse complement.
GATCTACTCGGTGTACAAGCAGCGCGAACTTCTTTCTGCGGCCGACCTGCCCTGGTTCAGCGTCGGCGCCGCGGCATCCTTCGTTTCCGCCTTCCTGTGTGTACGCTGGCTGCTGCGTTATATCAGCACGCACGACTTTGCGATCTTCGCCTGGTATCGCATCGTGTTCGGCATTGTGGTCCTGGCAACGGCCTATGCCGGCCTCGTGGAGTGGGTGCATTAAAATACGCGGATGCGTGATCAATCTGACAACAATGCCGCCCTGCATGTCCTGCAGACGGTTTTCGGCTATCCCTCATTCCGCGGGCACCAGGCCGATATCGTGAACCATGTCGCCCAGGGCGGCGACGCGCTCGTCCTGATGCCGACTGGCGGCGGCAAATCCCTGTGCTACCAGATTCCCTCGCTGGTTCGCGAAGGCGTCGGCGTGGTGATCTCGCCCCTGATCGCACTGATGCAGGACCAGGTCGACGCGCTGGCTGAAGTCGGTGTGCGCGCGGCTTTCCTCAATTCCACGCAATCCTTCGAAGAGACGATCCGCACCGAAAAAGCGGTGCGCAAGGGCGAACTGGACCTCGTCTACGTCGCGCCGGAACGCCTGATGACGCCGCGCTGCCTCGACCTGCTGGAATCCTCGAAGATTGCCCTGTTCGCCATCGATGAAGCGCACTGCGTATCGCAATGGGGACACGACTTCCGACCGGAATACATCAAGCTGTCAGTTCTGCACGAGCGCTTCCCGCAAGTGCCGCGCATCGCGCTCACCGCCACCGCCGACCCGCAGACGCGCGCCGAGATCGCGCACCGCCTGCAGCTCGACGATGCGGCACAGTTTGTATCCTCCTTCGACCGTCCGAATATCCGTTATCAGATTGTCGAGAAGACCAACGGCCGCAAGCAAGTGCTCGATTTCATCAAGGAAGAACATCCTGGCGACGCGGGCATCGTCTACTGCCTGTCGCGCAAGAAGGTCGAGGAAACTGCCGACTTCCTGAACGAGCACGGCATCACCGCATTGGCCTACCACGCGGGCATGGACCATGCGAAGCGCGCCGCCAACCAGGCGCGTTTCCTGCGCGAGGACGGCATCGTAATGGTGGCGACAATCGCGTTCGGCATGGGCATCGACAAGCCCGACGTGCGTTTCGTCTGCCATCTCGACCTGCCCAAGAGCATTGAGGGCTATTACCAGGAAACCGGACGCGCGGGACGCGACGGTGCACCGGCCAATGCGTGGATGGCCTACGGCTTGCAGGATGTGGTGCAGCAGCGCCGCATGATCGACGAGTCGGAAGCTGACGAAAATTTCAAGCGCGTGCAGTCTGCGAAGCTCGACGCCATGCTCGGCCTGTGCGAAACGCTGAACTGTCGCCGCGTGCGGTTGCTGGATTATTTCGGGCAGCAGTCAGCGCCCTGCGGCAATTGCGACATCTGCCTGACCCCACCGGTGTCTTACAACGGCTCGGTGCAGATGCAAAAGCTGTTGTCGTCGATTTACCGTGTCGACCAGCGTTTCGGCGCGGGCCATGTGATCGATGTGTTGCGCGGCGCCGATTCCGAGAAGGTGAAGCAGTGGCGGCACGACAAGCTGTCCACCTTCGGTATCGGCAGCGACACCAGCGAGGCGGAATGGCGCGCGATCCTGCGCCAGGCGATCGCGCTCGGCCTCGTCGTGGTCGACCACGATGCGTATGGCTCGCTGAAACTGACCGCCGAGGCGCGTCCCGTCCTCAAGGGCGAGCGCGAAGTGCAGCTGCGCCAGTACCAGAAACCGGCGAAGAAGAAGCGGGAATCGGCCAAGCCGAAGGGCTATGTGGAGAGCGACCTGTCGCAGGCCGAGCAGGAAATCTTCGAGAAGCTGCGCTGGTGGCGAGTCGAGACTGCGCGCAAGCACAATGTGCCGGCCTACGTCATCTTCCATGACGCGACCATGCGCGAGATCGCGAAGTCGAAACCATCTTCGCTGGATGAACTGCGGAATGTGTCGGGGGTGGGCGAGAAGAAGCTGGAAAGCTACGGCGAAGAGATCGTCGCCCTCATCGCCGAATTCGCATAAACGTCAGCGCTTCGTAAACACCAGGTCCCACACGCCGTGGCCCAGCTTCAGGCCGCGGTTTTCGAACTTCGTCACCGGGCGGTACTCGGGACGCGGCGCATAACCCTCTGCCGTATTCTTCAGTGCAGGTTCGTCGCCCAGCACCTGCAGCATCTGTTCCGCGTAATCTTCCCAGTCGGTCGCGCAATGGATATAGCCGCCCGGCGCAAGGCGCGACACGAGCAATTGCACGAACGCAGGCTGGATCAGGCGGCGCTTGTTATGGCGCGCCTTGTGCCACGGATCGGGGAAAAAGACATGCACGCCCGCAAGCGAGTCCGGCTTGATCATGTGGGTCACGACTTCAAAGGCATCGTGCTGGAGGATGCGCAGGTTGGACAACTGCTGTTCGCCGATCAGCTTGAGCAGGCTGCCCACCCCCGGCGTGTGCACTTCGACGCCGATGAAATCCTTTTCCGGCATGCCGGCCGCGATCTTCGCGGTGGTATCGCCCATGCCAAAACCGATTTCCAGGATGGTCGGTGCGGTACGCCCGAACGCCTGGCTGAAATCGTACGGCGCCTTTTCGTACGGAATGCAGAACTTCGGCCCCAGTGTCTCGATCGCCTTCGCCTGCGCCGTCGACAGCCGGCCCGCACGCGTCACGAAACTGCGGATGCGGCGTTCCGTCGGGTCATAGAGCATCTGCTTGTTGCTGCCGTCGTCGTGGGTGTGGGACATGCTGGGTTCCGGATGAAATGGCTGCAAGCCAATAAAAAAGGCACCGACCGGTGCCCGTTTGACCTGGAGCGGGTGAAGGGAATCGAACCCTCGTCGTAAGCTTGGGAAGCTTCTGCTCTACCATTGAGCTACACCCGCGGAAAGCCGCATTTTACGCGGGTTTGGGAGGGGTTTGCAAACGACGCGGCTTCTTTGCCAAGGCAAATCATGCCTGCTTGGCAAGCCGGCAGGCCTCTTCGCTCGCGACTTCCACGCGGTTTCGGCCGTTTGACTTCGCACAATAAAGCGCCTTGTCGGCACGTGAGAGAAGGGCGCTGACGTCCCCGCTGCCGTTGATTGCGGCGGCCACGCCTATGCTGACTGTGTATGGCGGCAGATCCGGCAACGTGCTGGCGGCAATACCCTTGCACACGCGGTCGGCGATGGCGCTCGCTTCGCTCAGGCTGGTTTCTGGCAGCAGCGCGACGAACTCCTCGCCGCCATAACGTCCGATAGAGTCGATATTGCGCAGCATCTCGCGCGTCCGCTGCACGAAGTCGATGATGACCTTGTCTCCCGTGACGTGGCCGAAACTGTCGTTGATCGACTTGAAGTTGTCGAGGTCGAACATCAGCAGCGCAAGCGGCCTGCCGTTGCGCCGGCTGCGCGCCAATTCCTTCTCCAGCAATTCAATGAAGGCCGTCCGTGCGAAAGCGTCGGTCAGCTGGTCGTGCGAGGCAATGAATTCAAGCGCCGCGCGCAGCCGCTCGTTGGCCAGCATCATGGCGCCGAGCGTGATGGCGAGAACGGAAAAGGCCAATGCGGCGAGATAGGCCTTATGCGTCAACGTGGTGCCGAGCACGCCTCCCGGCGTATCGAAATCGAACGCGAGCAAGCCTGCCCGGATCAGCGATACAGTGCCGATTGCCGCGAACACAAGACTGGTAAAGCGACCTGCCATGGTGCTCCCGGTGGTGCGTGCCACCAGGAGCGCGCAGGAATAGAACAGCACGGTATTGGTCAGCGTGACCAGGATCGCACGCGCGGGATAGTTATAGTCGACGTAGGTGAACCAGGCGACGTAGCCGGTGACGGACGCCAGGACGGCGGCCATTTGTCGGGTATGGACTGCCAGACCCGCAAAGTGCCGGAAGCCCGCATAGAAGGACATGATGCCCGCCACCAGCATGGTGCTGGCCAGGACGACGCAGAAGAAATCCGAAATGACGCCGGTCAGGCCGAACAGTGCGCTGGCGAACACCATCCCGAACAGGCCGCGGCTCCAGTACACGAGACCGCCAATGGTCGGCGGAAAACTGCGGCGCATCATGAACAGGATGCACAGGCAGAGGAGTCCGAGCAGGCCGGCGACGAAAATCAGCGAACGCGGATCGAGTTCAGACACGGTGAATTCCCCCTGGAACCAAAAATATAGCAATATCGCCGCGGGCTTGCCATTGGGAAATTAAATCGACGGGAGGAGAGGGAATTGCCGCCGCAGGCATGCGGCGGCAGGAAAGATGCGACGGTCAGATGCCGCCCATGCACAGGTACTTGATTTCGAGGTATTCGTCGATGCCGTACTTTGATCCTTCACGGCCGAGTCCCGACTGCTTCACACCGCCGAAAGGCCCGACTTCGTTGGAAATGATGCCGGTGTTGATGCCGACCATGCCGTATTCCAGTTTCTCCGCCACGCGCCAGACGCGGCCGATGTCGCGGGAATAGAAGTAGCTGGCGAGGCCGAACTCGGTATTGTTCGCCGCGAAGACGGCTTCGTCCTCGGTCTTGAACTTGGTCACGGCCGCCACCGGCCCGAAGGTTTCCTCGCGCATCACCAGCATGTCGGCGGTGACGTTCGACAGGACGGTCGGTTCGTAAAACTGGCCGCCGAGGGCGTGCAGCTTGCCGCCGGTGAGCAGCTTTGCGCCCTTGGAGACAGCGTCGGACACATGCTCCTGCACTTTCGCGACCGCCTGGCCGTCGATCAGCGGCCCTTGCGCGACGCCGGCCTCGAAGCCGTTCCCGACCTTGATCTTCGCCGCGCCCGCAGCCAGCTTCTCCACAAACTCGTCATGGACGGATTCATGCACGTAGATGCGGTTGGTACAGACGCAGGTCTGGCCGGCGTTGCGGTACTTCGACGCCAGCGCGCCTTCGACGGCGGCGTCGATGTCCGCATCCTCGAACACGATGAACGGGGCATGCCCGCCCAGTTCCAGTCCGATCTTCTTCACGGTGGGCGCGCACTGCTGCATCAGGATGCGGCCAACCGGCGTCGAACCGGTGAACGAAAGGTGGCGCACGACCGGGCTTTCGCAGAGCACCTTGCCGACTTCGATCGAACGTTCCGCGTCGGCAGTGACGATGTTCATCACGCCTGGTGGCATGCCGGCACGATGTGCCAGCTCGGCCATGGCGAGCGCGGAAAGCGGCGTCTGCTCTGCAGGCTTGATCACGATGGTGCAGCCTGCCGCGATGGCGGGCGCAACCTTGCGGGTGATCATCGCGATGGGGAAATTCCAGGGCGTGATTGCAGCGCATACGCCGATTGGCTGCTTGAGCACGACCATGCGCTTGTCGGTCCACGTCGACGCCAGCACATCGCCGCTGACGCGCTTGGCTTCCTCCGCGAACCATTCCACGAAGCTGGCGCCGTACATCACTTCGCCCTTGGCTTCCGGCACCGGCTTGCCCTGTTCGGCTGTCATCAGTGCGGCAAGGTCGTTCGCGTGCAGGATCAGCAAGTCGTACCATTTGCGCAGGATATTGGCACGCTCCTTCGCAGTCTTGCCGGCCCACGCCGGGAAGGCGGCCTGCGCGGCGTCGATGGCTTTGCGCGCATCGTCGGCGCCCATGTTGGGGACGCTGCAAATCGTCGCTCCATCGGCGGGGTTGGTCACGGCGAAGGTGGAAGCGGAATCGACCCATGCACCGTTCAGGTAGGCCTGGTTGCGGAGCAGGGCGGCATCGTTCAGTGCGGGAAACCCTTGGTTCTGCGGCATGACGTTCTCCTCGTCTTTTTGCGAAGTGGGAAAACGTCAAGAATAGCGCAATCGACAGGGGTCTGCCGGGCTTTTACGAACGACCGTTCTGTTGCTGCATGGCGCGGATGAAATCCGGCAGGTGACGGCCTTCCTCGCTCGGATAGCAGTCCCCCGCGGCCATCTCGCGGATGCGGTCGAGGCGGAAAGTGCGGAAATCCCCGCGCAGTTCGCACCAGCCGGCGACCAGCCAGACGCCGCCCCAGAAGTACAGGGCAAGCGGCCAGGTGGTACGGCGGGTTGCCTGTTCCTGGGCGTCGACATAGTCCATGAGCAGCTTGCGGCGGCGATTGATCGCCTGCCGTATCGATTCGAGGCGATGGCCGTGCAGCGGATCAATGTGGAAGGTGGGTGCGAACAGCGGGGTCGCCTCCACAAAGTCGCGCTTATCCTTTGGCAGCGCGAGTGTGATCTTGGCGAGCGCCGCCGCGCCGGAAGCGCCGAGCTGAGGGCCACCCCAGGCTTGCACCATGCGGATGCCGGTCACGAGCGCATCGATCTCGTCCGGCGAAAACATCAGCGGCTGCAGGTCGAACCCGGCCTTGATGCGGTAGCCGACACCGGCTTCTCCTTCGACCGGAACGCCGGAAATCGACAGGTCGCGGATGTCACGATAGATCGTCCGCTCGGACACAGCGAGCCAGTCTGCAAGCTGCCGCGCGGTCGTCAGGCGACGCCCGCGCAGGTACTGGGCGATCTGGAAGAGGCGGTCAGCGCGGCGCATCAGGGTTTCACTCCGCGCGCCTCGAGTTCGGTGAGCAGGCGCGGCTTGTCGTCGCGCGCGACCTCGCGCCAGTCGCAATCGCTAAGCGCGCCCTCCAGCGCCCACAACATATTGAGGCTGGCAGGAAGCCCGGCCTGCTTCAATGCGATGAAGGTGGCGATTGCTCCGCGCGCGGCGAGTTCAGCCGGCGTGCGGATGCGGATCGCGGCGAACATTTCCTCGGACTTCAGCCCGAGGTTGCGCAGGTCGGAGAGGCGTTGGTCAGGCATGACGGCATTCTTGCATGGGAATGCCCATCATGCATTGCCCCTCCTGACAGCATGGTGTCAGGAGTTCAGGGCTGTTTCGGCTTGGCTTCTTCGCGGCGGTTGAAGCCCGCGACCATGTCGAAGCGGAACAGCCGGCATTCCAGCGCACCATTGAAGAACGGCGTCTTGCGCGATTCCTTCAGGCGCAGCATCTTCGGCAGCCCGAGGTCGGCGGTGAACAGGAAGACTTTCCAGCCAGCGAAGCGCTGCTTCAGTGTCGTGCTGAACGCGCTGTAGAACGCAGCGGCCAGTTCGTCCGGCGCCTGCGATTTGTCACCGCGCACGCCGATGCGCTCGCCATACGGCGGGTTGGTCAGCACAATGCCCGGCTCCTCGCTGGGAGGCTTCACTTCCTGCGCCTCGATCTGCTTGAGCGGCACCTCGAACTGGATACCGGCGTTGCGCAGGTTGTTGCGTGTCATGACGATCATGTCGCCCGAAATGTCGCTGCCGAACACTGTCGGCGTGACTGGCAGGGGATTCGGCTTGAAGCTGCCCTTGATCGCCAACCATTCATCGGCATTGAAATCGAGGAATTTTTCAAAGGCAAAACTGCGGCGCGCGCCCGGCGGTATGCCGGCGAGGATTTGTGCCGCTTCGATGAGGATCGTGCCCGAACCGCACATCGGATCGAACAGTACCGTTCCCGGCTGCCAGCCTGATACGCGCAGGAGTCCGGCTGCAAGGTTCTCGCGCAGCGGCGCGTCGCCGGTCTCCTGCCGCCATCCGCGCTTGAAGAGCGCCTCGCCCGAGGTGTCGAGATACACGGTGTACGTGTGCGCGTCGAGGAAGCCGACGATGCGCATGTCCGGCGTGCGCGTGTTGACCGACGGGCGCTTCGAATACAGGTCGCGGAAGCGGTCGCACACGGCGTCCTTGATCTTCAGCGTCGTGAATTCCAGGCTCTTGAGCGGGGACTTGATGGCGGTGAGGTCGACGCGAATGGTGTGGTCGACATCGAACCATTCCTCCCAGGGCGCAGCAAGCGTCAGGTCGTAGATATCGTTCTCGTTCACGTACTTGCCGTGCGCGATGCGCATCATCACGCGCGACGCGATGCGGGAATGCAGGTTGATGCGATAGCTGTCAGCCAATGCGCCCGAGCAGTGCACGCCGCCCGGCACCTGGTTGTGGACTTTCAGTGTCTTGCTCTGGCGTGCGATCTCGTTGAGCTCATCCGCGAGAGCGGCTTCCAAACCGCGCGGGCAGGGGCAGAAAAATGAATGTGACATGGGGAACCCTTTATCCGTTAATTGCTCGCCGGTCTCAACCGGCGCGATGTTATTTGGCGAACGCGCGCTCGACGAAATCCAATCGGTCCTGACCCCAGAACCCTTCGCCATCGACGATGTACCAAGGCGATCCGAAAACGTTCTTGGCGATCGCCTCGTCGGTGTAGCGGTCGAACTCGCCTTGCACGCTCGCGGTTTCCGACGATTTCAGCAACGCCTTGCCGTCATGCCCGCATTCGAGCGCGATGGCAATGAGCGTGTCGGCGTCGCTGATGTTCCGTTCTTCCGCCCAGATGCCGCGCATGATGGCGCCGGCGATGTTGAGCGCGGCATCGGAGCCGTGCGCCAGGCGGGTGGCGATGATCAGCTTTGCCGCCGCGTCGGGCGGAACCGGGAAGAATTTCGGATGCAGGTTAAGCGGCATCTGCAGATGCTCGCTCCAGCGCTTGAGCTCGACCAAGCGGTAAGCCTGGCGCTGCGGCGGACGCTTCGCCAGCGGCAATCCACCAGAGACATTGAACACCTTGCCGATGTCGCAAGGCTTCACCTCGACCTGCACGCCATGCTTCTTCGCCATTGCGACCAGGCGTTCGTGACCGAAATAGGTCCAGGGCGAGATCGGGGTAAAGAAGTATTCGCATACCTTGGTCATGGCTGCCTCCGGGGGGAAATCAGAATGGTTTTACGACGACCAGCACGACGGCGCCCAACAGGCCGAGCGTCGGCGCTTCATTGAACCAGCGATACCACTTGTGGCTGTGCGTATTGGCGCCCTTCTCGAACTTGCGCAGCAGCACGCCGCAGCCGTGATGGTAGAAAATCAGGAAGACGACGATCGCCAGCTTCGCGTGCAGCCAGCCGTTGCCTTTGCCGACGCCGTAACCCAGCGACAGCCAGAGACCGAACACCAGTGCCGGGACGGCAAGGATGGTCATGAAGCGGTACAGCTTGCGTGCCATCAGCAGGAGGCGCGCGGTGGCTGCCTTGTCCGTTTCCATCGCCAGGTTGACGTAGATGCGCGGCAGATAGAAGAGTCCTGCGAACCAGGAGGCGACGAAGAAAATGTGGAGTGCTTTGACCCAGAGATAACCCATGGAATTCCTGTGTGTTGTTGTTATTCGCGCACTTCGCCGTGGCCGAACACCACGTACTTCAGCGAAGTCAGTCCTTCGAGGCCGACCGGGCCGCGCGCATGCAGCTTGTCGTTCGAAATGCCGATCTCGGCGCCGAGGCCGTATTCGAAACCGTCGGCGAAACGTGTCGATGCGTTGACCATGACCGAAGCGGAATCCACTTCGCGCAGGAAGCGCATCGCACGCGTGTAGTCCTCGGTGATGATGGCATCGGTGTGCTGCGACGAGTAGGTGTTGATGTGCCCGATCGCTTCGTCCATATCGCCGACGATCTTGACGGCAAGAATCGCGGCGAGATATTCCGTGCGCCAGTCTTCCTCGGTCGCGGCCGCCAGGTTCGCGTAGCCGGACAGGATCTTCCGTGCTTCGTCATCGGCACGCAGTTCGACGTCCTTGGTGCCGTACAGTTCAGCCAGTTTGGGCAACACCTGCGGTGCGATGGCGCGCGCCACCAGCAGCGTTTCCATCGTGTTGCAGGTGCCGTAGCGATGGCACTTCGCATTGAAGGCGACCTTCAGCGCCTTCTCGATGTCGGCCTTGTCGTCGATGTAAACGTGGCAGATGCCATCGAGGTGCTTGATCATCGGCACCTTCGATTCCTTCATCAGGCGCTCGATCAGGCCCTTGCCGCCGCGCGGGACGATTACGTCCACGTATTGCGGCATGGTGATGAGTTCGCCGACGGCGGCGCGGTCGGTGGTTTCGACGATCTGCACCGCGTCGGACGGCAGGCCGGCGCCGGCAAGGCCTTCCTTGACCAATTTCGCCAGCGCCTGGTTGCAGTGGATTGCTTCCGACCCGCCGCGCAGGATGGTGGCGTTGCCGCTCTTGATGCAGAGACCGGCGGCATCGACGGTCACGTTCGGACGGGCTTCATAAATGATGCCGATGACGCCGAGCGGCACGCGCATCTGGCCGACCTGGATGCCGGTCGGACGGTACTTCATGTTCGAGATTTCGCCGATCGGGTCCGGCAGCGACACGATCTGTTCCAGGCCTTCCGCCATGGTGGTGATTGCCTTGTCGGACAGCGTCAGCCGGTCGATCATCGCCTCGGCCAGCCCGTTGGCGCGCGCAGCATCCAGGTCCTTGCGGTTCGCAGCGCGGAGAGCGTCCGCATCGCGGCGAATGGCGGCGGCGATCAGCGACAGCGCCTTGTTCTTGGCGCTGGTATCGGCCTTGGCCATGGCGCGCGATGCGTTGCGTGCGCGCTGGCCGACGTCGTTCATGTAAGTCTTGATGTCCATGTCGTGACCCTGCTTCGATATTCAAATTCTGACTGGCTCAGCCCCGCGCCACTTTCAGGCCTAGCTGCAGCAGCGCATCCCATGCATCGCCTGCAAACGCCTTGGCGCGCAATCCCTTGACCATCTTATCGATTTGCGCGGCTTCCTGCAGTGCCTGTTCCAGCGTGGAAAGCTTCAGCCGGCGCAGCGCCGGTTCCATCAGCTTTTCGCGCGGCCCCCAGATGCGGTATTCCTTCAGCAGCATGCCGATGGCTTTGCCATGCGCGGCTCCAGCCTTGATCTTGAGCAGCGTGCGGATTTCCTCGGCCATCGCCCACAACACCAGCGGCAGCGCCTCGCCTTCACCCTTCAACCCCTCGATCATCCGCACGAGGCGAGCGGCGTCTCCGGCCAACATCGCTTCATTCAGCTTGAACACGTCATAGCGTGCCACATTCAGCACCGCATCCTGCACCTGTTCAAAACTCAACTTTCCTTCAGGATAGAGAAGGGCGAGCTTCTGGATTTCCTGATGTGCCGCGAGCAGGTTGCCTTCCACGCGATCGGCGATGAAATCGATGCTCGGGCGGTCGACGCTCTGCTTCTGCGCCGCCAGGCGCGTGCCGATCCAGGAGGGCAGGTGCGCGCGCTCCACAAGCGGGATGTCGATGTACACCGCAGCCTGCTGCAGCGCGGCCACCCACGCGGCTTTCTGTGTCTGCCAATCGAGCTTGGGCAGGGTGATCAGCGTGACGTTGTCCGGATTCAGCGAACCCGCATATTCTTGCAGCGCCTGTCCGCCATCCTTGCCGGGCTTGCCGGTCGGGATGCGCAATTCGATCAGCTTGCGGTCGCCGAACAGCGACTGCGATTGATTGGCGGCGAGCAGTTCGCCCCATTTGAAGCTGCGCTCGACCACCAGTACCTCGCGTTCGGTCAAGCCTTGCGCGCGCGCTGTCCTGCGGATCTTGTCGGCGGCTTCCAGCGCGAGCAGGTGCTCGTCGCTGGCAATAACATACAAGGGCGCGAGCGACTTCGCGAGATGGGCATCGAGGGCGTCGAGCCGCAGCTGCATGGCAATTCCTTACGCCTTAAGGGCGGTGAGGCGACGAAGGATCTGCTGCACCACGTCGGACTGCATGTCGCGGTACAGCATCTCTTCTTCCTTTTCCTTGGCGATGACCTGCGACTCGTTGAAGCTGATGTCGCGCTTGAGGATCAGCTCGGTCGGGGCCAGCAATTCCTTTTCCTTGCCGTCCTTCACGCGGAACTTCACGCGGTAGTACAGCGAGTACTCGCGCACGCGGCCCTGGGTGTTGAGGGTCAGGGTCGCCTTTTCGCGTACTTCGTTCAGCACTTCAATGGTCGCTTCTGCCTGCTTTTGGTCGGTGACCACTGTCGTGTCTCCGCTGGCGCGGATATAGCGCCGCAGTTCGATGCCCAGTGGCGAGGTTTCCGCCGTGCCGATGTAAATCGTCTTGAACGGCAGCCGGGCCTGGCCATTGGAGCCGCGCAGCTGGAAACCGCATGCGCTCAGCATGAGGGCTGTGGACAGGGCCAGGACGGCGCGGCGATTCATGGGCATCTCCTGGGGTCAGGCAACGATGTTGACCAGCTTGCCGGGCACGACGATGACCTTCTTCGGCGCGCCCTCGACGAACTTCTTCACGTTTTCGTTGGCCAGCGCGGCGGCTTCGATGGCTGCCTTGTCGGCATCCTTCGGCACCTTTACGCTGCCGCGCAGCTTGCCGTTGACCTGGACCACGAGTTCGATTTCAGCCTGTTCCAGCGCGGCCGGGTCGACCTGCGGCCATGCTGCGTCGAGGATGTCGCCGAATGCGACGGACAGGCCAAGTTCCTGCCACAGCACGTGGGTGATGTGCGGCGCGACCGGATACAGCACGCGCAGGAAAACCGACAGGCTTTCCGCGATCACGGCGTTGGTCTGGGCAGAGTCGTCGAGCTTCGCGCCTTCCAGCGTGTTCAGCATCTTCATGCAGGCCGAGACGACGGTGTTGTACTGCAGGCGGCGGAAATCGTGGTCGGCCTGTTGCAGGATCTTGTGCACTTCGCGGCGCAGCGCCTTGTGCTGCTCGGGGAGAGCGCCGAAATCGACTTCCTGCGAGGACTTGACGCGTTCTGCCTGCGCATGGGCGAAGGCCCAGACACGGCGCAGGAAGCGGTTCGCGCCTTCCACGCCGGCGTCGTTCCATTCCAGCGTCTGCTCCGGCGGCGAAGCAAACATGACGAAGAGGCGGGCGGTGTCCGCGCCGTACTGGTCGATCAGGTCTTGCGGGTCGACGCCGTTGTTCTTCGACTTCGACATCGTGCCGACGCCGTCGTAGGAAACGGCCGAGCCGTCGCTCTTGAGCTTGGCGCCGACGATGCGGCCGCTGTCGTCGTGGACGTTCTCGACTTCATGCGGCCAGAAGTATTCGATCGCGCCCTGCGGCGTGCGGCGGGAATAAATGTGGTTCAGCACCATGCCCTGCGTGAGCAGGTTGGTGAACGGCTCGTCGACCTTGACCAGGCCAAGGTCGCGCATGACCTTGGTCCAGAAGCGCGCATACAGCAGGTGCAGAATCGCGTGCTCGATGCCGCCGATGTACTGGTCCATCGGCATCCAGTAGTTCGCGCCGCCGGCAACCATCTGCTCGTCGTTCTTCGGATCGCAATAGCGCATGAAGTACCAGGACGAATCGACGAAGGTGTCCATCGTGTCGGTTTCGCGACGCGCGGGCTTGCCGCACTTCGGGCAGTCGCAACGCAGGAAGTCTTCACGCTTGTTCAGCGGATTGCCAGAGCCGTCCGGCACGCAATCCTGCGGCAACACGACCGGCAGGTCTTTTTCCGGCACCGGCACCGAGCCGCAGCTGTCGCAGTGGATGATCGGGATCGGCGTGCCCCAGTAGCGCTGGCGGCTGATGCCCCAGTCGCGCAGGCGCCAGGTGGTTTTCTTTTCGCCGTTGCCCTTCGTCGCCAGGTCGGCGGCGATCTTGTCGACTGCCGCCTTGTAGTTCAGGCCGTCGTAGGCGCCGGAATTGACGGTCACGCCGCGCTGCTTGTCGCCATACCATTCCTGCCAGGCATCGGTGGAATAGGTTTCGCCTTCGACCGCAATGACCTGCTCGATCGGCAGGTTGTATTTCTTCGCGAACGCGAAATCACGCTCGTCGTGCGCCGGCACGCCCATGACGGCACCGTCGCCGTAGGTCATGAGCACGTAGTTGCCAACCCAGACCTCGACCTGTTTGCCGGTCAGCGGATGGGTGACGAACAGGCCGGTGGGCAGGCCTTCCTTTTCCTTGAGCGCCAGCTCGGCTTCGGTCGTGCCGCCGCGCTTGCATTCTTCAATGAAGGCGGCGAGCTTGGGATTCGATGCGGCCGCATGCGTGGCCAGCGGATGTTCGGGCGCGACGGCGCAGAAGGTCACGCCCATGATGGTGTCGGCGCGCGTGGTGAACACGAACAGCTTGCCGTCCTGGATCAGGTTGTCTTGCGCATCGCGGATCTCGTGCGGGAAGGCGAAACGCACGCCTTCGCTCTTGCCGATCCAGTTTTCCTGCATGATGCGAACGCGCTCGGGCCAGCCGGGCAGCTTGTTGACGACGTGGTCGAGCAGTTCTTCCGCGTAGTCGGTGATCTTCAGGTAGTAGCCGGGGATCTCGCGCTTTTCCACCAGCGCGCCGGTACGCCAGCCGCGGCCGTCGATGACCTGCTCATTGGCGAGCACGGTCTGGTCGACCGGGTCCCAGTTGACGACCTGGGTCTTGCGGTACGCGATGCCCTTTTCCAGCATCTTCAGGAAAAGCCACTGGTTCCACTTGTAGTAGCTCGGGTCGCAGGTGGCGACTTCGCGCGACCAGTCGATCGCCAGGCCCATTGCCTGCATCTGCTTCTTCATGTAGGCGATGTTGTCGTACGTCCACTTCGCCGGCGGCACACCGTTTTTCAGCGCGGCATTCTCGGCGGGCAGGCCGAACGCGTCCCAGCCCATCGGCATCAGCACGTTGTAGCCGTTCATGCGCAGGAAGCGCGACAGCATGTCGTTGATGGTGTAATTGCGTACGTGGCCCATGTGCAGCTTCCCGGACGGGTAGGGCAGCATGGAGCAGGCATAGAATTTTTTCTTTTCGTTGCCGTTGCGATCCTTGGCGTGCTCGACAGTCTTGTACGCGTCGATGGCATTCCAGTGAGCGTGCGCCGCTTTTTCGACGTCGCCGGGAAGATATTTTTCTTGCATGGCGGATGAGGCTGGTGAAAGTGAATGTGAACCGGCGATTATACCGCCCGGGAGGGGGTGTTGCGCCGCAACAGCGGGGGAATTTGGGCGCGAATCAGCGCAGCAGCAGGCGCAGGGGCGGTTTCTGGCCGCTTTCGATGCAGCGTTCGTTCACTTCGTCGGTGCATTCCTCCAGCGCTTCGAGGATTTCAGGCGCCTTCCTGCGCAGGGTTTCCGCGTGCAGAAGCTCGATGCACAGGATTTCATCCGGATTGAGCGCGAATTTTGTCATGCCGTCATCGTCGCGCACGCCGCCCATGCAATCGATCCACGCATCCATGTTGCGGCCGTAGAAATCCGGAAATCCGAAAACGGCCTGGCATTCGGCATGAAAGGTCTTCCAGTCGCTGATACGGCGGCCATCGAGCGATACGTCGGGCATGGTCTTAGTTTTCCTTGGCGTCGGTAACGAAGCCGAGCTTGTTCATGCCGTTGGTCTGCGCCGCAGACATGACGCGTGCAATGACCTCGTACCGTGTGGATTTGTCGGCGCGCAGTTGCAATTCGGGCTGCGGATTCTTTTGCGACTCCTGCGCCAGCTTCTGCCCCAGGTCCTTTTCGTCGACCGGATCATTGTTCCAGAAGATCCGGCCTTCGCCGTTGATCGACAGGGTGATCGTTTCCGGCTTTTGCGGCGAGACTGCGGCCGGGGCGTTGGGTAAGTCGAGCTTGATGGCGTGGGTGAACAGCGGCGCGGTGATGATGAAGATCACGAGGAGCACCAGCATCACGTCGACCATGGGCGTCACGTTGATGTCCGCCATGGGCGCCTGCTTCTGGTTGTCGTTGAATCCGCCGAAGGCCATGGCGTGTCTCCTTATTTGCCGACGCGAGCGCCGGTCGTCAGGAAGGCGTGGAGGTCGTGCGCGAAGGCGTCGAGTTCCGCCAGCGTGACCCGGTTCACGCGCGTAAATGCGTTATAGGCGAGCACGGCCGGAATGGCGACCACGAGGCCGAGTGCGGTCATGATCAGCGCTTCACCCACCGGGCCAGCGACCTTGTCGATCTGCACCGTGCCGGTGGTGGAGACCGCGACCAGCGCGTGGTAGATGCCCCAGACGGTGCCGAACAGCCCGACGAAGGGCGCGGTGGATCCGACGGAGGCCAGCAGGGTGAGTCCGTTCTCCAGGCGTGACGACACGCGGTTGATTTCCTGGCGCAGGGTGCGCGTGATCAGCTCGCTCGGGTCGATGCTCGCATTCAGCGATCCGGCCTGCGCAGTGACATTGGCGGCTTCCGCACTCTGGATCGCGAGCGGGGCGTACACGTTCTCACTGTCGGCATTCTTGACGACGGCGATGGCGTCGGTCAGCGTCGGGGCCTTCCAAAAACCCTCCAGCGCGCCGGCGCTGCGGCGGATGCGCCAGGAGCTCCAGGTCTTCGAGAAGATGTAGTACCAGCTGACGACCGACATCAGCAGGAGCAGGTAGGCGACCGAATGCGTGACGGCGTCGCCCTGGGCCCAATAATGCGCAAATCCGAGTGACTGGTTCATGTTGTGTAAAAAAGATTAATTGTTCTGAAGTTTAAACGGAATGGGCACCTGATACCACTCGGCCACTGGTTTGCCGTCGATCGTGGCCGGCTTGAAGCGCCAGCTCATGACGGTCTTCCGGGCGGATTCGTCGAGCAGGGTGTGGCCGCTCGAGGACTTGATCTCCACTGCGCCCGCTGTGCCTTCCGCCGTAACGAGCACGCGCAGGACGACCGTGCCTTCGTCGCCATTGTTGAGCGAAATGCGCGGGTAGGGCGGCGTGCGATTGGTCGCTGCATAGCTCGCCTCTGACGCACTGGTCCGTACTGGAGCGGGTGGGGCTGGCGCTGCCGGTGGTGCCGGTGGTGCTGCAGGCGCAGGCGCGGACGCAGGCGGTCCGGCGGCGGGAGCGGGCTTCGTGTCCTGCGATGTGGTGTGCGCGGGGGCGGGCGAAGGTGCGGCGACGCTTGGGGCGGGCTTGGGAATGGGGGCCGGCTTGGGCGTGGGACGCGCCTTCTTCACCGGCGCTGGCGCAGGAGCTGGCACGTGCGGTGCGGGAGGCGCCACCGGAAAGGGGGGAGGTTCGGGCCGGAGGAGTTGGACCTGTACCGGCTCGCTGCGCGTATCGGGTTCCGGCTTGGCCGTCAGCCCCCGAACCACTGCCACAATCAGTAATGCATGCAGCAGGATGGTCGCGGCGGCGGCAACTGGCGCGGGTGTCGGCATCGCGTGGCCTGCGCCTCGTTCCTTTACTTCAGGCCGAGGACATCCTGCATGTCGTACAGGCCGGTCTTCTTGTCGGCGAGGAAGCGCGCGGCGCGGACGCTGCCCTGGGCATAGCTGAAGCGGCTGGACGACTTGTGACTGATTTCGATGCGTTCGCCGATGCCGGCAAACAGTACCGTATGGTCGCCAACGATGTCGCCGCCACGGATGGTTGCAAAGCCGATCGACGACGGCTCGCGCTCGCCAGTCACGCCTTCACGGGCGTATACCGCGACATCGTCGAGGTCGCGGCCGAGTGCGGAGGCAATGACTTCGCCCATCTTGAGCGCGGTGCCGGACGGGGCGTCCACCTTGTGACGATGGTGCGCTTCGATGATTTCGATGTCATAACCGTGGGAGAAGCTCTTCGCCGCCATTTCCAGCAGCTTGAGCGTGACGTTGACGCCGACGCTCATATTCGGTGCGAACACGACGGCAGTCTTTTGTGCGGCTGCCGCAATGGCGGCCTTGCCGGCTTCATCGAAACCGGTTGTGCCGATGATGACCTTGATGCCGTGCTGCGCGCAGTACTCGAGGTGCTTGAGCGTGCCTTCCGGGCGCGTAAAGTCGATCAGGAATTCGGCGTCGGCGAGACCTTTCGCCAGATCGGACTCGATGGTCACGCCCGCGGGCTTGCCCAGGAAGGCCGCCGCATCGGTGCCGATGGCCGGCGATTGCGGTACGTCGAGCGCGCCGACGAGTGTAGCGTCGTCTGCGTTCTGGATCGTTTCGATCAGCATGCGGCCCATGCGGCCGGATGCGCCTGCTACGGCGATTTTCAGTTGGCTCATGTGATGCTCTTACTTGCCGGCGGTGCCAGCGATGAATGCGAGATATTCTTGTTCAGTCGGCAAGGTGTCACCGTCGATGTTGACCACACGGTTATCCTTGAAGAAGACCGTCACGCGGCTGGCGATGACTTCGCCACTACTTTTCTTCATGCGGAACACGTAATCCCAGCGGTCGGCATGGAACATGTCAGTCAGCAGGGGCGTGCCGAGGACGAAACGCACTTGCTCGCGAGTGACGCCTTCGCTGCGCTGCATGCCTTCTTTTAGTTGCGCCACCATTTCACGCGACACGAAATTGCCCTGCTGAATATCGATGCGATAAGGCGTGAGAAATCCCAGGAAGCGCTGGATGCCGGTTGGCTTTGACGTCGTCAATGCGCTTGATGCGGATTGCTCGGCAGCCGGGGTGCTGGCGGCAGCGGGTTCGTCGATCAATGGATTTTTGCTCGCGCAACCGGAAAGGACGGCGGCGGCGAGGCAGAATGCCGCAGCAAGGGTTGAACGATCAGCACTGAAGGGCGACATTCGCATAAATGGTTCTCAATTCGTTGAGCAATCTGGCCAAAACGCTATATGATAAAGCAGATATACGGAAACCGACCAACAACATGACCAACACGCCTAATGATCTGAAAGCCAGCGGCCTGAAGGCGACGCTGCCGCGGCTGAAGATTCTCGAGATTTTCCAGACGAGCACGGTCCGCCATCTGAGTGCGGAGGACGTGTACAAGATTCTCCTGACCGAAAACATGGATGTCGGATTGGCAACGGTTTACCGCGTGCTGACGCAGTTCGAGCAGGCGGGCCTGCTGCACCGGAACCATTTCGAAACCGGCAAGGCGGTGTTCGAGCTGAACGCGGGGTCGCATCATGACCATCTCGTCTGCCTCGACTGCGGCAGGGTGGAGGAGTTTTTCGACGATGAGATCGAAAAACGGCAGCAGAAGATTGCGAAAGAGCGCGGGTTCGATATCTCCGAGCACGCGCTGGCACTTTACGGCCACTGCACCAAATCCGATTGCCCCCATCGGCCCCGTTGATCTGCCGAGCCGGCGATTGCCGGCAGCGTTCCTGAACTCATTGCTTTTCCCGCCTGCATAATCCGTTGTCATGCCCCGCCAAGGGGCCAACCACCGACTGCTGCAGGCCAGGTTTTCCCCTGATGACTGCCAATTCTGAAACCAGAGTCTATCCCCGCAAAGTCTTGCGCGCGCAGGCCCGCGTCGCGCTTCCCGGCATGCCGGCCCTGCGTGCCAAAACTATTGACATCTCCCTCGGCGGTCTATGTCTCATGGTTCCCGAGCAACTCCCGTCGGGAAAGGTATGCAATGTCGGATTCGAGGCGCCCTTGAATGGAAAGACGGTCCGTGTTTTTGCCATGGCCAAGGTGGTCTACAGCATCCTGGCCGGAACCGATGGATTTCGTACCGGCCTGCAATTCACGGAAATCGATGCGGCCAACAACAAGCTGCTGGCCGAAGTGATGATTTAAATCGTTACTCAGTGATGGCTGAGCGCGTTGGACAGAAGCTTGGCCGTGATGTCGACGATCGGTATGACGCGCTCGTAAGCCATGCGCGTCGGGCCGATGACCCCGAGTGTTCCCACGATCTTGCCGTTGACTTCATAGGGCGCGGTGACAATGCTCATTTCTTCCATCGGCACGAGCTGGGATTCGCCACCGATGAAAATCTGCACACCCGTCGCCTTGCTCGATACGTCGAGCAGTTGCATCAGGCTGGTCTTCTGCTCGAACAGGTCGAACAGCTTGCGCAGTGAATTCATGTTCGACGCGAGGTCGGTGACGCTGAGGAGATTGCGTTCGCCGGAAATGACAACATCTTCCTCGTTTTCTGCCATCGCATCGCTGCCCGCTTCCACCGCTGCCTGCATCAGGCGCGTCATGTCGTCGCGCAGCTGGCGCAATTCGTTCTGCAGGCGGGTCCGCACCTCGTCGAAGCCCAGGCCGGCGAAGTGCTGGTTGATGTAGTTCGCCGCCTGCACCAGCTGCGCCGGCGAGTAGTCGACATCGGTCAGCAGCAGGCGATTCTGCACATCTCCACCGGGCGTGACGATCACCAGGAGGATGCGCTTCTCGGAAAGCCGCATGAACTCGATCTGCTGGAAGACCGACTCATGGCGCGGCGTCATGACCACGCCGGCAAACTGCGACAGGGAGGACAGCATCTGGGCCGCATTGGAAATGATCTTTTGCGGCGAAGCTGTCTGCAGGCGCGGTTGCAGTTTCGATTCCACGGTCGTTTCGTCGATCGGCTGCACGGTCAGCAGGGTGTCGACGAACATCCGGTAGCCGCGCGGCGTCGGTATCCGTCCCGCCGAGGTGTGCGGGCTGCACACATAGCCGAGCTCTTCCAGGTCGGCCATGATGTTGCGAATGGTCGCCGGGGACAGTTCAAGTCCGGAAATCCTGGAAAGGGCGCGCGAGCCAACGGGCTGGCCGTCGGCGATATAACGTTCGACCAAGGCCTTGAGCAATGTTTGTGCGCGGGAATCGAGTTGCATACGATTATTCTACCGAGCCATGACAGCGGGTGCCAGAACATGTTGCCTGCAGGCGTCACCCGATATCGATTGTTATCAAGGGGTTACTGCTCATCCAGCCAGCTTTCCAGTTCGTACAGGTTGCCAAATACGGCATCCGGGCGAACTTGTTCTGGCAACACGCGGTCCGGCCCGAGCTCCTGGCGATTGATCCATGCAGCACGCAGGCCCGCTTTCTGCGCTCCTTCCACATCCAGGAACGGGTCGTCGCCGACATACAGGGTCTCCCCAGGCGAAACATCGAGCGCCGTGCATGCAGCGTGGAAAATCGCCGCATCCGGTTTCGCGAAGCCGATGTGATGCGCGGCAAGCGAAGCCTGGAAATAATGCGCCATGCCGACCACGTGCAAGTCGGCCACGCCATTCGACACAGAGCCTAGAACGACCCGTTCGCGGAGTCTTTCCAGTGCCGGGCGAACATCCTCGAACGGCGTCACTTCGTTTCGCGCTGTCGAAAACACATCCATTGCGTCGTCCACCAGCCTCACGTCCAGTCCGGCATCGGTAAATGCCTCCAGCAGCACGGCACGGCGCAAGAGGCGCAGGTCCAGCTGGTAGACCGGATCGGTTGCCATCAATTGCTGGCGTCGCTCGCGCATGCTTTCTATCGTGACGCGCTGGGCGACCGGCGGCGCGTTCAGCTTCAACCACTCGTAGAGCAGCTTTTCCGCGCGCTTGATGACCGGCACAATCGGCCACAGCGTGTCGTCCAGGTCGAACAGTACGGCTCTTATACTTGACATATGGGATCGGGTTCTTGCGTTTCAATGCCTGTAACAGACCCTCAAATTATGGTCTAATCTGCTGCATGTTGCCTTTCAAGCCATTTGACCGCTCGGTCGCCTTCCAGACTGTTGCCATCGTCGGCAAATACATGGCCGCCGGTATCGAGCAGTCATTGTCTGACATTGCCGGATTCCTCGCACAATCCGGGCACAAGGTCGTGCTCGAAGCAGAAACCGCCCAGAGCGTGTCGCTTCCCGGGGTGCCGGCCATGACGCCCGCCGAGATCGGCGCCAACGCCGACGTCGCCATTGTCGTTGGCGGTGACGGTACGATGCTAGGCATCGCGCGTCAGCTCGCGCCATACAACGTTCCCCTGATTGGCATCAACCAGGGGCGTCTCGGTTTCATGACCGACATTTCGCAGGAAGGCATGATCCAGGTGCTGGCCGACATGCTTTCCGGAAAACTCGAGTCCGAACAGCGCACCCTGCTGGAAGGATCGGTGGTGCGCGACGGCGAGCCAATCTTCCACGCGCTGGCCTTCAACGACGTCGTGGTGGCGCGCGGGTCGACCACTGGCATGGCTGAACTGAAGGTCGAGGTCGACGGACACTTCATGTACAACCAGCGCTCCGACGGTCTGATCATTTCCACGCCGACCGGATCGACCGCTTATGCCCTGTCGGCAGGCGGCCCGCTGCTGCATCCAAGTCTGTCCGGCATGGTGCTCGTGCCGATCGCGCCGCACGCGCTCTCCAACCGGCCCATCGTCGTTCCCGATTCCTGCACCGTGGTCGTCGAAATCATGGGCGGACGCGACATCAGCGTCAATTTTGACATGCAGTCGCTGGCCAGCCTGCAGCATCACGACCGCATTTTCATCCGCCGTTCTGCACACACCATTACCTTCCTGCATCCGCAAGGCTGGAGCTACTACGATACCCTGCGGGAAAAGCTGCACTGGCATGAGTATCCCTCCGTGGCGGGGAAGTTAAAATAGCAGGCTGTTTTTGCCCGAAAAGCCATTTCCGACATGCTTCGCACACTTTCCATCCGCGATTTCGTGATCGTTGATTCGATCGAACTCGAGTTTGCCCCAGGCTTCACCGTCTTCACCGGCGAAACCGGCGCCGGCAAGTCCATCCTGATCGATGCGCTTGCACTGGCGCTTGGCGGCCGGGGCGATGCCAGTGTCGTGCGCGAAGGCGCGGCGAAAGCCGATATCACTGCCGAGTTCAGCACGCATGATGAAGTGGAGTCATGGCTGGCGGAGCAGGAGATCAGCAATGACGAAGGCAGCGTGCTCCTGCGGCGCGTGATCGACAATGCGGGCCGCTCGAAGGCGTTCATCAATGGGATCACCGCAACGGCCGCGCAGTTGCGCGAGCTGGGCGAAATGCTGGTCGACATCCATGGCCAGCATGCGCACCAGTCGCTGTTGAAGGTGGACGCACAGCGCGTGCTGCTCGACACCCAGGCCGGCTTGCTTGACGAGGCCAAAGCGGTGTCTGTCGCCCACAAGGCCTGGCGCGCGCTGGCACGGCAACGCGAAGAATTCGAGACCAACGCCAAGAATGTCCTGCTCGAACGCGAGCGCCTCGAATGGCAGGTCGGCGAGCTGGAAAAACTCGCGGTCAAGCCGGGCGAGTGGGCCGAGATCAGCAACGAGCACAGCCGGCTCGCGCACGCCGCCAGCCTGCTCGAAGGCGCCCAGGAAGCCTTGACCGTCATTTCCGAATCCGACACCAATCCCATCCTGTCCCAATTGTCCGCACTGACGCTGAAGCTGGGCAAGCTGTCCGATGTCGATGCCGCACTGAAGCCGGTCGTCGATGCGCTGGAACCCGCCCGCATCCAGTTGCAGGAGGCGGTCTATGCACTTAATGATTACCTCGGCCGCGTCGAGCTCGATCCGGCACGCCTGCAGGAAGTGGAGGCGCGCCTCGACGCGATCCATTCCACCGCACGCAAGTTCCGCGTCACGCCCGAGGACCTGCCACAGGAATACGAGACTCTGTCCGTACAGTTGAAGCAGCTGGCCGATGCCAGCGATGTCGAGGCCCTGCGCGCCCAGGAGGAAAGGCTCAAGAGCGAGTACATGTCTACCGCCGGAAAGCTGTCGAAGGCGCGCGCAAAAGCGGCCAAGGCATTGAGCGAAGCCGTCACGGACGCTATGCAGGACCTGAGCATGTCGGGCGGGCGTTTTGTCATCGCATTGAACGAGTGCGAACCCGCCGCCTACGGCTTGGAGCAGGTGGAATTCCTGGTCGCCGCCCATGCCGGAACCTCGCCGCGCCCACTGGCGAAAGTGGCATCCGGCGGTGAACTGGCGCGCATTTCGCTGGCGATTTCGGTCATTACTTCGACCGCAACCGTGACGCCGACGCTGATTTTCGACGAAGTCGACAGCGGCATCGGCGGTGGCGTGGCGGAAGTCGTGGGCCGCCTGCTCAAGCGGCTTGGCCAGGACCGCCAGGTGCTGTGCGTGACCCACCTGCCACAGGTCGCCAGCCAGGCCAACCAGCATTTCCAGGTCAGCAAGCGCAGCCTCGAAGGGCGTACCTTGTCCAACATCGACGCACTCGATTCGAAAGCGCGCATCGAGGAAATCGCCCGCATGCTCGGCGGCCTCGAAATCACCGCAACAACGCGCAAGCACGCGCGCGAACTGCTCGCCTCCTAACACAGAACAACAGGAAACCCGCACACGATGCGCCCCAATCCGGAACCGCCGTATTCGCACGGCACGCTGTCAAAGACCGGCCTTGTCCTGGTCAACCTTGGTACGCCCGACGAGCCGACCACGCCCGCCGTTCGGCGCTACCTCAAGCAATTCCTGTGGGACCCGCGCATGGTGGAAATCCCGCGAGCGCTCTGGTGGCTCATTCTCCACGGCGTGATCCTGCCATTCCGTTCGTCGAAATCGGCGGCCAAGTATGCGTCCATCTGGACGCAGGAAGGTTCGCCCCTGCTGGTGCATACGAAGAAGCAGGCGGCGCTGCTCCGCGGCTATCTCGGTGAACGCGGACATGATGTGCAGGTCGCCTATGCCATGCGCTACGGCAGTCCCTCCGTGGCCCAGGTCGTCGACAAGCTCAAGGCCGATGGCTGCGACCGCATCCTGATCCTGCCAGCTTATCCCCAATATTCGGCGACGACGACGGCGTCCATCTTCGATGCCGTGTTCAGTCATTACGCGAAGGTACGCAACGTGCCCGAGCTGCGCTTCGTCAAGCACTATCACGACAACGAGGGCTACATCGACGCGCTGAAGAACTCCGTACTGGCGCATTGGGAAGTGCACGGCAGGCCCGACAAGCTGGTCATGAGTTTCCACGGCGTGCCCAAGCGAACGCTGCTCTTGGGCGATCCCTACCACTGCGAATGCCACAAGACGGCGCGCCTGCTGGCGAATGCACTGCGGCTGACGCCCGAGCAGTACATCGTCACCTTCCAGTCTCGCTTCGGCAAGGCGGAGTGGTTGCAGCCCTACACGGCGCCGACCGTCCAGAAGATGGGCAAGGAAGGCGTGCGCCGCATCGACGTGCTATGTCCCGGCTTTTCCAGCGATTGCCTGGAAACCCTGGAAGAAATTGCAATGGAGGTCAAGCAGGACTTTCTTACCGCTGGCGGTAAAGAATTCCATTACATCCCCTGCCTCAATGAAGACCCCGCATGGATTACCGCCCTGGCCGAGATTGCCGAGCAGCACATGGTCGGCTGGCCCACGATGCAGACGCCGCAAATGCGTGAGGATGCGCGCAAGGAAGCTGAAGTGGCGCGTCAACGGGCCGTACAAATGGGGGCAAAAAACTAGGCAGCTCCGGTCTTTCCGGAGGGGCTTAGAACAACAAGTCAGCTTGGCAAATCCAGGCCGCGCCGAGCAGGGTGTAGGCGACGACCGATGCCGAAATTAGTGGCAGTTTCATGGTCTTTACTCCTTTGCAACCGGCACCATCCAGTTGCAACTTGGTTAAGCTCATCCTAGTACGCCTGTCCCTAAATTGAAGCCCTGTGCGCAGTAAAGTGTGTAACAAGTCTTTACGCTCTGCGCCCGGCAAATTTTTCTCAAATAAAGCATCTCATTCCCCTTGAAAAAGTAAGGGATACCCCCATTTAGTGTTGCAATCGAAACTAAGTCATTGATTTTCTGGAGACTTTTTGTGATGCAAGATCAAGAAAAGATGCAGGACCAGGTAGAACAGGCAATGCCGCCGCAAGACGGCGCGACTGCTGAACAGCCCGCACAGGCACAAACCGGCGCGGGCCTGGAAGAGCGGCTGGCAGCAGCGGAGGCACGTGCGACAGAGATGCAAGACGCATTCCTGCGCGCCAAGGCCGACACGGAAAATATCCGCCGCCGTGCACAGGAAGACGTCGCCAAGGCGCACAAGTTCGCGATCGAAGGTTTTGCCGAAGCGCTGGTCCCGGTGAAGGACAGCCTGGAAATGGCCCTCAAGCTGGATACCCCGTCCGTGGAGTCGCTGAAGGAAGGCGTCGAAATGACGCTCAAGCAACTGAGCGCCGCCTTCGAGCGCAACCGCCTGCAGGAAATCAATCCGGTGCCGGGCGAGAAGCTCGACCCGATGAAACACCAGGCCATTTCCATGGTGCCCGCTGATCAGGAGGCGAACACTATCGTCACCGTCTTGCAGAAGGGCTACATGATCGCCGACCGCCTGCTGCGGCCCGCGCTGGTCACGGTGGCGCAATAAAAAATTCGGAGAAGTGCGACAAAGGCGCTTGAAACCGGCACTTTGTTCCACATATACAACACATTAGAAAACTCTCGTTTTAAAGGAATACATCATGGGCAAGATCATTGGCATTGACTTGGGGACGACCAACTCCTGCGTCGCCATCATGGAAGGCGGTCAGCCGAAGGTTATCGAAAACTCCGAAGGCTCCCGCACGACGCCTTCCGTCATCGCCTATCAGGACGACGGCGAAATCCTCGTCGGCGCGCCCGCAAAGCGCCAGGCCGTCACCAACCCCAAGAACACCCTCTATGCGGTCAAGCGCCTGATCGGCCGCAAATTCCAGGAAAACGAAGTCCAGAAGGACATCAATCTGATGCCCTATGAAATCGTCAAGGCCGACAACGGCGACGCATGGGTGCAGGCACGCGACAAGAAGCTCGCGCCGCCCCAGGTTTCCGCGGAAGTGCTGCGCAAGATGAAGAAGACCGCTGAAGACTACCTCGGCGAAGAAGTGACCGAAGCCGTGATCACCGTGCCGGCTTACTTCAATGACGCTCAGCGCCAGGCAACCAAGGACGCCGGCCGCATCGCCGGCCTGGACGTGAAGCGCATCATCAACGAGCCGACCGCGGCTGCCCTGGCATTCGGCCTCGACAAGAGCGGCAAGGGTGACCGCAAGATCGCCGTGTATGACCTCGGCGGCGGCACCTTCGACATCTCCATCATCGAGATCGCGGACGTCGACGGCGAAATGCAGTTCGAAGTGCTGTCCACCAACGGCGACACCTTCCTTGGCGGCGAAGACTTCGACCAGCGCATGATCGATTACGTCATCGAAGAGTTCAAGAAGATCAACGGCCTCGACCTGTCGAAGGACCCGATCGCCCTGCAGCGCATCAAGGCATCCGCCGAGCGTGCGAAGATCGAGCTGTCCTCCTCGCAGCAGACCGAAATCAACGAGCCGTACATTGCCATGGTCAACGGCGCGCCGGTGCACCTCAACATGAAGATCACCCGCGCCAAGCTGGAATCGCTGGTCGAGGAACTGGTCGAGCGCACCATCGAGCCGTGCCGCATCGCGATCAAGGATGCCGGCGTGAAGGTCTCCGACATCCAGGACGTGATCCTGGTGGGCGGCATGACCCGTATGCCGAAGGTGCAGGAAAAGGTGAAGGAATTCTTCGGCAAGGAGCCGCGCAAGGACGTCAACCCGGATGAAGCCGTGGCCGTCGGTGCAGCAATCCAGGGTTCCGTGCTGTCGGGCGACCGCAAGGACCTGCTGCTGCTGGACGTGACTCCGCTTTCCCTGGGTATCGAAACCCTGGGTGGCGTGATGACCAAGATGATCCAGAAGAACACCACGATCCCGACCAAGTTCAGCCAGGTGTTCTCGACCGCCGACGACAACCAGCCGGCCGTGACCATCAAGGTCTACCAGGGCGAGCGTGAAATGGCGACCGGCAACAAGCTGCTGGGCGAGTTCAACCTCGAAGGCATTCCGCCGGCACCGCGCGGCATTCCGCAGGTGGAAGTGACCTTCGACATCGACGCCAACGGCATCCTGCATGTCGGCGCGAAGGACAAGGCTTCCGGCAAGGAAAACAAGATCACCATCAAGGCGAACTCCGGTTTGTCCGAGGACGAAATCCAGAAGATGGTGAAGGATGCCGAGCTGTATGCCGACGAAGATCGCAAGCTGAAGGAACTGGCCGACGCGCGCAACCAGGGCGACGCGCTGGTTCACTCGACCAAGAAGGCGCTGAGCGAGTATGGCGACAAGCTGGATGGCGGCGAGAAGGAAAAGATCGAAGCAGCGATCAAGGATCTGGAAGGCGTCCTGAAGGGCAACGACAAGTCCGACATCGACGCCAAGGTTGCCGCGCTGTCGACCGCCGCGCAGAAGCTGGGCGAAAAGATGTACGCTGACGCACAGGCGCAGCAGGCAGGTGCGGCGGGTGCCGCAGGCGCTGCCGGCGGCGCGGGTGCAGGTGCATCGGAAGCCAAGGCCAAGGAAGAAGACGTCGTTGACGCCGACTTCAAGGAAGTCAAAGACAAGTAATAACCTTCATCGCGGCTAAGGCAACTTAGCGCCGCGATGGCCCGCCGAGCCGATGCGATCGTCCAGATCCTCGACTCGGCGTTTTGCGTTTAGAAACAGGACGCCTACAAGATGTCAAAGCGAGATTATTACGAGATTCTGGGTGTAGCGAAGAACGCCTCCGAGGAAGAAATCAAGAAGGCGTATCGCAAGCTCGCGATGAAGTACCACCCGGACCGCAATCCGGACAGCAAGGGTGCGGAAGAGAAGTTCAAAGAGGCGAAAGAAGCCTACGAGATGCTTTCCGACGCGGACAAGCGCGAAGCCTATGACCGTTACGGCCATGCGGGTGTCGACCCGAACATGGGCGGCGGCGGCTTTGGCGCGGGAGGTGCGGGCTTCGGTGGCGGATTCTCCGATGCCTTCGGCGATATTTTCGGCGATATCTTCGGCCAGAGCGCGCGCGGCGGCCGCGGCGGTCCGCAGGTCTACCGCGGGGCCGACCTGCGCTACAACCTGGAAATCACGCTAGAGCAGGCAGCCCACGGATACGACACCACCATCCGCGTGCCGTCCTGGGATGAATGCGACACCTGCCATGGCTCCGGCGCGAAGCCGGGTACGTCGCCGGCCACCTGTACCACTTGCGGCGGCCAGGGCCAGGTGCGCATGCAGCAGGGCTTCTTCAGCATCCAGCAGACCTGCCCGAAGTGCCATGGCACGGGCAAGATGATTCCCAATCCCTGCCCGACGTGCAGCGGCGCGGGACGCATCAAGCGCAACAAGACGCTGGAAGTGAAGATCCCGGCCGGTATCGACGACGGCATGCGCATCCGCTCATCCGGCAACGGCGAGCCGGGCATGAACGGGGGGCCTCCGGGTGATCTTTACGTGGAAATCCGCATCAAGCAGCACCCCGTGTTCCAGCGTGACGGTGACGACCTGCATTGCGAGATTCCGGTGTCGTTTGCAAAGGCGGCATTGGGTGGCGAAGTCGAAGTGCCGACGCTTAATGGCAAGGCATCCTTCACCCTGCCGGAAGGTACGCAGTCCGGCAAGACGTTCAGGCTGCGCGGCAAGGGCATCAAGGGTGTGCGCTCGGGTTATGCCGGCGACCTGTTCTGCCACGTCGTGGTGGAAACGCCGGTGAAGCTGACCGACCGCCAGAAGGAACTGCTGCAGGAGTTTGAAAAGCTGACGACCGCTGGCGGCTCCAAGCACAGCCCGCAAAGCAAGTCCTGGAAGGACAAGGTCAAGGAATTCTTCGAGTAAGCGCGATATCCTCTTTTCAAAGCCGCCGGTTTCAACAACCCGCGGCTTTTTTTCTGCACGATTTAGAGCAGGGGCTCTAGCTTTTCTCCGGATAATCAAACGCTCGTACTATTGCTGTGCGTCAATATCACTCAGGAGGCAATATGAAGCTTGGCATCCGCGTAACTCGTGCGCTCGGCCTCATTAGTGCTGCAGCGGTCCTGTCATTCCCCGCTCATCTCTCTGCTGCCGAGGTCGCCGGCGTCAAACTCGACGATTCCGTGCGTCTGGCAAATCAGGAACTGAAGCTCAACGGCGCTGGCGTGCGCTACAAAGCCGTATTCAAGGTGTATGTCGCCGGCCTCTACCTCCCCGAGAAAAAGTCTGCCGTGCAGGATGTCCTCGCCGCGCCAGGTCCGAAGCGCGTCACGATCGTCATGCTCCGCGATGTCAGCAATGAAGAGCTCGGCCGCGGTTTCATGAGCGGTATCCAGCAGAACAGCGACAAGAACGAAAAAGCCAGGCTGATCATGCAATTGCAGAAGTTTGGCGAGATTTTCGCGTCCATTCCCGAGCTGAAGAAGGGAGATGTGCTCACGACCGACTGGATTCCCGGGACGGGAACGGTGGTCCACGTCAATGGCAAGAAGGTGTCCGATGTTCTGCCTGACGTCGCGTTCTATAACGCCTTGTTGAAGATCTGGCTGGGCGAGAAGCCGGTCGATGCGCAACTTAAGCCGCTGATGCTGGGCGAGAAGCCTGAGACCGGCACGCGCGGCAACAACTCCTGATCCTTTGTAGGGGTTTCAAGGAGGGCAACCTTGCCCTCTGTATAATGCGCGGTGCGTCCGGTGGTGCCGGACGTCATGCCGTCCGCGCCAAGCAGGCTTTCTGCGCTAAGTTCACCTAACTCCGCGTATCTTTGCGCTTATTGCGTCTGGGCGGCCTGCCTGTTCCCTGTTCATGATTGACGCAAGATGACTCAGAACGACAACAATTCCGTGATGCTGGAGCACCTGTTCCAGAGCAACCGCGACTGGGCTGCCGCCATGGTCGCCAACGACGCCTCGTTTTTCAAAAAGCTCGCCGGCCAGCAATCCCCCGAATACCTGTGGATCGGTTGCGCCGACAGCCGCGTGCCCGCCAACGAAATCGTCAACCTGCTGCCTGGCGAGCTGTTCGTGCATCGAAATGTCGCCAACGTCGTGGTACATACCGATCTCAACTGCCTGTCGGTCCTGCAGTTCGCGATCGACGTGCTGGGTGTGAAGCACGTGATTGTGTGCGGCCACTACGGCTGCTCCGGGGTGCATGCCGCGCTCGCGCGCCGGCGTGTCGGGCTGGCGGACAACTGGCTGCGCCACGTCCAGGACGTGCACCAGAAACATGAACGCTACCTCGGCGAGGTGCTGCCGCTGGGCGAAAGGCAGGATCGTCTGTGCGAGTTGAATGTACTGGAGCAGGTGGTCAACGTGTGCCAGACGACGATCGTGCAGGATGCCTGGGAGCGGGGCCAGCAACTCACGATCCATAGCTGGATCTACGGCCTCAAGGACGGCCTGCTGCGCGATCTGGGGCTGACCGTGAGTAACGCCGAGGACCTGGCCGAAAAGATGCCGAGGAGCCTCGCGCGTTACGAGAACAACGATTAATTAAAAGCAGTGTTCGGCCGCGGGGAAGGACTTGTCCTTGACCGCGGCAATGTAGGCGCGAATGGCCGCTTCGATGCTGGTCTGGCCGTCCATGAAGTTCTTCACGAAACGTGCCTTCTTGCCGGGGAAAACGCCCAGCATGTCGTGCATGACCAGCACCTGTCCGGAGCAATCGGGACCGGCGCCGATGCCGATGGTCGGCATGGCGAGCAAGTCGGTCACTTCCTTGCCAAGCGCCGTCGGAATGGCTTCCAGCACCAGGATTGAGGCGCCGGCTTCTTGCAGGGCGAGGGCATCCGCCTTCAGTTTTTCAGCGCCTTCTGCGGTCTTCCCCTGCACCTTGAACCCGCCCAACTGATGCACTGACTGCGGCGTCAGCCCGAGGTGGGCGCATACCGGAACGGCACGGTCCGTCAGGAACTTCACCGTATCGACCAGCCACGCGCCGCCTTCGAGCTTGACCATTTGCGCGCCGGCCTGCATCAGCTTGACGGCATTCTCGAACGCCGTTTCGGGCGTCGCGTAAGTGCCGAACGGCATGTCGGCGATCAGCAGGGCGGTCTGGTTGCCGCGTGCCACCGAGGCGGTGTGATAGGCGATGTCGCCGAGGGTGACAGGCAGCGTGGAGCTGTGGCCCTGGCAAACATTGCCGAGGGAGTCGCCGACCAGCAATACGTCCACGCCGCAACGGTCCATCAAGGCGGCAAAGCTGGCATCGTAGCAAGTCAGCATCGCAATCTTTTCACCCGCGTTCTTCATCGCCAGCAGCGACGGCACGGTAACGGCCTTGCTGCGTGTCGTCGGTGCGGCCGGTGCGCCTTCTTGCAAATATCCCGACATAGTTATTCCCCAAGGTTGAAAAATTCCCGCTTGCCGCGCATTTCTCCGATGCGTCGAACCAGCAGGTTGTAGTCGTCTTCGCGTTCGATCGGATTCAGGTTCTCTGTATTCACGATCAGCAGCGGAGCGGCGTCGTAATGATAAAAGAAACGGCTGTAACTTTCACAAAGACGGTAGAGGTAGATCTCGGAAATGCCGGATTCCATCGAAATGCCGCGCTTCTTCACGCGCTCGACCAGCGTCTCGGGCTGGGCCTGCAGGTAGATGACAAGGTCCGGGATTGCTGCTTGCGGCCTCAGGTGGGAATACAACTGCTGGTACAGGTTCAGCTCGTCGTCCCCCAGCGTCAGGCGCGCGAAGATCGGATCCTTGTCGAGCAGGAAGTCGGACACGACCCGCGCATCGAACAGGTCAGTCTGCGCCATGTCGCGCAGCTGGTTCATGCGCTGGAACAGGAAGAACATCTGCGTCGGCAGCGCGTAGCGCGACGGATCGCGATAAAACTTCTCGAGGAAGGGATTGTCCTGCGGCAGTTCCAGCAAGGTCTGCGCACTCGTCGTCTCGGCAAGCTTGCGCGTCAATGTCGTCTTGCCGACACCGATCGGGCCTTCGACGACGATGTACTTGTAACGATCCAGGCTCATGTGCGGAAGATGAAATACACCGCGCCCACAAGGCACAGTCCCGCCCAGATGTAATCGAGCTTGAACGGCTGGTTCATGTAGATCATTGCGAAGGGCACGAACACGGTAAGCGTAATCGCTTCCTGCACGATCTTGAGCTGCGCGAGGCTGAGCTCGCCATAGCCGATGCGGTTGGCGGGCACCTGCAGCAGGTATTCGAACAGTGCGATAACCCAGCTGATGATGGCGGCGATCCACCAGGGTTTGCTCGCGAGGTTCTTGAGATGGCCGTACCAGGCGATCGTCATGAAGACGTTCGACAGGACGAGCAAACCGACGGTTTGCACAACAACAGGTATTTGCATGGCTCAAATCTTCCGGATGGCCTGGCCGGCGACAGCGGGAACGAAATTGTGGGCCGGGCCTTGTTTCGGAATGGTAATGAAGGGATCGATCTCGAGCAACGGAATCAGCACGAATGCGCGTTGTGTCATTCGCGGATGTGGTATTTCGAGGGAGTCTTGCGTGATGACCTTGTCGCCATACAGCAGGATGTCGAGGTCCAAGGTACGCGGGGCGTTGCGGTAGGGGCGCTGGCGGCCGAAGTCCTGTTCCAGCGCCTGCAGGGCCTGTAGTAGCTCGATGGGCTGGAGCCGGGTGTCAATCTTCACGACGGCGTTGACGTAGTCATCGCCGCCGGCGTCGACGGGTGCAGTGGAGAAAAGGCTCGATGTCGCGGCAAGTTGCGTCTGTGGCAGCTTGCCGATCAGTGCGATCGCCTGGGTGACAGTGTCGCGCGCGTCACCGAGGTTGGCGCCGATGCCGATATAGCACGGCGTCCGCGCTACGCTCATGTGGCGCTGCCTTCCACGGGGGCGGCCTTGTTCTTGCTGCGTCCGCCACGGCGACGGCGTTTTTTTGGCGCGGAGGCATCGCCTTCCGCCCGCGGTTTCCTGGCGAGCAGTTCTTCACGGCCCGGCCCGTCGGCGGCAATGAAGTCGGTCCACCATTGCCCAAGTTCGGCGTCGAGCTCGCCTGATTCGCAACGCAACAGCAGGAAGTCATAGCCCGCACGCATGCGTGGGTGTTCAAGCAGCTTGTAGGGCGATTTTCCGGTGCGGCGTTCGAAACGCGGCTGCATGGCCCAGATGTCGCGCATGTCGGTCGCGATGCGACGCTGCAGCGCAAGCTTCTCTGTTTGCGTGTTGAGTACGTCGTCGGCGGCGAGGTGCAGTGCGGGGATCGGGAACTCGCCCGCGGCCTTGTAGGCGTTCCATTTCTCGAGGACTTGGTGCCACAGCAGCGACGCGAACAGGAAGCCCGGCGATACGCCCTTGCCCTGGCGCACGCGCTCGTCCGTGTTTTCCAGCGCCAGTGTGACGAATTTTTCACCGAGTGGCTGTTCCAGCACGACGTCGAGCAGCGGCAGCAGGCCGTGATGCAGGCCTTCCTTGCGCAACTGCTGCAGGCAGGCGAGGGCATGGCCGCTCATCAGCAGCTTGAGCATCTCGTCGAACACGCGCGCGGCGGGCACGTTGTTGATCAGCGGCGCCATCACCTGGATCGGTTCGCGCGTGGCGGAATCGATGGTGAAGCCGAGCTTGGCGGCGAAGCGCACCACGCGCAGCAGGCGTACCGGGTCCTCGCGGTAGCGTGCCTCGGGTGCGCCGATGATGCGCAGGGTCTTGTTGCGAATGTCGGCGATGCCATTGTGGTAATCGAGCACCGTCTGCGCCGCCGGATCGTAGTACATCGCGTTGATCGTGAAGTCGCGGCGCACGGCATCTTCGTGCTGTTCGCCGAAGGTGTTGTCGCGCAGCACGCGGCCGTGTTCATCCTTGGGCGCAGCATCGGCGGACGCGCCTCGGAAGGTCGTCACCTCGATGATTTCCTGGCCAAACATCACGTGCACGATCTGGAACCGCTTGCCAATGATGAAGGCGCGGCGGAACAGGCGTTTCACCTGCTCGGGCGTGGCGTTGGTCGCAACGTCGAAATCCTTCGGCTTCACGCCGAGCAGAAGGTCGCGCACCGCGCCGCCGACGACGAATGCCTTGAAGCCGTTTTCCTGCAGTGTCTGCGTCACGCGCACCGCGTGCGAAGACAGCAGCTGCGGGTTGATGCCGTGTTCCTGCGGTCCGAGCACAACGGGCTGGTGCGGGTTTTCTGCCTTCTTGTTGCCGCCGAGAATGCGCTTGATAAACTTTTTAATCATCGAACAGTGTCAGGATGGGCCAGCCTTGCGCTTGTGCATGGGCTTTGAGCAAGGCGTTCGGGTTGGTGGCGACCGGGTGGGTGACGGTCGACAGCAGGGGAATGTCGTTCTGGGAATCGCTGTAGAAATAGCTGCGCGGGAAGCTGGCCAGCGATTTTCCCTGGGAGGCGAGCCAGTCATTCATGTGGATCACCTTGCCCTGGCCGGAGGTCGGGATGCCGACCAGCTTGCCGGTGATTTCGCCATCCGCGGTGGTTTCCGGCTGTGCGGCAATCAGGGTGTCGACGCCGAAGACCCTGGCGATCGGTTCCGTGACGAACCGGTTGGTCGCCGTGATGATGGCAACCTGGTCGCCGGCTCGCAGGTGCTCCTTGACGAGGTCGGTGGCCGCCGGACGGATGCCGGGCAGGACGACTTCGTCCATGAATTGACCGTGCCAGGCGTCGAGCTGCTTGCGCGGGAATTGTGCCAGCGTGCCGAGCGCAAATTCAAGGTACTCCACGGGATCGAGCGTGCCCGCTTCATACTGCGCGTAGAACGCCGCATTGCGTTTGGCGAATTCATCCGCGTCGACAGCGCCGATGCGGACAAGGAACTGGCCCCATTCGTAATCCGAATCGAGCGGTATCAGGGTGTGGTCGAGGTCGAATAAAGCGAGATTCATTATGTCTTTGGTTCACCTTCGAGTTGCAGCAGGCTGCGCAACAGCGGAAGCGTGATCGGCCGCTGGGTCTCCAGCGAGTACTGATCTAGCGCGTCCAGCATGGAGGACAGGGACCGCATATCCCGGCGGAAATGGGTGATCAGATAGGGTAACACGCCCGGTGACAATGTTATGCCGCGCGCCTGGGCCGCTTGCGTCAATGCGGCGATTTTTTCCTCGTCGGTCAAGCCGTGCACCTGGTAGATCAGGCCCCAGCCGAGACGGGTGCGCAAGTCCTCGCGCAATTCGAGTCCGGCCGGCGCCTTGTCGCCGGCGCTGACGAGCAGGCCGCCGTTTTCACGTACCTGGTTGAACAGGGCGAACGCCGAAATTTGCGACTCCGGCGACAGCAGCTGGCAGTCGTCCATGAGGTACAGGCGCGTATTGTCGTCGAACAGGTAGTCGTTTTCACCGGCGCCCGCCGGGATATAGCGCGCCCCGGGTACCGCGGCCAGAGCCTGCAGCAGGTGGGACTTGCCGGCACCGGCTTCGCCCCAGATGTAGACGAAGCGTTCCTTGGGCATGGCCGTCGCGTACTGGGAGTACTGCCTCAGCAACTGCGACAGTTCCGCATTTTGTCCAACGACGAAGGTATCCAGGGTCTGCGGTTTTTCCGCGCCCAGGTCGAGCAGCATTTGCCTCATGACTGACGATAGAAACTGCTATTGATGTATTGGGTGCGCAAGTGGGCAAGCGCCACTGCGAGGATGGCCGACGCCGGCAGGGCCAGCAGTATGCCGACGAAGCCGAACAGGTGGCCGAACGCCATCAGGGCGAAGATCACTGTCAGCGGATGCAGGCCGATGCGTTCGCCCACCAGGCGCGGCGTCAGGAAGAAGCTTTCGACCACCTGGCCTGTGCTGTAGATTCCTGCAACCACGACAAGGCCTTGCACGCCTTCGAACTGCAGGACGGCGGCAATCAGTGCCAGCACAAGGCCGAGTCCGAAGCCGAGGTAGGGGATGAATACGAGCAGGCCGGTAATGACGCCGACCGGAACGGCGACGTCGAAATCGAACATCGCCAGCGCGCCCGCATAGTAGATGGACAGCACCAGCATCACTGCAAGCTGGCCGCGCAGGTATTGCGCCAGCAGGCCATCAACTTCCTGGCCGAAGCCGACGACCTGGCCCACCCAGCGCCGGGGAATGACGGCCTGGATGCGATCGAGCACGGCGTGCCAATCGAGCAGCAGGTAGAACAGGGCGATCGGGATCAAGGACAGGGTGGCGATCCATCCGAGGACCGCGGCACTGCCGACTTTTGCGGAGGTGAGCACGGAACTCCAGACTTCATCGCTGCTGGTAGCGAAATACTGGGACACCAGCCGCTTGATGCCGACTTCATCCAGGCGCACGCGGATGCCGATGTCCTGCAGTTTTGGCGACAGGAAGGCGTTCAGGCGTGACAGCGCGCCGGGGATTTTTTCCTGCAGCAGCGGGATCTGCTTTTGCATCATCGGCAAGACGACCAGGATCAGCGCCAGGATCGCCGCCAGCAGCAACAGGATGACGACAATGACCGCGAGGCTGCGCGGTACGGAAAGCTTCCCGATCTGTTTTGATGACAACCAGTCAACGGCCGGGTTGAGGGCATACGCCAGGACGCCGGCGGCGATAAACGGCGCCAGCACAGGGCCCAGGTAGACCAGCAATGCGACCAGCACCAGCCCGATGGCCAGCCACAAGAAGGTCTGTTTCTGCTCCGAATTGAAAGAAAATGGCATGTTTCGGCGGGTTGGGGCAGGTTGGACGGGTCGGGTTTGATAAAATAGCGTTTTCGTCAGGGCTTGATTGACTCTGCAAAGCCCAAACCGCCTATTTTACCGCCTCTGCACTTATTCCTGACATGAGTTCCACATCCAACGTATCCCTTTCTTACCGCGACGCCGGTGTCGACATCGATGCGGGCGACGCCCTGGTCGAAGCGATCAAGCCCTTTGCCAAACGTACGATGCGCGAAGGCGTGCTGGGCGGTATCGGCGGATTCGGCGCCCTGTTCGAAATCAGTAAAAAGTACAAGGAGCCGGTCCTGGTGTCCGGTACCGACGGCGTGGGCACCAAGCTGAAGCTGGCTTTCCACCTCAAGAAGCACGACACGGTCGGTATCGACCTGGTCGCGATGAGCGTGAACGACATCCTGGTGCAGGGCGCCGAGCCGCTGTTCTTCCTTGACTATTTCGCCTGCGGCAAGCTCGATGTGCCGTCCGCGACCGATGTCATCAAGGGCATCGCCAAGGGCTGTGAACTGTCCGGCTGCGCACTGATCGGCGGCGAAACCGCTGAAATGCCGAGCATGTACCCGGACGGCGAATACGACCTGGCCGGCTTCGCGGTCGGCGCAGTCGAGAAGTCGAAGATCATCGACGGCAGCAAGATTGTCCCCGGCGACGTGGTGCTGGGCCTGGCATCGTCCGGCGCGCACTCCAACGGCTATTCCCTGGTCCGCAAGATCATCGAGGTCGCCAAGCCGGACCTGAACGCAGACTTCCATGGCCGCCGCCTTGCCGACGTGATCATGGAACCGACCCACATCTATGTGAAACCGCTGCTGGCCCTGATGGAAAAGATCGAGGTCAAGGGCATGGCGCACATCACTGGCGGCGGTCTGGTCGAAAACGTGCCGCGCGTGCTGCGCGAGAACCTGACGGCCGTCCTGCATCGCGATGCCTGGACCATGCCGCCGCTGTTCACCTGGCTGCAACAGCATGGCGGCGTCGCCGACGCCGAGATGCACCGCGTATTCAACTGCGGCATCGGCATGGTCGTGATCGTGTCGAAGGAAAACGCCGACGCGGCAATCGCACAGCTGAAGGCTGCCGGCGAAAACGTCTCGCGCATCGGTGAAATCCGCGAGCGCCAAGGTGAAGAGGCGCAAACGATCGTGCTGTAAAACGATCGCTGAATAAAAAAACGGCTGCAGATCCTGCAGCCGTTTTTGTTTGTGCGGGCCGTTTAGTGCTGCTTGCTTGCGCTGTCCTGCTCCGCAAGCGTCTGCAAGGGGGCGGGATGCGGATTCGCGTTCGCCAAGCTGTGCGGCGGTTGCACGCGCACCGGCTGGCTGTGTGTGTTGGAGGTCGACAGCGCCATCGCAGTCTCCTCGGGGGAAGCATTCCACACCGGATCGGCTATGCCTTCGAACACGCTTTTGAGCTGCTGTCCCCAGGTGCTGCGGATCATTTGGAAATACTGGTTTTTTTCATCGATTGTGACGAAGCGCGTGACTGACAGCGCGTCCTGCTCGTAGATCAGGAGGTCGAGTGGGAATCCGACCGATATATTTGAACGCAGCGTCGAATCCATCGAGATCAGCGCGCATTTCGCCGCTTCGTTCAGCGGTGTCGCCGGGGAGATGACACGGTCGATGATCGGCTTGCCGTACTTGGCTTCGCCGATCTGGAAATAGGTGTTCTCGTTGTGCGCTTCGATGAAATTGCCGGCGGCATAGATCTGGAACAGGCGGCAGCGCTCCCCCTGGATCTGCCCGCCAAAAATGATGCTGACATTGAAATCGATGCCGAATTCGCGCAAGGTATGGGCATCTCGTTCGTAGACGGTGCGTACGGCTTCACCGACGATCTGCGCGGCCTCATACATGGACGTCGCCGTCCAGACCGACTTGCCGACGCTGGTGGTCCGCTCCGCGATGATCTGGCGGATGGACTGCGAGATCGACAGGTTCCCAGCCGTCATGAGGACCATCATGCGGTCGCCAGGGTTCTCGAAAACCGTCATCTTCCTGAAGGTACCCACCTGGTCGACGCCGGCATTGGTGCGGGAGTCGGACAGGAAGACCAGCCCCGAATCGAGGCGCATGGCGACGCAATAAGTCATGATCGCAAAAGCAGGGTGCAAAAAAGGAATTCTACAGGACGAAACCCGGCGGACGGCCCGTTTTACGGCCCGCAGTGTCGTGAAAAGACCGCAGGGAAAGAGAGGGGGCGATCAGGAGTTCGTTGGTGAAACGTCAACGCGGACGCTCAGCGATTCGAACCCGCCGCCGTGCCGCACGCCCCGCACGGGCGCCGCCGAATCATAGTCGCGGCCGATCGCCAGCCTGCAGTAGGCGTCTCCGGCGAAGCATGCGTGGGTAACATCGATGCTGACCCAGCCCGAAAAATCCACTTCCTCCACCCAGACATCGACCCAGGCATGGCTGGCCCCATGTTCGGTCTCGCCCGGATCGATGTAGCCGGAGACGTAGCGTGCGGGAATGCCGTGCACGTGGCAACAGGAAAGGAACAGGTGCGCGTGGTCCTGGCAAACACCTTGGCCGAGGCGCAGGGCATCGGCAGCCGATGTCGTGACTTCAGTCGCTCCTGTCCGGTAATCGACCGATCCTCGGATTGCTTCCGCTAGCGCGAGCAGGGCTGCGCTGCGTGCGCCGGCCTTCACGTGCTGCGTCGCGAACGCCACAATGCCGTCGTCCGGCTGCGTCAAGCGCGTCGGTACGGTGAACACCAGCGGCGACAGGATATGGTTGCCCGGAAGCCGTCCGCGGTCGAGCGGGTCTACCGAAACCGTGCCGCCAGCGAGAATCCGGACCTCGTCGTGCAAACCGGTGATGGTGAGCATGTGTCCGATATTGCCAAAGGCGTCGATGAACGCATTGCGTCGACCAGTGGTCTGGATTTCCCATGTGCGGACCTGCTGGTGCGGATCCGGACGCGGCGAGAGCCGCAGCTGCTGGATCGTGTAGGTCAGCGCAGCCGTGTAGTGATAAACGGTCTCGTGGCGGATCGACAGCAGCATGGTCATGCAGTCAGTGGCACCAGGAAATCGCGGCTGATGCGATTGCCGATTTCAAAGATGCGTTCGAGGAACTGCGACAGGTAGTCGTGCAGTCCCGCGCTGAGGATTTCATCGATCTTGCTGTACTTCAGTTCCGCATGCAGCTTGCCGACAAAGCGCTCGGTATCTGTCGACGCGTCGTTGCGCACTTGCGCCAGGTTGATCGTTACCTCGTCCATGCAGGCCAGCAGCGAGCGCGGCATGTCGGCGCGCAGCATCAGCAGTTCGGCCACGCGTTCCGGCGTAATCACATCGCGATAAACCTTGCGGTAGATTTCGAAACCGGACACGGAGCGCAGGATTGCCGCCCAGTAGTAAAAGTCGTGCTGCGCTTCGTCGTCCGCGGCATGATCGGCGAATACGCTCTTGTCTGCGCCATGGAATTTCACATCCAGGATGCGCGCCGTATTGTCGGCGCGTTCAAGGAAGGTGCCGAGGCGGATGAAGTGGAAGGCTTCGTCCTTCAGCATCGTGCCAATGGTCACGCCCCGCGACAGGTGCGAGCGATATTTCACCCATTCGAAAAACTGGCTCGGGTCTTCCGCGAGGATCCTGCTGCGCAGCTTGTTCTGCAGTTCGAGCCAGGTGGCATTGTGCGTTTCCCAGACCTCCGTGGTCAGGGTGCCGCGCACGGCCCGGGCGTTTTCGCGTGCCTGATGGAGACAGGATGCAATCGAAGACGGGTTATCCGGATCGCGCACCATGAAGTCGAGGACGTCCTTGGCCGTCATCAAGCCGTACTTGTCGTCGAAGGCGCCGAGCAGTTCGGATATCCCGAGCATGGCGCGCCAGCCCTGTTCTGCCGCGTGGGCGGATTGCGGCAGCAAGGCTGTCTGGACGTTGACGTCCAGCATGCGGGCCGTGTTTTCGGCGCGCTCGGTGTAGCGCGCCATCCAGAAGAGGTGGTCTGCGGTGCGGCTGAGCATCTTATTTCTCCAGTACCCAAGTATCTTTCGTTCCGCCACCTTGTGACGAATTGACGACCAGCGAGCCTTCCTTCAGAGCCACGCGCGTCAACCCTCCCTTGACCATGGAAATGGTCTTGCCCGACAGTACAAAAGGGCGAAGGTCGATGTGGCGCGGCGCGATACCGGATTCCACAAATGTCGGGCAGGCGGACAGTGCCAGCGTCGGTTGCGCGATGTAGCCCTCCGGCTTGGCAATCACGCGCTGGCGGAATGCCTCGATCTCGTCGCGCGTTGATGCCGGTCCGACCAGCATGCCGTAGCCGCCCGCGCCGTGCACTTCCTTGACCACCAGCTGGGGCAGGTTGGCGAGCGTATATTCCAGGTCTTCCTTCTTGCGGCACTGATAGGTGGGCACGTTGTTGAGGATCGGCTCTTCCGACAAATAGAAGCGAATCATGTCGGGTACGAACGGATAGATCGACTTGTCGTCGGCGACGCCGGTGCCGATCGCATTGGCCAGCGTGACCCGGCCCGCGCGGTAGACCGATAGCAGTCCCGGCACGCCCAGCGAGGAATCGGCGCGGAACGCCAGCGGATCGAGGAAGTCGTCATCGATGCGCCGGTAAATCACGTCCACGCGCTTCGGCCCGCGCGTCGTGCGCATGTAGACCGCATTGTCGTTGACGAAGAGATCCTGCCCCTCGACCAGTTCCACTCCCATCTGCTGCGCCAGGAAGGCGTGTTCGAAATAGGCCGAGTTGTACATGCCGGGCGTCATGACGACGACTGTGGGATCGGTCACGCCAACCGGTGCGACAGAGCGCAGGTTGTCGAGCAGCATGTCCGGGTAGTGGGCGACAGGCGCGATCTTGTGCCGCGAGAACAGGTCCGGGAACAACCGCATCATCATCTTGCGGTCTTCCAGCATGTAGGACACACCCGACGGCACGCGCAGGTTGTCCTCCAGCACGTAGAACTCGCCTTGGCCGGCGCGGACGATATCGACGCCGGCGATATGCGCATAAATGTCGGAGGCGACCGAGATGCCCTGCATTTCCGGACGGTATTGCGCGTTCCTGAAGATCTGCTCGGCGGGGATCACGCCTGCCTTCACGATGTTCTGGTCGTGGTAGATATCGTGGATGAACATGTTCAGCGTTTTCACGCGCTGCACGAGGCCGGCTTCCAGCTGCGCCCATTCGGCGGCAGGGATAATGCGCGGAATGATGTCGAACGGGATCAGGCGCTCTGTCCCCGCGTCGTTGCCGTACACGGCGAATGTAATACCTACCCTGCGGAAGATCAGGTCAGCCTCGGCGCGCTTTCTCGCAATGACGTCCGGTGGCTGTCCCTGCAGCCAGTTGTCGAACTT
The DNA here is from genome assembly GCF_048799745.1 of Noviherbaspirillum sp. ST9. NCBI lineage: Bacteria > Pseudomonadati > Pseudomonadota > Betaproteobacteria > Burkholderiales > Oxalobacteraceae > Noviherbaspirillum > Noviherbaspirillum sp. ST9. The sequence continues at coordinate 224,329 of NZ_JBLWFR010000007.1, read as the reverse complement.
CCGGTAGTGCGCGCGCACCGCGGGTTCGTCTGAAACCATCTCGTTGAAAAAGTTTGGCATGGCGTCCTGTCTCGGCAGTCGATAGGCGGTAACGCGCCCTTATGATTAGACCAAGAGTAACAAGAAACGTGCCAGAGGGCACGTGCCGCTTAGGGGATGCGAATATGATCCGTCAGGGCGTTGATGCGTGGCTCCGGCTTTCGGGTCAGCAGGCTCACCACAATGATGGCAAGGAATCCCGCAGGCACGCCGAACACGCCGGCCGAGATGGGCGCAATGCCGAACCACTGGTTCGCGGGCGATCCGCCGAGCGCCGGATAGGTTCGCAGCATGTAGTACATGCAGATGCCGAGCCCGACCACCATTCCGGCAATTGCACCTTGTTGGTTCGCCCGCTTCCAAAAGACGCCCAAAACGAGGGCGGCGAACAGGGCCGACGACGCCAGTGAGAAGGCCGCGCCGACCATCGACAGGATATCGCCCGGTTTGAGGGACGCCGCATAGGCGGCAACCAGCGCAACGACGAGCAGCAGCAGCTTGGAGATCGTCACCCGTTTCTGGGTTGAGGCCTTGGGGTCGACCGTCTTGTAATACACATCGTGCGAGAGGGCATTGGAAATCGTCAGCAGCAGGCCGTCCGCGGTCGAAAGCGCAGCGGCCAGGCCGCCTGCCGCGATCAGGCCCGATATCACGTAGGGCAACCCGGCGATTTCGGGCGTCGCCAGCACCACAATGTCGCCGTCCATCACGATTTCGGCGAGCTGGACCACGTTGTCCTTGTTCATGTCGGTGATCGACACGAGGGGATTGATCTTGTCCACGCTGGCCCAGTACGACACCCACGACGGCATTTTCGAAAAGTCTGTTCCCAGCAGCGAGGTATAAATGTCGTACTTGACGAGGACTGCCAATGCCGGAACCGTCGTATAGAGCAGCATGATGAACAGCAGCGCCCAGAAGACCGATCGTCGCGTTTCCGCTACCGAGGGCGTGGTATAGAAGCGGACCAGTATGTGCGGCAGGGCGGCGGTTCCCATCATGAGGCACAGCACCAGCGCCATGAAGTTATTGCGTTTCGTGTCGGAGGCCTCGGGCGTCTTCCCCGGGAATGGGGTCGTGTGCGCGACCACCGGCTCTGCCCGGGCAAGGTTGAAGGCGCGCGCTTCGCTCCATTTTCGGTGTGCTTCGTCGACGTCTTTCGGGTAGGAGGCGAGGGCGCGCGTGGCCGCCTTGATTTCGATGAGCGAGGCGTTGGTCCGCTTGAGGTCTTCCACATGACGCTGCATCTCCACAAGGCCGTTTTCCCATGACGAGGGCAGGGCAGCAATCTTGAACGCGTAATCATTCGCGCGTTCCTTGAAGATCGCACGGACTTGCTGTTCCATCGGATCGTCATTGATTTCCTTCTCGCGCTCGCTCAGCTTGGCGAGCGCGGAGCCATAGGCGACTTGCGGCACCGGGACGCCGGTATGCTTTACCGAAAGCCAGACGACAGGAATCATGTACGCGATCAGCATGATGATGTACTGGGCGACCTGGGTCCAGGTGATGGCGCGCATGCCGCCGAGGAAGGAACACACCAGGATGCTCGCCAGTCCCAGGAAAATCCCGACCGAAAACTCGACACCCGTAAAGCGCGAAGTGATCAGCCCCACGCCGTAGATCTGCGCGACCACGTAGGTGAACGACACCAGGACGGTAAACGCGACCGCGATGATCCGCACCGGTGTGCTGCCCCATGGCCCGGAGAAACGCGCGGCCAGGAAGTCGGGAATGGTGTAGTGCCCGAACTTGTTGATGTACGGCGCAACGAGCAGCGCGACGAGGCAGTAGCCGCCCGTCCAGCCCAGGATGTAGGCGAGGCCGTCGAATCCGAGCACGTACAGTCCGCCCGCCAGGCTGATGAAGCTGGCAGCGGACATCCAGTCCGCGGCGGTGGCCATGCCGTTGAACATGGCCGGCACGCGCCGTCCGGCGACGTAGTATTCGGACACGTCGGAGGTGCGGCTGATGACACCGATCCCCGCGTACACGACGATGGTCGAGAAGATGAAGATGTACCCGATCCAGGCGCGCGGAAAGCCTTCCTTCTCCAGGATCGCCAGCGCGAGCAGGAAGATGATGAATCCGATCGTATACCAGCTGTAATAGCGGACCAGTCGGCGGAAAAAGGCGTCATTGGACATCGGTGGTCTCGCTATTCAGCAACTTGTCCAGCTTGCGCATGTGGAGGGCATACACGGCCAGGATCGCCAGGTAAAGCAGGGTCAGGCCTTGTGCAGCCATGTAAAACGAGAACGGCCAGCCGAATACCGTGAAGTCGGTCAGCTCGCGCGCGAAGTAGATGATGCCGAAGGTCGAGCTGAGCCATAGCGCGATCAGCACGCAGGTAAACTGGCGCACCTTGCTCCAGTAGAGATTGCGGTTGTGCGCGTTCTTGTCGTCCATCAGCCGATATCCTCGATGAAATCGGGGCGCTGCTCCATGTGCATGGTGACGCGGAACAGGCAGCCCGGAAACTTCGGATCGTGACTGTGTGGATTGTTGAAGATGTCCACCGTCGCCCCGTGCTGCTGCGCGATCTCGCGCACGATCGACAGCCCCAGTCCGCTGCCTTCGGCGTTGCTTCCAAGGATGCGGTAAAAGCGCTCGAAGACATGCGAGCGTTCCGACGGCGGAATGCCAGGGCCTGTATCTTCAATCTCCAGGATCGCCTGTTCCTCGACGGCGTTTGCCCGCACCCGCACGGTCACGCTGCCCCCCTCCGGCGTATAACGCAGCGCATTGTCGATCAGGTTGCTCAACAGTTCGCGCAACATGACCGGATTACCCTGCACCATGATCGGATGGCCCGGCTGCTCAAAGCCGAGGTCGATGCGATGCGTGAACGAGGGCTGTACCCAGTCCTGTACGACGTTACGCGCCAGTTCCGACAGCTCGAGCGGCACGAGCGGTTTCGTTGCTGGCGTCTGGTTCTCTGCGCGCGCAAGCGCGAGCAGCTGGTTGACAAGTCGCGTTGCCGATTCCGAGCTTTTCGACAACTGCTCGAGCGAGCGATGCATTTCATCCAGATTGGTCTCGCGCAGCGCCAATTCTGATTGCATGCGCATGCCGGCCAACGGCGTCTTCATCTGGTGCGCCGCATCCGCAATGAATCGCTTCTGCATTTCGATACTCTGCGACAGCCGGCCGAGCATGTCGTTGAACGAGCGCACCAGGGGCGAGATCTCCTCCGGCACCTGGCCGGATTCGATGGGGCTGAGGTCGTCGGGACGGCGCGCGCGAATGCGCTGCTGCAGCTCCGCCAGGGGCGACAGGCCGCGTGACAGGGCGAACCAGACCAGTGCCAGGGCCACGGGAAGAATGATGAACTGCGGAAGGATCACGCCCTTGATGATTTCATTGGCGAGCTGGGCGCGCTTGTCCAAGGTTTCGGCAACCTGCACCAGCGTGGTTGTGCCACGTTCGGTTTCGCGTGCGCCGCGGCGCGGACGAAGCTCGGCGTACACGTAAGCCACGCGCACTTCTGTGCCGCGCATCGTATCGTTCCTGAAACGCACCGAACCCGATGGCTGCTTTTCCTCGTCCGGCGGCGGCGGCGGCAGGTCGGCATCGCCATCAACAAATTCACCGCTTGGGCCGAGAACCTGAAAATAGACATTGTCGACGTCATCGGCGCGCAGGATGTCGCGTGCGGAATTGGTGAGCTGGGCGTTGGCCCTGCCATTGACTTCCTTCACCTGCTGGGACAGCACGATCACGCGGTCGTCCAGTGCGCGGTCAAAGGGATGGTTGGCAATCGACTTCGCGACCAGGTAGGTGATCGCAATGCTCATCGGCCAGAGCAGCAGCAGGGGCACCAGCATCCAGTCGAGGATCTCGCCGAACAGCGAACGCTGGATGCGCTCTTCAGGCTGGAGGGCGACAAAATCGCTGGACTTCCCGCGCCGGGAAGCGTCAGTCGAGGCGGAAACGCCCGCATCCGGACGGTGGGCGTCACTCATGGAGGAATGTCAGCCGGCAGTCGGGGTGCTCTGTGCGCCCGCAGCCGGCTCGGAGAACTTTTCAAGGCAATATCCCAGGCCGCGCACAGTGGCAATGCGCACACCACCCACCTCGATCTTCTTGCGCAGGCGGTGGACATACACCTCGATGGCGTTATTGCTGACTTCCTCGCCCCATTCGCACAGGTGGTCAACCAGCTGCTCCTTCGACACCAGGCGCCCGGTACGCTGCAAAAGGACTTCCAGCAGGCCCAGCTCCCGCGCAGACAGGTCAAGCATCTGGTCGTTCATATAAGCGATACGCCCCACCTGGTCGTAGGACAGGGGGCCGTGCTTGATGACGGTCGGTCCTCCACCGGCGCCACGCCGGGTGAGGGCGCGCACCCGCGCTTCCAGTTCGGACAGCGCAAACGGTTTGGCCATGAAATCGTCGGCGCCCAGGTCCAGTCCCTTGACGCGCTGTTCAATGGAGTCGCCGGCAGTCAGGATCAGCACCGGCAGGCGCGAATTTCGCGCACGCAGGCGGCGCAACACCTCCAGGCCGGGCATTTTCGGCAAACCGAGGTCGAGGATCAGCAAGTCGAAATCCTGTGTCGACAGTGCGGAGTCCGCTTCAAGGCCGTTCTTGACGCAGTCCGTGGCATATCCCGACTGGCGCAGCGAGCGCGTCAGTCCATCGGCTAGTACACTGTCGTCTTCAGCGAGCAAAATACGCATGGTTGGCACTCTGCAATCAGATGTAAAGTAGTCTATTGCTTTTCATTAATAGCAGCAAGGCAAAGCAAGTACCGACTTCAAAAACCGGCGTCTCTCCTCATCCTAATCAAGTTTTCCCGATATTTAAAATTCCCGCTTGCGCACGCCACTGTTTTTTTATACAGTATGGCCTGTGACGTTAATCGTGGCTCGCCGCTCAAGGGGTGGCGAACTAGTTAATACCCAACCGTCGAAAGAATACAGTTATGGACGACAAGAAAGCTGCGCAAAACCCGGAAAAGGCAAAGGCACTGGCCGCCGCACTGGCGCAAATCGAGAAGCAGTTCGGCAAGGGCTCCGTCATGCGCATGGCCGACGGTGCTGTGGCGGAAGAGGTTCAGGTCGTTTCGACCGGCTCGCTGGGCCTAGATATTGCCTTGGGCGTCGGCGGCTTGCCGCGCGGCCGCGTTGTTGAAATTTACGGTCCGGAGTCGTCCGGTAAGACTACGCTGACCCTGCAAGCCATTGCAGAAATGCAGAAACTGGGCGGCACCTGCGCCTTTATCGACGCCGAACACGCACTGGACGTCGTGTATGCACAGAAGCTGGGCGTCAATTTGCAGGAACTGCTGATTTCGCAACCCGATACAGGGGAGCAGGCGCTCGAAATCTGCGACGCACTCGTGCGCTCCGGCAGCGTCGACCTGGTTGTGGTCGACTCCGTCGCCGCACTGACCCCGAAGGCTGAAATCGAAGGCGACATGGGCGATTCCCTCCCAGGTCTCCAGGCGCGCCTCATGTCGCAGGCGCTGCGCAAGCTGACCGGCAGCATCAATCGCACCAACACCTTGGTCATCTTCATCAACCAGATCCGCATGAAGATCGGCGTCATGTTCGGCAATCCGGAAACGACGACCGGTGGCAATGCGCTCAAATTCTACGCATCTGTGCGTCTAGACATTCGCCGTACCGGCTCCATCAAGTCTGGCGACGAAGTAATCGGCAACGAAACAAAGGTCAAGGTCGTGAAAAACAAGGTTGCGCCCCCATTTAGGGAAGCGCATTTCGACATCCTCTACGGGGAAGGCACTTCGCGTGAAGGCGAAATCCTCGACCTGGGTTCCGAAGCCAAGATCGTTGAAAAATCCGGTGCATGGTACAGCTACAACGGCGAGCGTATCGGCCAGGGCAAAGACAACGCACGCAACTACCTGAAGGAGCATCCAGAACTGGCGCGCGAGATCGAGAACAAGGTCCGCGCAGCGCTGGGCGTGCCGGAACTGCCGCCCCTCGTGGCAGAAGCTGAATAAGAAAGGGCAGCTCCTTTCATCCTGAATACTTCACGTGAGGGAGCCCGCGCTGCTGGAACACCATGGCAAAATTGCAAATGAGTCTAAAGGCGCGGGCTCTGAAGTATTTATCCGCTCGTGAACACAGCCGGCTTGAGTTGGGACGCAAGTTGGCGCGCTATGCTCAGGAAGGCGACGACGTCGAAGCGTTGCTCGATTCGCTGGAGGCAGCAAAATTCCTGTCCCAATCCCGCTTCTCCGAATCGCTGGTTAACCGTCGCGCTGCACGCTTCGGAAACAGCCGTATCCTTTCCGAGTTGCAGTCTCACGGCATCGACGGCGAGGCGCTCCAGGACATCAAGGGCAGTTTGCTTGACGACGAAGCGGCGCGCGCCAAAGAAGTCTGGCGCAAAAAATTCGGCCACCTGCCCGAAGACGCCGCCGATCGCGCCAAACAGATGCGATTTTTGCAACAGCGCGGCTTTTCCTCTGCAGCTATTCGATCGGCAATGAAGCCTGCTGACGATGACGCCTGATATCTCCCGACCCAAGCAGGCTTTTTTCTTCCACAACGATTGCAGTATTCGCACATGCCTGTGCGAATGCCAGCAGCGCGTAGCGGCCTTTCCGTGGCAAAAACATCATCATGGTTTTAGCCTTGTGCCTGTGCTAAACTTTCGAGGTTTTTGCAGCGCCGCATGAGCGGCTGTTGTCGTAGAAACTGCGACAACGACACGCAATTGCGGCATTTCTTTTGGCCGCTTCACTGGCATTGGTCGTTATGCCCTTATCTCAGCCGTCAACCCGCCGAGCGTTAAAACACACGCGCGCAATCCAGCTCGAAGCGTTCGCTCGCGACGACGGCTTGTGGGACATTGACGCGCATATAACAGATATAAAGACCCGTGATACCACACTTGCTTCCGGCATCCGCCCGGCAGGACAACCGGTACACGACCTCTGGCTCCGCATTACCGTAGACACCGCGTTGACCATCGTCGACGCCGAAGCTGTCTCTGACGCTGTTCCTTATCCAAATTACTGCGACACCGTCGGGCCCGACTACAAAAAGCTGATCGGGCTAAATCTCCTCAAGGGATTCCGCGATGGTGTCAGGCAGCGCCTTTCCGGCATCAACGGCTGCACCCACATCACCGAATTGGCCGCAGTCCTTCCGACCGCGACCATCCAGGCATTTGCCGGCGAAGTGCTGGATACGCGCGACGGCGCGAGCACCGACGAGCAAAGCCACAAACCATTTCAACTCGACCGCTGCCACGCCTTGCGTTCTGACGGGGAAGCAGTCGCCAAGTTCTATCCGCGCTGGGCGGTCAAGCCGTTGGCAGTCTCCGAATCCAGTTAATTTCAACCATTTTGTTTGTTAATAAGCGTCTGAAGGGAAGCTCGCATGAAAATCCATGAGTATCAGGGCAAAGAAATCCTCCGCAAGTTCGGAGTGACGGTTCCGCGCGGTATCCCGTGCTTTTCCGTTGAAGAAGCGGTCAAGGCGGCCGAGACTCTTGGAGGCCCGGTGTGGGTCGTCAAGGCTCAGATCCACGCCGGCGGTCGCGGCAAGGGCGGCGGTGTGAAGGTTGCCAAGTCGCTCGACCAGGTGAAGGAATACTCGCACGCCATCATGGGCATGCAACTGGTCACCCACCAGACCGGCCCGGAAGGCCAGAAGGTCAACCGTCTGCTGATCGAAGAAGGCGCCGACATCAAGAAGGAACTGTATGTCTCGATGGTTACCGACCGTCTGAGCCAGCGCGTCGTGCTGATGGCCTCCAGCGAAGGCGGCATGGATATCGAAGAAGTCGCAGAAAAGCATCCCGAGCTGATCCACAAAGTTGAAATCGATCCGGCAACCGGCCTGACTGATGCCGACGCAGATTCGATCGCTGCCAAGATCGGCGTTCCGGCCGGCTCCATCGCCGACGCACGCAAGCAACTGCAAGGCCTGTACAAGGCATACTGGGAAACCGACGCTTCCCTGGCTGAAATCAACCCGCTGATCCTGACCGGCGACGGCAAGGTCATCGCTCTGGACGCCAAGTTCAACTTTGACTCCAATGCGCTGTTCCGCCATCCGGAAATCGTCGCGATGCGTGACCTGGACGAAGAAGATCCGGCTGAAATCGAAGCCTCCAAGTTCGACCTCGCCTACATCTCCCTCGACGGCAACATCGGCTGCCTCGTGAACGGCGCCGGCCTGGCGATGGCAACCATGGACACCATCAAGCTGTTCGGCGGCGAGCCGGCCAACTTCCTCGACGTGGGCGGCGGTGCCACCACCGAGAAAGTGACCGAAGCCTTCAAGCTGATGCTGAAGAACCCCAACCTGAAAGCCATCCTGGTCAACATCTTCGGCGGCATCATGCGCTGCGACGTCATCGCCGAAGGCGTGATCGCCGCTTCCAAGGCAGTGTCGCTGAGCGTGCCGCTCGTCGTCCGCATGAAGGGCACCAACGAAGACCTGGGCAAGAAGATGCTGGCCGAATCCGGCCTGCCGATCATCGCGGCTGACACGATGGAAGAAGCAGCACAGAAGGTCGTCGCTGCAGCCGGTAAATAATCGCTAAGGGAATTACAAATGTCGATTCTGATCAATAAAGACACCAAAGTCATCACGCAAGGCATCACCGGCAAGACCGGCCAGTTCCACACGCGCGGCTGCCGCGACTACGCCAACGGCAAGAACTGCTTCGTCGCCGGCGTGAACCCGAAGAAGGCAGGCGAGGACTTCGAAGGCATTCCGATTTTCGCCAACGTCAAGGAAGCCAAGGAACAGACCGGCGCCACCGTGTCCGTGATCTACGTGCCGCCCGCAGGCGCGGCAGCTGCGATCTGGGAAGCCGTCGAAGCCGAACTCGACCTGGCCATCTGCATCACCGAAGGCATCCCGGTCCGTGACATGCTGGAAGTCAAGGACAAGATGAAGAAGGCTGGCAGCAAAACCCTGCTGCTCGGACCGAACTGCCCGGGCCTGATTACGCCGGACGAAATCAAGATCGGCATCATGCCGGGTCACATCCACAAGAAGGGCCGCATCGGCGTCGTGTCGCGTTCCGGCACGCTGACCTATGAAGCTGTGGCGCAGCTGACCGCGCTCGGCCTGGGCCAGTCGTCCGCAGTCGGTATCGGCGGTGACCCGATCAACGGTCTGAAGCACATCGACGTGATGAAGGCGTTCAACGACGATCCCGACACCGATGCAGTGATCATGATCGGTGAGATCGGCGGTCCGGACGAAGCCAATGCAGCTTACTGGATCAAGGACAACATGAAGAAGCCGGTGGTCGGCTTCATCGCTGGCGTCACCGCTCCTCCGGGCAAGCGCATGGGCCACGCTGGCGCACTGATCTCCGGCGGCGCCGACACGGCACAAGCCAAGCTGGAAATCATGGAATCCTGCGGCATCAAGGTCACCAAGAATCCGTCCGAGATGGCGCGTCTCCTGAAAGCGATGCTCTAAATCAAGTGTTGCTGAAGTAGTACAGGCGTAAGATACGGGGAGCTTCGGCTCCCCGTTTCATTTTCAGCCACCTGGGCACGCGACATGGATCTCCTGCTGAGCATCAACTGGGTCGCCGTCGGTCAGATCATCCTGATCGACATCCTGCTTGGCGGGGACAACGCAATTGTGATTGCACTAGCGTGCAGAAACCTCCCGCCGAAGCTTCGCAAACGTGGCATCCTGCTCGGGACGTTCGGCGCGATTGCCATTCGCGTTGTCCTGATTGCTTTTGCGGTTACGCTGCTTCAGGTGCCTTACCTGAAGCTGCTCGGCGGCGCCTTGCTCTTCTGGATCGGCATCAAGCTCATGCTGGAAGATGATGAGGGCGGGCATGGTGAAATTCCGGCAAGCGACCGGCTTTTCTCGGCGGTCAAAACCATCATCGTTGCCGACCTGGTCATGAGCATCGACAACGTCATTGCCGTCGCCGGGGCGGCGGAACACGCCGGAGGCGAGCATCGCATGCTTCTTGTGGTGTTCGGTATTCTGATCAGCATTCCGATCATTATCTGGGGCAGCACCATCGTACTGAAGCTCATGGAACGCTTCCCTGTGATCGTCACGCTCGGCGCGGCACTGCTTGGCTATATTGCCGGCGGCATGGCTGTTGCTGACAGCGCGCTCAGTTCCTGGCTGAATGCAGACGTACCATCGTTTGAAATAATCATCCCGGGCCTGGGCATTCATTTCAATGCGATTGGCCTGCTTGCGGCGGCACTGGTCGTGTGCACCGGCAAGGCGGCAATGAAGCGACGCAAACGTATCAAAGCGTAATTCCAGCAAGGGCTTCAACGGTGTCCTTCACATCGATCCCTGGCAGCCGCGGCCACGTATAATTGTCGACATGGCAAACAGGCTCCATCTTGAAATCGCCGGTTCGACAGATACCGGATTGGTGCGGTCGCAAAATGAAGATGCGATCGTGCTCGAACCCGCGCGTGGTTTTGTAGTGCTGGCGGACGGCATGGGGGGCTACAATGCGGGCGAGGTCGCGAGCAGCATGGCGACGACCGTCACGCGAGATCACCTCGTTCATGCAATCAGTGCACCGGGGGATGGCGGAGATGAGCACCCGCTTCCCAGTCGCCAATTGCACGAACTGATGGTAAGCGCGATCCGCGCAGCAAACACCGCCGTATTCGAGGCGGCGCTTGCTGAGCCGGAATACCATGGCATGGGAACCACGATCATCGCTGCGGTCTTCGGACAGGAGAAAATCACCATCGCACACGTCGGCGATTCGCGCGGATACCGGTTTCGAAACAACGAGTTGAGCAAGGTGACCCGTGACCATTCCCTGCTTCAGGAACAGATTGACGCCGGGCTGATCGACGCCGCAATGGCGCGTTTTTCCCAAAGCAAGAATCTCGTCACGCGCGCCATTGGCGTCGGTGTGGACGTCGAAGTCGAAATCCACGACCACCAACTCCAGCCCGGAGACCTCTACCTCCTCTGTTCGGATGGGCTTTCGGACATGCTGTCCGATGAAGAAATCGCCGGCATCCTGGCAAACAAACAGGATTCACTTGAAGCCTCATGCCAGGCACTGATCAAGCGCGCCAATGATAACGGCGGGTTCGACAATATTTCTGTCGTGCTTGCACGGATACGCTCTACTGGCGTGGAGGCGAGCGGAATCCTTGGGCGCATTCTAAGTTGGGTAAGCTGAATGAAAACGGAGCGCCCCTGAGGATTGGAATGGCAAAGATTATCCTAATGTCTGGTGAAAAGCCGCTTCGGGAAATACCGCTCTCCAAGGCGCGAATGATGATCGGGCGACGACCGCACAACGACATCGTGATCGACGACCTGGCGATCAGCGGCGAGCATGCGGTCATCGTATTGACGGACCAGGACGCGTTTCTTGAGGACCTTAACAGCACCAACGGCACAAAGGTCAACGGCCAGCCAGTAAAGAAACATTACCTGCAGCACGCGGACTGCATTGAGTTGGCCTCATATCGGCTCCATTACATCTTGGGACACGCCGACTCGTTGAACTCGCCGGCCGTCGGACCGTGCGCAAGGCTGAGGGTGTTGAGTGGCGCCAAGACGGGGCGAGAAATCGTGATCAACAAGGCAATTACCACGATCGGCACGCCGGACTCGCATGGCGTCATCCTCTGGCGCGCTGACGGATATTACCTGGCACATGTCGAGGGCAGCCAGCACCCGGAGATAAATGGCGCAAAGGTCGGGAGCGAGCCTTGTAAACTAAAAAATGGCGACATGATTGACATGTCAGGCGACCGGGTGGAGTTTCTAGTTATATAAGCTGTGCGATGGTACGACCTGCGTTTTTCGGACAAGCTGACAAATTCTGTCCTCGACGTAGCAAAACTTTGTATTCTTGCTGACAAAATTGGTCACTTCTCCTTCATTTGCCGCCTCCCGCTTCACAAAAAGTGTCGATTTTGACGGGATTTCCGACTGGCACACTCTTTGCTGAAAGGAAAGCATGGCAGGCGTTCTGCCTACTTTCCAAAGGGAGAAACACATGAAATCCATGAAGATCGTGCAACGCGCACAAGCAGGCTTTACCCTGATCGAACTGATGATCGTTGTGGCAATTATCGGTATTCTGGCCGCAGTCGCGCTGCCCGCATATCAGGATTACACCAAGAAGTCGCGCTTCGCCGAAGTACAAGGCTTGGCAGAATCGCTCAAGAAGGACGTAGCGGCTTGCGGCTCGGATAATACTGCGGCTCCCGGCACCTTTACGGGTTGCAGCAACGGCGCGCTTGGCATTCCGCCCGCACCGACGGCAACGACCAACACTGCATCTCTGGCTGTTGTGAACGGCGTCATCACTGGCACCGCAACGGCAGCGGCTGATGGCATTACTACCATCCTGACTCCGGCATTCCAAGCTGGCGGTTCCGGCGTGATCGAGTGGACCAACTCCGGTTCCTGCATCGCCAAGGGTTGGTGCAAGGCTCGCTAATATCTGATGTGGGGCTAGTCCCCATCTCTGGAAACACCCCGATTCTGAATATGAACCGGGGTGTTTTTACATGTAGTGGCTTGATTTGACAGATTACCTTGAAGTAGGGACTTTCCCCAATACGGCTACCTTTCCGGTTCCTGTGCTCCCATCGACAAGTCGAAAGACGGTTAACGTTCTTGAAAAATGCGCGCATCCATGAATCGATTCAAAGCTTCTCTGCTCCATCTGTTCGGTAGTGTTTGTGTTGTTTTGCTCGTTTTCTTACTTGTACGGCTCGTCTGGTATCCGGGCAGGTTTTTTGAGGCAGCGAGCGGCACTGAACTGATGCTGATTCTTACCCTTGTTGACGTTGTACTTGGTCCGCTTGTGACCTTGATTATTTTTTCTCCTGCCAAACCCTCCCTCAAATTCGACCTGACTGTGGTCGTGGTCGTACAGGTCGGATTCCTGATGTACGGACTTTGGTCGATCTATTCGGCACGTCCCGTATATATACCGTTTGACGAGGATCGCTTCTACCTGGTGACAGCGAATGAAATCGATCCAGAGGATATGAAAAAGGCAAAAAATCCGGCATTCCAGTCATTTCCACACTTCGGGCCGACAATCGTCGGGACGGCTCTCCCGGATGCCCCGGACATGCGGGAAAAGATCAAGGTCGGTGGAATGGTTGGCATGGGTATTCAGGTACTGCCACAGTACTACGTGCCATATGGGCAGGCAGCGGCAAGTGTCAAGGCAGCGGCGGTGCGGGCCAGGGAACTGAAGGGCGAAATCATTACGTCCGACGAGGATATCGCCCGATTGTCTGATTACGAAGCGAAGAAGCGAGAAGGTGGGAGGGCTGTACGCTTCGTGAGATTGGTATCTAAAAAAGTCATGTTGTACGTGGCAATCGATGAAATGACCGGTGCAGTCGTGGAGATACTGTAGCGTCTATCTTCCTGTTCTTGCCGGAGCATCTGCGAATCAGGCGTGCCAATCGCCTGATTTTCCGCCGCGCTTCTCCTGTACACGTACGTCGGTCATGACCATCCCACGGTCAACTGCTTTGCACATGTCGTAAATCGTGAGCAGACCAACCTGGACCGCCGTCAGCGCTTCCATTTCCACACCTGTTTTTCCGAACGTTTCGACCTGAGCCGTGCAGCGGACGCTGGATTGTGCGCGGTCGATCGTGAAGTCGACAGTAACACGCGTCAAGGCAAGCGGGTGGCACAAGGGGATCAAATCGCTGGTTCGCTTCGCCGCCATGATCGCCGCGACACGCGCAATGCCGATTACATCTCCCTTCTTTGCAGTGCCAGACTGGATGATCGCGAGTGTTTCCGGCTTCATGCTGATCTTGCCGCTCGCTACTGCGACCCGGTGTGTCTCGGATTTCGCACCGACATCAACCATATGCGCCTGGCCATCCGCGTCGAAATGCGTCAGCCCCTGGTTGTCGGATGAAGATGCCGTGTTGTCGTGTTGACTGCTCATGGGAAATGAAAAAGGATGATTCTTGATTGATCAATGGGTGCGGGTATCATAGCATCGTGAAATCCAAATTTTCCCTCTCGTTATCGAAACCGACTCGTCGCGTCGCACGACTGGCTGTAGTCGTTCCTCTCATGGTTGCAGTCGGCGGCCCATTTCTGCCGCCAGCCACAGCCCAAACCCTCCCCAACCTCGGCGACACCGAGCGCGCCGAGCTTTCCCCCCTCGTCGAACGCAAACTCGGCGAACAGATCATGCGCGACATTCGCCGCGACCGTGACTATCTCGATGATGCGCCCACTACCGAGTACCTGAACAATTTCGGCAACAGCCTTCTCGCCGTTCGTCCCGAAGCGCGTGGCGAGACCAGTTACGATTATTTCTTCTTCGCGGTGCGCGATCCGATGCTGAACGCCTTCGCCTTGCCGGGCGGGTTCATTGGCGTGCATTCCGCCCTCATGCTCGCAGCGCAGAATGAATCTGAACTCGCCTCCGTGCTGGCACATGAAATCGGCCACGTCGCACAGCGGCATATCGCGCGCATGATCGGACAGCAGCGGCAGGATTCGCTCATCCCGCTTGCAGCGGCGGTCCTCGCGGCGCTGGCGGCGCGCGGGAGCCCGGATACGTCTGCGGCGCTGCTCATGGGCGGGCAGGGCGTCGCCCTGCAGCGGCAACTGAACTTCAGCCGCGACGCCGAACGCGAGGCGGATCGCATTGGCTTGCAGATCCTGAAGGAGGCGGGCTTCGACACGACAGGCATGATTGCCTTCTTCGGCCGTATGCAGACCGCGACCCGCGGCTATAACGATACCGCTCCAGCCTACCTGCGCTCGCATCCGTTGACGACCGAGCGTATTGCCGACATTCAGGCGCGGACGCGCGACCAGCGCTACCGGCAGCGCGCCGACAGCCTCGATTTCCATCTTGTCCGCGCCCGTTTGCGCGTATTGCAGGATCCGACGGCGCAGGGATTGCGTGATGCGACGGTGGCCTTCGATACGCAAATGCAGCAGAAGACGCGACCGCAGCTCGTTTCGGCGCTCTACGGCAAGGCGTTCGTTGCACTTCGCCAAGGAGCCTTCGTGAGAGCGCAATCTCTGCTTCAGGAGACGCTGGCCGCCGCGCAGGGACCGACAGCACCGGTGCAAAGTGCCGTGCTCACCAGCCTCTCGATCGATATCAAGCTTGCCGCCAACCAAGCGGCGGAAGCACTGAAGGAGGCCGAGGGCGCGCGCCAGAAATTCCCGCTTTCCCGCGGCATTGCACGCCAGTACGCGGAAGCATTAATTGCGGTCGGAAGGCTGGATGACGCGGTCGGTTACTTGCGGGACCAGGCACAGCTATACAGGCAGGAACCGAAGCTGTACGAGCAGCTGGCGAAGGCCTACGCCGCACAAGGAAAACAGGCATTGCAGCACCTGGCCCTGGCGGAATCGTACGCGCTGCTGGGCAGCGTGCCGACGGCTATCGAACAGCTCGGCATCGCCCGCCGTTCTCCCGATGCATCGTTCTATGACCAAGCGATGATCGATGCGCGTGAGCGCGAATTCAAGGCGCGCTGGATGGAGGAGATGAAGGACGGGCAGCGGGAGCGCTGACCATTCAGGTTGCGTCCGGCTGCGGAATGCGGGTAAAGCCGAACTGTTGGGGGATGTTGTCCCATGCCAGCCGTGTGACCGGGTAGTGCTTGTCGGCGAATTCCAGCGTTACCTTTACGTCGCTCGACGGCTCGCCAAGCCATGCGAGAAGCCGCTCGTCATCCGAAGGGCCGCCATTGATGTGAATTCGAGCCAGGCATTGCGCCATGTCCCTGTCATCTACCTGCGCGATCCTGTCGCCGCTTTGGAGGAGCAACAGTCCGCTTTCCGTCATCCACGCGCCGTCAATCGACTCCAGCGCATCCCCCGTATGCAGGATAAAGCCGTGCGCAGGATCGGTACGTGCGATGAAGGGGGTGGCCTCGAGACTGACATAGACGCGTTGCGGGCCGTTCTGGAAGTACCAGCGTCCCTGGGCGTCGGAAAGGTAATTGCGGTTGATGAAGCCGAGCAGTGCAGCGTTGTTGATCCTGTCGCCGGCCAATTTGAGATGCTGCGCGCGTTCGTCGCGCATCCGCCAGTTTCCGCGCGCGTCTAGCGCCAGCCAGCCGTAACAGTGCGGCACGTTCGGCCACTTTGCCATTGCCTGTTTGACGATCTCATCCATGGTTCAACCCGTTGCGCCATCAAGAAAACCAATGATACGCCTCGGCAGCCAGTCGAGGCGGCCGGGAAGGGCGCCGATGGCGAAGCCGACGTGTCCGCCGTGCTCGGGATAATCCAACGTGACGTGTCGCGACGCCCTTGTTGGCAAGTGATGCGCCGGCAGGAAGGGATCGTTCTTCGCATTCAGCACCAGGGTGGGCACGGCGATGTCCGGAAGCACGTGCTTGGCGCTGGCGCGATTCCAGTAATCATCCGTGTCGCGGTACCCATGCAAGGGCGCGGTGACGACGTTGTCGAATTCGTAGAGGTCGCGTGCGCCGAGCATACGCTCCCGGTCGAACAGACCGGGGAATTGATCGAGCTTGCTCAGGCATTTCGGCTTGAGCGTTTGCAGGAACAAGCGTGTGTACACCATGTTGAAGCCACGAGACAGTGCAGCGCCACCACCGGCCAGGTCGAGGGGGGCGGATACGGCACAGGCTGCATCGACGATGGATGCCTGGTGTTGCGATTCGCCGAGCCAGCGGAGCAGGGCGTTTCCGCCCAGTGATACACCGCTTGCGAAAAACTTCGCGGCAGGCTCCCGCTTTCTCCAGTCCGCTGCGAGGCGGCGGACGATCCAGTCGACTTCCTGTGCGTCCCCCGAATGGTAGAAACGCGGCGCGTGATTGAGCTCGCCGGAGCATCCGCGAAAATGCGGCACTGCGCCTGACCAGCCGAGTGTGGCAATGTACGCCATCAGGGCCCGCGCATAGTGGCTGTCCGACGAGCCTTCGAGCCCATGGAACAGGACGAGGAAAGGCCGACCGGGCTGGCCGTCGACGAAATCAATATCGATGAAATCTTCGTCGGGCGAGCGCCAGCGTTCGCGGCGATAGGTCACCTGTGGCCTGGCGATGCACTTCGCCGGAAAAATCGTCTGAAGGTGCCCGCCGGGCAGCCACGGAGGCGCTGCGTACTGCATGTGGTCTTAGTGCAAGAGTGCCGCGACCGAAGTGGCTACCGGTGCTTCTCCGGGAACGACCGAGGCATGATGGGTAGCAATGCGCCAGCCGCGCGGTGTTTTCATGAAGACATTCGTCGCGAGAATATGGATGTCCGGCTGTCGCGATGTGGTCCGATGTACTTCCTCGATGATGTTGTGCACCGAAGTCATCATGTTCTGCGTAACGTGCAGCTGAACCGGCCGGATCTGCACGCCGCCTTGCTCGAAAATCTGTTCCCATGATGCACGGATCGATGCGTGTCCTACGAGGCGTGGTGCTCCCGGGTGGATGCAAACTACGTCCTCTTCGTCAGCCCAGAGGGACATGACGGCCTCGACGTCGGCATTGCTGATTGCCTCATAGAACGCGGCTTCCGTTTCTTCGGGTGTTTCGAAAATCCTGTTTGGCTTGGGCATGGTATGCCGCCGCTCCTTTCCATGCAGAACATTGCTCTGCGCTTCGTATTATCGTCGGCGCGATTGGACAAGACAGTATAGAACAATGTCCCCCTCCGAAAAGCCGACGGCCCGGTTCATTGCTGAAACCGGGCCGTCGCGAGGAGCCGTGCCGGGGTGTCAGTGTCCCTTGACGACCGTTCCCGGCTTCAATTTGTACACCGTACCGCAATACGGGCATTTGCCTTCGCCGTGATGATCCACGGGAATGTAGACGCGCGGATGCGTAGACCAGATCGGCATTTGCGGATTCGGGCAGTATGCCGGCAGGTCCTTGCCGTCAAGTTCGACGTAGCTCATGACTTGCTTCGTTTGGTTCATGGGATTTTCCGTGAGTGATTAAACCAGGGTGAGCCAGTGCTGGTACTGCGGCGCCTTGCCGGCGACCACGTCGAAGAACAGCGTCTGCAGTTTTTCGGTGATCGGACCGCGCTTGCCTTCGCCGATCTGGCGGTTGTCGAGTTCGCGGATCGGCGTGATCTCGGCGGCGGTGCCGGTGAAGAAGGCTTCGTCGCAGCAGTACACTTCGTCGCGCGTGATGCGCTTTTCGATGACAGGGATGCCGAGGTCGCGTGCCATCGTCAGCACCGCATCGCGGGTGATGCCGTCGAGGCAGGAAGCGAGGTCGGGCGTATAGATCTTGCCGTTCTTGATGACGAAGACGTTTTCGCCGGAGCCTTCAGAGACATAGCCTTCCGTATCGAGCAGCAGTGCTTCGTCGTAGCCGTCAGCCAGCGCTTCCTGATTGGCCAGGATGGAGTTGATGTAGTAGCCGCAGGCCTTGGCGCGCACGAGCGAGACGTTGACATGGTGGCGCGTGAAGGACGAGGTCTTGACGCGGATGCCCTTGGCAAGGCCGTCTTCGCCGAGGTAAGCGCCCCACGGCCATGCAGCGACGGCGACGTGGATCGTGTTGCCCTTGGCGGAAATGCCCAGCTTCTCGGAGCCGATCCAGACCAGCGGACGCAGGTAGCAGGATTCGAGCTTGTTTTCGCGGACGACGGTGCGCTGTGCTTCCATCAGCGTTTCGAGGTCGAACGGAATGTTCAGCTGGAAGATCTTGGCCGAATTGAACAGGCGCTGCGTGTGTTCCTTGAGGCGGAAGATCGCGGTGCCCTTGTCGGTCTTGTAGGCGCGCACGCCTTCGAACACGCCCATGCCGTAGTGGAGCGTATGGGTCAGCACGTGGACGGTCGCATCGCGCCAGTCAATCAGTTCACCATCTTTCCAGATCTTTCCGTCGCGGTCGGCCATGGACATAGCGTGCTCTCCCAAATCGTTGCAAAACCTCGATTTTAGCGCACTCCAACGGGGGTGAAAATTCATCTGTAGAATGTGGCATCGGCATTTCTGCCTCTGTCACGACAGCCGCGCGCAACCGCACGCACGGCTGTTATCAATTGAACACGACAGTGCCACGAGCACTGCGCGGTTCCCGATTCCGGAACTATGAGCAATACACAAGCAAGCATGGCGCCCGAGACCTCGGTCGATCTCGAAAAGCGCGCCTATCGCGAGGGCTTCAGGGCCTGCGCGCCGACCATGCTGGGCATCGGCGCCTGGGGCATGGTGACCGGGATGGCCATGGTGAAAACCGGGTTGACCCTCTGGCAGGCGCTGGGGATGACCTTCCTTGTATTCGCCGGCTCCGCGCAGCTCGCCGCGCTGCCGCTGATCGCCGCCAATGCGCCGGTATGGGTGGTCTTCCTGACGGCGCTGGTCGTCAATCTGCGTTTCGTCATCTTCGCCGCCGCCATTGCGCCGCACTTCGCGCACCTGCCTTGGTACAGGCGGCTCTGGCATGGCTATTTCAACGCCGACATCACGATGGCGCTGTTCCCGCGCCGTTTCCCCGCCGAGACAGTGCACCAGACAGAAGGGAAGGTTTCCTTTTTCAATGGCATTGGCTATCCCAACTGGTGTGCGTGGCAAGCGGGTTCGGTCATCGGCATCCTGCTCGCCAGCCAGATTCCGGAAAGCTGGGGTATCGGTTTCGCCGGAACGCTTGCCCTGCTGGCAATTACGATCCCGCTGACCATCAATTCGGCCGCGCTGGTCGGCGTCATCGTCGCCAGCATCGTCGCGATTGCGGCAACGTCCCTGCCGTACCGCCTTGGTCTGCTGCTCGCCGTCATTGTCGGCATGACGGCGGCGATGGTGGTCGATACTTATCTCGACAAGAAGGAAAAGGCATGAGTGCAGGAGATGTTTGGTTGACGATTGTCCTGTTGACTGTCGCCACGATTGTGACGAGATGTTCGTTCTTCCTGCTGGGACATGCGGTCAAATTGCCGCCAAAAGTACAGCATGCGTTGCGCTATGCGCCGGCCGCCGCTTTGGCTGCCATCGTTGCACCCGACCTCGTCATGGCGAATGGTGCGCTGCAACTCACCTGGGCGAACCCCAAGCTGCTCGCCGGGATCGGCGCCGCCGCGTTTTTCCTGACCACGCGCCACCTTCTCGGAACCATCGTTGCCGGCATGGCTCTCTATAGTTTGCTGCGAGTCATGTTATAGGCCAAAAACGGTTTTTTGGCGGAATGCGGTGCGGTAAAATAGCGGTTTTCCCAATCTTTCCACTTTTTCAATCCCGTCTGCAGCCATGCAATTCAATCGTCTGAGCGACCTCATCGCACGCAACCAACTCCAGGGCAAACGCGTATTCATCCGCGCCGATCTCAACGTTCCGCAGGACGACGCTGGCAACATCACCGAAGACACGCGCATCCGCGCTTCCGTGCCGGCCATCCAGCAGGCGCTGGAAGCGGGCGCCGCCGTCATGGTGACCTCGCACCTCGGCCGTCCGACGGAAGGGGAATTCAAGCCGGAAGACTCGCTGGCACCGATCGCCAAGCGCCTGTCCGAGCTGCTTGGCAAGCCGGTGGAACTGAAGCAGAACTGGGTCGACGGCGTTGAAGTCGCGCCGGGCCAGGTGGTCCTGCTCGAAAACTGCCGCGTGAACAAGGGCGAGAAGAAGAACAGCGACGACCTCGCGCAGAAGATGGCGAAGCTGTGCGACGTTTACGTCAACGATGCATTCGGTACCGCGCATCGCGCTGAGGCGACCACCCACGGCATCGCCAAGTTTGCCCCGGTCGCCTGCGCCGGCCCGCTGCTGGCAGCCGAACTCGATGCACTCGGCAAGGCACTTGGCCAGCCCGCGCGTCCGCTGGCTGCTATCGTTGCCGGCTCCAAGGTTTCCACCAAGCTGACCATCCTGAAGACCCTGGCCGACAAGGTCGACAACCTCATCGTCGGCGGCGGCATCGCCAACACCTTCATGCTCGCTGCCGGCCTCAAGATCGGCAAGTCGCTCGCGGAAGCCGACCTCGTCAGCGAGGCGAAAGCCATCATCGATATGATGGCCAAGCGTGGCGCCTCCGTGCCTATTCCCGTCGATGTCGTCTGCGCCAAGGAGTTTTCCGCGACCGCTGCAGCGACGGTCAAGGATGTGAAGGACGTTGCCGACGACGACATGATCCTCGACATCGGCCCGAAGACGGCGGCCCAGCTGGCACAGCAAATTGCCCAGGCCGGCACGGTTGTATGGAACGGTCCGGTCGGCGTGTTCGAATTCGATCAGTTCGGCGAAGGCACGAAGACGCTGGCGATGGCGATTGCGGACTCCAAGGCGTTCTCGATTGCCGGCGGTGGTGACACCCTCGCGGCGATTGCGAAGTACAACATTGCCGACAAGGTCGGTTATATCTCGACGGGCGGCGGTGCATTCCTGGAATTCCTCGAAGGCAAGACCCTGCCCGCGGTCGACATTCTGTTGCAGCGCGCGAAATAATTCCGGGCGGCGGGATGTGCGCCGCAAACCGTCCGCTGACTGCAAAGGTTTTCATATGATCAGAGCCACAAAAATCGTCGCCACCATCGGCCCCGCATCGAGCGATCCGGACACCCTGACCCGGATGATCAAGGCCGGTGTCAACGTGGTACGGTTGAATTTCTCCCACGGCAAGGCGCAAGACCACATCGACCGCGCGGAACTGGTGCGCAAGGCGGCTGCGGAATGCGGACGTGAAGTCGCGATCATGGCCGATTTGCAGGGCCCGAAAATCCGCATCGGCAAGTTCGAGAACGGCAAGATCTTCCTCGAAAACGGCAGCAAGTTCGTGCTCGACGCGGATTGCGAACTGGGCAACCAGGCGCAGGTCGGCCTCGATTACAAGGAACTGCCGCGCGATATCAAGCCGCAGGATGTCCTGCTCCTTAACGACGGCCTGATCGTGCTGGTCGTGGACAAAGTCATCGGCAGCGCCATTCACACGACCGTCAAGATCGGCGGCGAACTGTCGAACAACAAGGGCATCAACCGCCTTGGCGGCGGCCTGTCGGCACCCGCGCTGACGGCCAAGGACATGGAAGACATCAAGACTGCGATGAGTTTCCAGGCGGATTACGTCGCCGTCTCCTTCCCCAAGAGCGCGACCGACATGATCATGGCGCGCCAGCTGGCGAACATCGCCGGCGAAGCGACCCGCCACAAGCCGCAGATGATCGCCAAGATCGAACGCGCGGAAGCCATTCCTGCCCTGCAGGAAATCCTCGACGCTTCAGACGGCATCATGGTGGCGCGCGGCGACCTCGCGGTTGAGGTGGGCAATGCGGCCGTGCCGGCCTTGCAGAAGCGCATGATCAAGATGGCGCGCGCCTCCAACAAGCTGGCCATCACGGCGACCCAGATGATGGAGTCGATGATCGTCAACGCCGTACCGACGCGCGCCGAAGTGAGCGACGTCGCGAACGCGGTGCTGGATGGCACCGACGCGGTGATGACTTCCGCCGAAACCGCTTCCGGCAAATATCCGGTCGAAACGGTCGAGACGATGGCGGCCATCTGCCTCGAGGCTGAAAAGTCCGACGTCATCAAGCTCGATGCCGACTTCCTGAATGCTACGTTCACCCGTATCGACCAGTCGATCGCCTATGGCGCACTGTTCACCGCCTACCACCTGCGCGTGAAGGCCATTGCAGCGCTGACCGAATCGGGCTCCACCGCGCTCTGGATGAGCCGCCACAACATCGATATCCCGATTTTTGCACTGACGCCCGTCCTCGGGACGCAGCGCAAGGCAGCGCTGTACAGGAACGTCACGACCTTTGAGCTCGGGCACTCCCATGACCGCGAAGCGGTGCTCAAGGCCGCGCAGGATTTGCTCCTTGCCAAAGGAGTGGTGCAGAAAGGTGACATGATTGTCGTCACCTGGGGCGAACCGATGGGCCAGGTTGGCGGCACGAACGCCCTGAAGATCATGAAGATCGGCGAATACTAATTTTATTGTTTTGGAGAATTACCATGCCTCTCGTATCCATGCGTCAACTGCTCGACCACGCTGCTGAAAACGGTTACGGTCTGCCGGCGTTCAACGTCAACAACCTGGAACAAGTCACTGCGATCATGCAGGCCGCCGACGAAGTCAATTCGCCGGTGATCATGCAAGCCTCCGCAGGCGCGCGCAAATACGCCGGCGAAGCCTTCCTGCGCCACCTGATCGAAGCCGCCGTCGAAGCCTATCCGCACATCCCGGTCGTCATGCACCAGGACCACGGCCAGTCGCCGGCGGTCTGCATGGCCGCGATCAAGTCTGGCTTCACCTCCGTGATGATGGACGGCTCGCTGATGGAAGACGGCAAGTCCGTCGCCAGCTACGAATACAACGTCGAAGTGTCGCGCAAGGTGGTCGAGTTCTCGCACTCCATCGGCGTCACCGTTGAAGCCGAACTGGGCGTGCTCGGTTCGCTCGAAACCATGAAGGGCGACAAGGAAGACGGCCACGGCGCGGAAGGCACCATGACCCGCGAGCAGCTGCTGACCGACGTCAACCAGGCTGCGGACTTCGTCAAGCAGACCCAGTGCGACGCACTCGCCATCGCGATCGGCACCTCGCACGGCGCGTACAAGTTCTCGCGCAAGCCGACGGGCGACATCCTCGCGATCCAGCGCATCAAGGAAATCCACGCACGCATCCCCAACACCCACCTCGTGATGCATGGCTCCTCCTCGGTGCCGCAAGAACTGCTGGCCGAGATCCGTGAATTCGGCGGCGACATGAAGGAAACCTACGGCGTGCCGGTCGAGGAAATCCAGGAAGGCATCAAGCACGGCGTGCGCAAGATCAACATCGACACCGACATCCGCCTGGCGATGACCGCTGCGATTCGTCGCTTCTTCGTTGAGAACCCGGGCAAGTTCGACCCGCGCGAGTACCTGAAGCCGGCGCGCGAAGCTGCCAAGCTGATCTGCAAGGCGCGCTTCCTGGCGTTTGGCTGCGAAGGCCAGGCGGGCAAGATCAAGCCGCTTACGCTCGAGAAGATTGCAGAAAAGTACAAGAAGGGCGAGCTCGCTCAGATCGTGCAGTAAAATTCAGCTTCGGAAATAAAACCGACCGGCGGCGTGTCATACACCCGCCGGTTTAGCTTTTTTGGAAACCCCCATGAACAGCCTCTACCAGTCCACCATCAAGTCCCTTCCGCTGCTCGGCCGCGGCAAAGTGCGCGACAACTACGCCGTCAGCGACGACAAGATCCTCATCGTGACCACCGACCGCCTGTCCGCGTTCGACGTCGTGATGAACGAACCGATCCCCGGCAAGGGCAGGGTGCTGAACCAGATGTCCGATTTCTGGTTCTCGAAGCTGGGCGACATCGTTCCGAATCACCTGACCGGCGTTGCGCCGGAATCGGTGGTTGCTGCGGACGAGGTGGATCAGGTACGTGGTCGCGCGGTGGTTGCCAAGCGCCTGAAGCCGATCCTGGTCGAGGCCGTCGTGCGCGGCTACATCATCGGTTCGGGCTGGAAGGATTACCAGGCGAACGGATCCATCTGCGGCATCGAACTGCCGAAGGGCCTGCGCCAGGCAGACAAACTCGCCGCCCCGATCTTTACGCCGGCGGCGAAGGCCGACCTGGGCGAGCATGACGAGAACATCAGCTTTGCCGAGATGGAAAACCGCATTGGCAAGGAACTGGCAGCCAAGATGCGCGACGTCAGCATCAAGCTGTACCAGACCGCTGCCGACTATGCGGCGACGCGCGGCATCATCATTGCCGACACCAAGTTCGAATTCGGCCTCGACGAGAATGGCACGATGCATCTGATGGACGAAGTGCTGACAGCGGACTCTTCCCGCTTCTGGCCGGCGGATTCGTATGCACCGGACATGTCGCCGCCGTCCTTCGACAAGCAGTTCGTGCGCGATTACCTCGAGACGCTGAAGGACTGGAAGAAGACCCCGCCGGCACCGGCCCTGCCTGCGGATGTGATCGAAAAGACCGGCGCGAAATACCGCGAAGCGCTGGAGCGCCTGACCGGTGAAAAGCTGAAGGACTGACATGAGCGCACAAACCGAGAAGCCGGTCGTCGGCGTCATCATGGGTTCTTCGTCCGACTGGGACGTGATGCAGAATGCCGTCGCCATGCTGAAGGAATTCGGCATTCCCCACGAGGCGAAAGTGGTATCGGCGCACCGCATGCCGGATCAGATGTTCGAGTACGCCGAGACGGCGCGGGAGCGCGGCCTTCGCGCGATCATCGCCGGCGCCGGCGGTGCGGCACACCTGCCCGGCATGGTCGCTGCAAAGACCATCGTGCCCGTGCTGGGCGTGCCCGTACCGTCCAAGTATCTGCGCGGCGAGGACTCGCTGCTGTCGATCGTGCAGATGCCCAAGGGCATCCCGGTCTCGACCTTCGCTATCGGCGAGGCGGGCGCGGCCAATGCCGCGCTGACCGCGATCGCCATCCTCGCAACCACCGATGACAATCTGGCCGCCAAGCTTCAGGAGTTCCGCGCGAAGCAGACGCAGGCAGCCTTTGCAATGACGCTTCCAGCATGAGTGACAAGTTCCAAGCCTTCGTACCCTCCGCCACGCCTGCCACTTGGCTCGGCGTGATGGGCGGCGGCCAGCTCGGCCGCATGTTCGTGCACGCCGCGCAGATGATGGGCTTCAAGGTCGCGGTACTCGAACCCGCGCATGACTGCCCGGCGGGCCATGCGTCCGACCATCTGATCTGCGCGAAATACGACGACGAGGCGGCACTGGCGGAACTCGCCCTGCAATGTGCAGCCGTGACCACCGAATTCGAGAATGTGCCGGCGAAAAGCCTGGCATTCCTCGCCGACCGTACCTTTGTCGCCCCTGGTGCGGCATGCGTGTCGGTGGCACAGGACCGTCTTGAGGAAAAGCGCTTCTTTACCGACTGTGCGCCGAGTTCCGGCGTGCTGCCTGCGCCCTACAAGGCCATCCTCAAGAACGACGACATCGATACCATTCCTGAGACGCTTTTCCCCGGCATCCTGAAGACGGTGCGTATGGGGTACGACGGCAAGGGCCAAGTGCGCGTCAAGTCGAAGGACGATGTGCGAAGTGCATTTTCCGGCATGGGCGGCGTGCCCTGTGTGCTGGAGAAAATGCTTCCCCTGGCCTATGAGGTTTCCGTGCTGACCGCGCGCGGCGCGGACGGTGATTCGGTCGTCTATCCGATCGCGGAGAACGTACACCGCGACGGCATCCTTTTCACCACAACGGTCCCGGGGCCGAACGTCTCCGCGGAAACCTCGGCAAAGGCGCAAGCCGCCGCGCTGTCGATCATTGCGCAGCTTGGCTATGTCGGCGTGCTGTGCATCGAGTTCTTCGTGCTGCAGGACGGCTCGCTCGTCGTCAACGAGATGGCGCCGCGTCCGCACAACAGCGGTCACTACACCATCGACGCCTGCGTCACCAGCCAGTTTGCCCAACAGGCCCGTGCCATGGCGCGCCTGCCGCTCGGTGACGTGCGCCAGCATTCCCCGGCCGTCATGCTCAACATTCTCGGTGACGTCTGGTTCGAAGGTGACAGCGACACGCCACGCGAGCCGGCATGGGACAAGATCCTCGCGCTGCCCGGCGCAAACCTGCACCTGTACGGCAAGGACGACCCGCGCCGCGGACGCAAGATGGGGCACGTGACCTTCGTCGATCCGACGCTGGAATTGGCACAGCAGAACCTGCGTGCGGCCTGCGACATCCTCGGCATTCCCTACTGAGCAGGACATGCAATCATTGGACATGCCGGCAATTCAGGCGGCGGCACGCAAACTGGAAGAGGGCGCACTTGTCGCCCTTCCGACGGAAACCGTCTATGGTCTTGGTGCCGATGCCGAAAACCCTGAAGCCGTGGCAAAGATCTATGCGGCGAAAGGGCGTCCAGCCAATCATCCGGTCATCGTCCATCTTGCGCCTGGTGCCGACATCGGCTATTGGGCGATCGCTATTCCTGCCGAGGCCCGCAAGCTGATCGATACCTTCTGGCCGGGCCCCTTGACCCTGATTCTCAAGCGCGCGCCGCATATTCCCGATGCAGTGTCGGGAGGACAGGATTCGGTGGGGCTGCGCTGTCCCTCGCATCCTGTTGCGCAAGCACTGCTGCGCGAGTTCAAGTCGGGCAAGGGCGGCGTTGCGGCACCTTCCGCCAACAAGTTTGGCCATGTCAGTCCCACGACCGCACAGCATGTGCGCGACGAGTTCGGGACCGATGAGGACAGCCCGCTTGCCTGCATTCTCGAAGGCGGGCAGAGCGAGGTCGGTATCGAGTCCACCATCCTCGACCTGAGCCGCATGGCCTCGCATGGCCCGGTCCTGCTTCGTCCCGGTCATATCAGTGCAGCGCAGATCGAACATGTAATCGGAATGCATCCGCGTATGCCAGATGCCGCCGCACCTCGCGCATCGGGCACGCTGGAAGCGCATTACGCGCCGAGCACTCCCGTCGCCCTGGTGCCGCCGGAAGAACTGGCCGATACCATGAAACGGTTGTCCAATGCCGGGCGCCGGTTTGCCGTGATCCTGCGCACACAACCTGCAGCGGCTGCAATTGCGCAGATAGCGATGCCCCAATCCCCGGACGGCTACGCACATGATTTGTACGCGGCCCTGCGTGCGATGGATGCTGCCGCAGCCGATGTCATTCTCGTCGAATCCCTGCCGGCCGAAGACGAATGGCAGGGCGTCAATGACCGCCTGCGTCGCGCGGCGCACGATTCCCAAGGCATTCTTTCTCGCCTCCTGAGTTAGAGTCATCTCTCTAAAGTTGCACTGCGGATTCAAATCTGGTCATCTAGGCAAGGTCACGCATCGGTGACATACTAGCTGCGGAAAGGCACGCTCGTTCGCTTTTCTTTCCCCAATACAATATCCATAACAGGAGACCAGATGCGTCACTTCCACTTTTCAGCGGCGCTATTGTCGGCCGCGATCCTGGCAGGCTGCGGCGGCGGCGACAACACCCCTCAGTTCAGCAGCGTTGTTTCATTTGGCGACAGCTTGAGCGACATCGGCACCTATTCGGTCGGCACGGTCAAGGCACTCGGCGGCGGCAAATACACGATCAATGATGCCTCAAGCAAGAACTGGATTGAGTTGATGGCCACGAAGCTGAACGTTCCTGCCCCTTGCCCGGCGCAAACCGGCCTTGAGGGCGATCCCGCGCAGGGCTTCGCCGTTCCGGTGACGAACTTCACCAACTGCACGGCCTACGCACAAGGGGGCGCGCGGGTGACCAACCCCATCGGACCGGGCAACAAGGCGCTGGGCGGCGCCAATGCAGTTCTCGGCCAGCTTACCGTTCCGGTTGCGACGCAGATCCAGAATCACCTCGCGACACGCGGTTCGTTCACGGGCACCGAGATCGTGTTCGTCATGGCGGGCGGGAATGACGTCTTCATTAACCTCGCCACGGTGGGAGCAGGTGGAAGCCCGACGGCCGCGGTGACGGCGATGGGTACCGCCGGCGCCGAACTCGGCGGCTATGTGAAGAATCTGGTGCTGGGCAAGGGCGCGAAGTACGTAGTGGTCGTCAACCTGCCGGACGTCAGCCTGACGCCGTTCGCGCGTGGTCAAAGCGCCGAAACGCAGGGACTGATCAATACGATGGTAACGACCTTCAACGCACAGTTGGCGCAGGGGCTGTCAGGGACGGACGTCGTGCTGGTGGATGCTTACACCACCGGCCGCGACCAGTTCGCCAATCCGGCGAAGTACGGCATTACCAATGTGACGACGCCGGCTTGCGACTTGACGGCCGCGAAGAACCCGCTCGGTTCCTCGCTCGTTTGCACGAAGAACAACCTGATCGCCGGCGCGACGGACACTTTCCAGTATGCGGACACCGTGCACCCGACGCCCTTCGGGTACAAGCTGCTGTCCGACCTCGTCTCCCAGGAAATGGGCAAGCGCGGCTGGCTGTAAGAGGGAAAGGCTGGCGCTGTTATCCGAAGCGCAGTTTCATCACGAGGATAAACAGCGCCAGTGCCAGCGTGAACACGTTGGCGATGATGACTGGCCATGCGCAGATCAGCACGCCGTACAGCAACCACATCGCCACGCCCGACGTAAAGATGCTGTACATACCGAGGGAGACGCCCTCGGCGCGTTTCGACTTCCAGGTCATCCACGCCTGCGGGATAAAGGCGATCGTGGTCAACGTCGCGGCGAGCGCGCCAACCAGGTTGTCGAACTGGTCAAGGGATGCGAATACCATTTGCGTTTTGTAATTTGTCTGAAGTGAATGCAAAAACCCCGTCCGTTGCTGACAGCGGACGGGGTTTTTTTGCCGTTCCCGAATTTTACTGGAACGCCTGTATGCCTGTCTGCGCGCGGCCGAGAATCAGCGCATGGATATCGTGCGTGCCTTCGTAGGTGTTGACCACTTCCAGGTTCACCATGTGGCGGATGATGCCGAACTCGTCTGAAATGCCGTTCCCGCCCAGCATGTCGCGCGCCACGCGGGCAACGTCGAGCGCCTTGCCGCAGGAATTGCGCTTCATGATGGAGGTGATTTCCGGCGAGGCAGTGCCGTCATCTTTCATGCGGCCGAGACGCAGGCAGCCTTGCAGGCCAAGCGTAATTTCGGTCTGCATGTCGGCGAGCTTTTTCTGGATCAGCTGGTTTGCCGCGAGCGGCTTGCCGAACTGTTTGCGGTCGAGCACGTATTGCCGTGCGCGGTGCCAGCAGTCTTCTGCCGCACCGAGCGCGCCCCAGGCAATGCCGTAACGCGCGGAATTCAAACACGTGAACGGCCCCTTCAGGCCGCGCACTTCCGGGAAGGCATTCTCTTCCGGACAGAACACTTCATCCATCACGATTTCGCCGGTGATTGATGCGCGCAGGCCGAACTTGCCGTGGATGGCAGGTGCCGACAAACCCTTCATGCCCTTGTCGAGAATGAAGCCGCGGATATCCCCGGCGTCGTCCTTCGCCCACACGACGAACACATCGGCGATGGGGGAGTTCGAGATCCACATCTTGGCGCCGGAAATGCTGTAACCGCCGGGGACTTTCTTCGCCCTTGTCACCATCGAGCCAGGATCGGAACCATGGTTCGGTTCGGTCAGGCCAAAGCAGCCAATCCATTCCCCTTTCGCCAGTTTCGGCAGGTATTTCTGCTTCTGCGCTTCGGTACCGAATTCAAAGATCGGCACCATGACCAGCGACGACTGCACGCTCATCATCGAACGGTAGCCGGAATCGACGCGTTCCACTTCGCGTGCAATCAGGCCGTAGCTGACGTAGTTCAGGCCGGGCCCGCCGTACTGTTCCGGAATGGTCGGACCGAGCAGGCCGAGTTCGCCCATCTCACGAAAAATCGCCGGATCGGTCTTCTCATGGCGGAAGGCTTCCAGCACGCGCGGTTGCAGCTTGTCCTGGCAGTAGGCCTGCGCCGCGTCGCGCACCATGCGCTCGTCGTCGGTGAGCTGCTGGCTGAGGAGTAGCGGATCGTCCCACTGGAACTGCGCTTTCGATTTCGTCATGTTGAGTCCCTTTTCTCGTTATTTATTTGGTTGGCGTCGTCGCCGAGAATTGCCCGTTGTGGAAAACAAGTGCCGGTTGCGGCGTGACATCGCATCGCTCGACTTCACCGACAAAGATGACATGGTCGCCTTCGGGGTAGCGGCTGCGATTGTGGCATTCAAACCAGGCGGCCACGCCCTTCAGGATCGGCAGGCCGGTATAGGACAGTTCGAATTCCACGCCCTCGAACCGGTTATCGATGCGCTTGGCGAATCGCTCCGCCAGCGCCGTCTGGTTCCCGGACAGGATGTTGATCACATAGTGCGTATTGCCGGTGAAAACGGGCAGGCTGGTCGCCGTCTGCGCAAGGCTCCATAGCACGAGTGGCGGGTCGAGCGAAACGGAGTTGAACGAACTGGCAGTTAGGCCGAGGAAAGTGCCGTCAGGCAGGCGCGTGGTGATGATCGTCACGCCGGTGGCGAACTGTGACAGGGCAATGCGGAAATGGCGGGAGTCGAACTCGGGCGGTCCCGCGCTGGAAGACTGAAGTGACATCTGAAATCCTGTTATTTCATCCATTATGCCGAAAAACCCGGCTTGACGAGAAACAAGCGCGTCCGCCTTATTTGCGTCGCACGACTCGCGACGCCGCGGGTTTCTCGCGCAGCATGGCCTGGAAAGTCCTCGGCATCCATGGGCGTGCCGCGAGCAGCATGCTGATCGCATATTTGTCTTCGAACGGCAGGCGCGCGTCTTCCTGGTGCTGCAACGCAAATTCACGCGCCACCTGCTTCAAGCGCTCGAGGAGGACGGCGATGGATTTCTTCGACAGCATGACATTCACGAGACGCAGCAGTTCATGGTCGCCATCGAACTGCGAATCGAGATAGTCGCTGTATGCCTGTTCGCGGAAGTGCGCCTGGATCGGTCCGTCGGGAATCCAGCGGAAGGTACGCGAGACCAGCAGCTTGACGCGGTTGTTGGGCTGGAGCGCAATGATCCCAATCTTGTCGAGGCGGACGAGGCATTTCACGACTTCCGCTTCTGTCATGCGGTACACCTGCACGATCTGCGCGAGCGACAGCTGGTTCAGGACAGAGACGGCGACGATGAACAGCTTCGGATCGCCAATGATTTCCTTCTCCTGCACATACGTGAGTTCCGAAATCAGGCGCGATTCGTCATGGCCGGCCAGCGCGATGTCGCGGAAGTCGATTTGCGCCGCCTGCAGAATTTCATCCAGTCGCTGCAAGGTGAAGTTCTTCTGCGAGAACATCCGCTTGACGCTTGCCTCCGACATGTCGATGCGGTTTGCCAGGTCGGCATAGGTAATGCCGCGTGCCTTTAATTCGCGTTTGAGGGAGTCGACGAGTGAGCTTGCTTGCAGCATGGTTTTCATGAATGGCAACAGGTGGCGAAAATGATACACCAGCCGCAGCAGCGTCTTGCTCAGGCGCCACGCAGGTTCGCTGCACAGCGGCAAGGAAAATATTGACCGCACTCAACCATGCAACATAGGCATCTCCGCATCTTTGCGCTAAAGTCAATACATCAACACATGGAGTGGATCATGGCGTCGGAAATCGCAACACTTGGCGGAGGGTGCTTCTGGTGTCTGGAGGCGGTGTATCAGGAACTCAAAGGCGTCCTGCACGTGGAGAACGGCTATGCCGGCGGCCATCTGCGCAACCCGAGCTACGAGCAGGTATGTGACGGCAACACCGGCCATGCGGAAGTCGTGCGCATCGAGTTCGACCCCGCCATCGTGACGTATCGCGAGCTCCTCGAAATCTTTTTCACCATCCACGATCCCACCACGCCCAATCGCCAGGGCAATGACGTCGGCACGCAGTACCGTTCTGTGATCTTCTATCATTCCCCCGAGCAGCATGAGATCGCGCGGCAGGTGATTGCCTGCATGGCCAGCGTATGGGATGCTCCGATCGTTACCGAGCTGGCTCCCGTGCCGGATTACTACAAGGCGGAAGACTACCACCAGGATTATTTCCGGCAGCACCCGTTGCAAGGCTACTGCGCCTTCGTCGTCGCGCCGAAGGTGGCGAAATTCCGCAAAGTGTTCGCCGACCGCGCCAAGTCCGAGGCATGACAATGAGCACGGTATTCGAACGGATCCTGAGCGGCGAGATTCCAAGCGCGCGCGTGTATGAAGACGAATACGTCTTCGCATTCATGGATGCCGGACAGGTCAATCCCGGCCATGTGCTGGTGGCGACCCGCAAGCCCTATGTCACGCTGATGGATGCCGACGAAGAATCGGCCGCCGCCATGATGCGCGCGGCTCGCCGCATTGCGCGCGCCGTCCAGGAAGCGTTCAAGCCGGACGGCATCACCGTCCTGCAAGCAAACAAGCCCGCCGGATGGCAGACGGTGCCGCACCTGCACCTGCACGTACTTCCGCGCTACGACAACGACGGCGTTGATCTCACCTGGCCACGCAAGGAACCGGGCATGGAGAAGCTGCGCGAATATGCCGCCATGATTCGCCTCGATAACGATCAGGCGTAGATATATCGGCGCGACCAGGGCAGGGTGGACGCATTGCGGTTTGCCTTGGTGCAGACCACCTGGTAGAGCGATACCCAATCCTGCGCAAAGGCATACGCGCATCCTGCCAGATAGACACGCCAGATCCGGAACCGCCGGTCGTCCACCAGTGTGCGAATCTGCTCGGCGCGGTCGTCAAAATTTTCCGCCCAGATGCCGCAGGTGCGCGCGTAGTGGCGGCGCAGGTTTTCGACATCGAATACCTCCAGTCCGCCGCGTTGCATTGCCGTCAGGACTGTTCCCAGATGCGCGAGTTCTCCGTGCGGGAACACGTACTGCTCGATGAATTCCCCGCCACCGAAGGCCGTCTCTCCATTGTCCGGATCGGTGGTGGTGATGCCGTGATTCATCACGATTCCGTCGTCGGCCAGCAAAGCGCGGAGCTTGGAAAAATATTCTGGCAGATGCTTCGCGCCGACGTGCTCGAACATGCCGACGCTGGTGATGCGATCAAAGGTGCCGCTGATATCGCGATAGTCTTCGAGGCGGATCTCGACGCGATCCTCGAGTCCGGCTTCCCTCACACGTTCGCATGCGAGATCGAACTGGTTGCGGGACAAGGTGACGCCGACGCACTTCGCGCCAAAGTTTTGTGCGGCCCGCACCACCAGCGCACCCCAGCCGCAACCGACGTCCAGCAGTGTCTGGCCAGGCTGTACCCGGATCTTGGTCAGGATGTGGTCGATCTTCTTCAGTTGCGCGGCGCCCAGGTCTTCGTCGCCGTTTTCGAAGTAGGCGCAGGAATACACCATGTATTCATCCAGCCACGCACGGTAAAAATCGTTGGAGACGTCGTAGTGGTAACGGATTGCCTCTTCATCGCGCTTGCGGGTGTGGTGGATGGTGCGCGTGATCCGCGCGAAGCGTCCCTCCGGACGCAGCGTATAGCGGGCGAGCGCACTGCCGACCGCAATGATTTCCTTGGCGCGTCCTTCGACCTCGATCTTTCCTTCGACGTAAGCCTTGCCGAGGTTGAACAGAGACGGGGTGAGGAGATAGGTGAGTGCCGACGCATGCGGCACCCGGATGGTGACTTGCGGTACCTGCTGGCCGAAATCGAGCTGCCGCCCGTTCCACAACTCAAGCCGCAGCGGCAGTGCCGCGTGGCTGCGTATGCCTTCGACCCAGTTTCCCAGGCGTTTTTCCCAGAACATGATCACACCTCCGTTTTGACGGATTGATCACACGAACCAGTTTCAGGTACTGCAATAAAAAAGAATCGTTACGGCTGCAAGCGTTGCAATTGCCAGCTTCCATCCGCCTGCCGCGTGTAGGCAATGCGGTCATGCAGGCGGGACGGGCGGCCCTGCCAGAATTCGAGATAGTCGGGCACCAGGCGGTAGCCGCCCCAGTGAGGCGGACGGACCGGATGGTCGCCGTACTGCTTTTCCACTTCCTGCACGCGCGCTTCCAGCACTTCGCGGCTTGCCACCGGACGGCTTTGTGCCGAAGCGATCGCGCCGAGGCGGCTCTTTACCGGGCGGCTGTTGAAGTAGGCGTCGTTTTCCTCGTCGGTGATGCGTTCCACGCGGCCTTCGATGCGTACCTGGCGCTCCAGCTCGATCCAGTAGAACAGCAGCGAGGCAAAGGGATTGCTGTCCAGCTCGCGGCCCTTGCGGCTTTCGTAGTTCGTGAAGAACGTGAAGCCGCGCTGGTCGACGTCCTTGATCAGCAGGATGCGCGAGGAGGGGCGTCCCTCCGCTGTCGCGGTGGATACGGTCATCGCGTTCGCTTCCGGCACCTGGGCGTCAATCGCCTCATGAAGCCATTTCGAAAACTGATCGACGGGATTCGGATGCACATCCGTCTCCGTCAAGCTTGCGCGACTGTAGTCCCTACGTAGATCCGCTATCGACATCATCTTCCCTGTTCATATTGTGTTGAATGCTGCACGAAGTGAATGGCAACTCATTGCATTTTTGATAATCATCAACAATGCCGATACACGCTGTTCACGACGCTTACCACCATACGTGCACGCCGTTTTTTTGCCTTGTCATGAATCAATTTTTGCGAAATCGCAAAGACGCCTATTCTGCCTTGGAAAGGAGCGTTTTGCGCCATGCGATTGGAAGACCGGCGCCGATCATGGCGGTCATTCCCCAAAAGACTGCTGTCAGGCCGAGCGCGGCACCCGCACCGCCGAACGCCAGCGGCAGGAATACCTGACAGGCATTGCCAATCGTGACCCGGATTCCGACTGCTTCGCCGGCGCGTCCGGCAGGGGCGACGTGATGCAAGAGTGCCAGCATGTTCGGTTGCGCGGAACCGACCGCCAGGCCGAGAATTGCCGCCACGATCATCAGCGACACCGGTTGGCGCATGAAAGGAAAGACGGCGTAGCAGAAAGCGGCGAGCACCAGCGCGCCGGCGAGCACCTGCCATTCATTCAGGCGGCGGGAGATCAGTGGCATGGCCAGGCGGACCATGAAGGTCGCCGCCGAGAAGCAGCCGAGGATGAGGCCGATGGTTGACGCGGCAAAGCCGGAGCGCGCACCATGGATCGGCAGCACGAAGGTGAACAGGTCCCATGCCGAAGAGAGCAGCATCCCCACAATGAAAATATGTCGCATGTCGCGCAGCCGGAGCAGGTCGAACGCTGTTCCCGTCGCAGCCTGCTCAGGCGTCGTTTGCCCACGTATTTCAGAAAGCTTGCCAAACAGTACAAGGGTAAACGCGCCCGCGGCAAAGCAGCCAAAGACGAGATAGGCTGCGTAATAGGGCGCGTCGTCAATGATCAATCCGGCAAGCACGGGTCCCGTAAAGCCGGAGATGGAAAATCCGAGTGCCAGCCAGCTGTAATTGGTCGCGCGCATTTCCTGCGAGCTGATTGCGCCGACGGTGTGTTGCGCGGCCACCTGGATCACCATGAAGCCCGTGCCGATCAGAATCGTGGCGAGGAAGAGCACTGGCATGCCGCCGATCATTCCCGGCAACAGGCATCCGGCGGCCATCGCAACGCTGCCCGCCATCATCGGTCGGAGAATGCCGATACGATCAATCAGCCTCCCCGCAGGAACGGCGCACAGCATGGGGAAAAGTGAAAAGAGTGCAATGAGGACGCCGACTGTGAACTCGGACGCATGCATGGACAGCGCATACAACGATGTCGTGATGCGCGCTCCTGCCAGCGCGATGTGTGCTGTCAGGGCGACAAGGATCAGGTGGAGTAGCGGTACGGAGGGAAACACGCTTCAACGATAACGCCAATGCTGGCACTGCCGCAATAAACAGAGAAAAATAATTCCACGTAAAAACACAGTGCGTTTCCGTCCGTTAAAATGGGAGGATGAACGCAGTCATCTCTCTCCCATCTTCGAATTTCTCCTCTGACAACGACATCGATTTCGAGCGTCGTTTCGGCGGCATCGCACGCCTGTACGGTGACGCGGCGCTGGCGCGTTTCCGTTCTGCACATATCTGTGTCATTGGAGTGGGAGGCGTCGGATCGTGGGTTGTGGAAGCCTTGGCAAGAAGCGCTATCGGACGCATTACGATGATCGATCTCGACAATGTCGCCGAGTCCAACGTCAACCGCCAGATCCATGCGCTGTCCGACACGATCGGCAAGGCAAAGGTGACGGCGTTGGCCGAACGTATTGCGCAGATCAATCCCTGTTGCGCGGTGCGTGAGATTGAAGATTTCATCACGCCTGAGAACCTCGACGAAATGATCGGCGAGGGTGGTTACGATTACGTGATCGACGCCATCGACAGCGTCAAGGCGAAGACTGCGCTGATCGCCTACTGCCGGGCCAAGAAGATCAAACTCGTCACGATCGGCGGCGCGGGCGGACAGACTGATCCGACGAAGATCGAGATCCGCGACTTGTGCCGCACGGAGCAGGAACCGCTGCTGGCCAAGGTGCGCAAGCGGCTGCGCGCGCTACACGGATTCCCGCGTGGCACGAAGAACAAGTTCGGCATTGACGCCGTGTTCTCCACGGAGCCGCTGCGCTTTCCGGAAAGCGCCGAAAGCTGCGACATCGAT
Organism: Noviherbaspirillum sp. ST9; assembly: GCF_048799745.1. NCBI lineage: Bacteria > Pseudomonadati > Pseudomonadota > Betaproteobacteria > Burkholderiales > Oxalobacteraceae > Noviherbaspirillum > Noviherbaspirillum sp. ST9. The sequence goes on along the minus strand of NZ_JBLWFR010000007.1, from coordinate 187,423 downwards.
GCCGATGAGAAAACAGGCATCACCGGCCTCAATTGCGCGGGCTTCGGCTCGGCCATGGTGGTGACGGCATCCTTTGGCCTGGTGGCGGCATCGCAGGTACTGCGCAAGCTCGCCGCCGAATCAAACTGATCACGCGCGCGGCGCGTCGATTCCTGCCTGCCGGCCTTCGTCCGGCACCCACACGTCCTTGTCGATCACGCGGGACGCGAGAATCCGATAGATCGATCCTTCCGCTGTCGTTGTCGATTGCACCAGCGCGGCTTGCGTGACATGCCATTCGATCGGATCGAAGGCGAGGTCCGGTGGCAGTGCAGCGTCGCGCGCAAGCGTGACATGCGGCCGGTAACTGTGCTGGTCGTTGAAAACCACCTTTCGATCACGTAGATTCTCCACCAGCGCGTCATGCAGCTCAGTGAGCGCCTCGGGTGTATGCGTCGGCCCTAACCAGGCGATCCGGTTGCGTTGAAAGTAGCCGACGCGATCCAGCGTCAGCGTGAGGTCAGTGCGCGGGATGCGGGCAAGGATGTCCTTCAGGTCGGGCAGAAGTGCCGCCGGTTGCTGGCCGAGGAAGACCAGCGTCATGTGCAAGTTGGCGTACGGAATCCTTCTTCCGTACATGGGCGCCTGCAGCTGCTGCAACTTCGTTGATGTAGCGTCATCCGGCCAGAGTGCGTAGAACAGCCGGAGCGAACCTGGGTTTTTTGCCTTCATGTCGGTCCCTGGATGTCAGGTTGAATGTATTCCGGGTATGACATGCGCGACGCCATGTTGTGCCCTGTTCAATGGCAAAGGGCTGCACCTCGGTCCGTGAAGCCGCCTTTCTCGACGGGAAGAAATTCCCATTCGTACCCGGCTTGCTTCAATACCAGTTTCAGCACGCCATGGGTGGAGTTGTCCGAGACCTCGCTATGAAAGCGACGGAATCGTATCGGCGTGAGTTCGGCTCCGCCTGTCCCTACGACAAACTGCCGGATCCCGTGGTCCGCGTCACGCCGCCCTTCCGCATCCTGCGGCGCGAACCGTTCATAGTTGTGGTCGTGCGCGGCGAGGACGATTTCCGCCCCGGCCGCGTGCAGGATTGCCCATGCTTCCTGCATGCGCTTGTCATTGCCGTGTCCGCCTGAGCTGTACAGGGGATGGTGCCAAAACGCGAGCGTGCATTTGGCCGGGTTCCGCGCGAGTTCGTCCTTCAGCCATGCGATCTGCATGTTGTGTTCGGCGGGCTTGAGGTAACTGTTGAGCGAAATGATGCGCCAGCCGCCATGCGTGAAGCTGTAGTACCCGCGTCGTCCGGGGCCAGCCGCGTCGCCGAAGTAGGTGTAGTACCCCGCCGAGTAGGGTGTGTAGTAATCATGATTGCCGGGCGACGGGCGGGTGCGCTGCTTGAACTGTCCCCATGTCGGCGCGTAGCACTCCTCGAATTCGCTCAACCGGCCGACCGGGTAGGAATTGTCGCCAAGCGTCAGGACGATGGCGTCCTGGTCGGAAGCAAGACCCGCGGAAATGATCGCTGCCGTCTTCGCGGCGCCGCTATCCTCCGGGCGGATGGACTGGCAGGATGCGATATCGCCGGCCGCATAGAGGCTTGCCCCCGTGTCTGCACGCAGGATGGCTTGCGCCTGTTCTTCCCGCATCCGCTGGTCGGACTGGCAGGCGACGAGCAAGCAGGCAAGTGTGCAAAGAGGAAAGAAGCGCGCGCGTGCTGCCATTTCACTCCCGTTGGGTTTGCCGTGGAATAAAAGCCTAGTGTAGTTGATCAGGCAGCGGGCAGAATCGCCGCGTCGGCAACGGGCCACAGGTGCCGGCGTTGCATCAGGACCTGTGCTTCCTCTGCGGGGACGGGACGTGAAATGTAGTAGCCCTGGATTTCGTCGCAGGAGAGCGACTGCAGGACGTGCAATTGTTCTGAAGTCTCCACGCCTTCCGCCACGACGCTCATCCCCAGCGCGTGCGCCATGGACATGATCGCGCGGAAGAATACTTCGCCCTCGGCGCTGGTGCAGAGTTGAGCGGTGAAGGCACGATCGATTTTCAGGCCGTCCAGGTCCAGCCTCTGAAGTTGCGACAGCGACGAATATCCCGTTCCGAAATCATCAACGAAGAGCTTGATGCCTAATGCGCGCAGCGCGGAGAGTTCGGCCGCAACTTCTTCCTGCTCACCGATCATCAGCGATTCGGTGATTTCGATTTCCAGCAATTCGGGACGAACGTTGTGTCGTGCAAGGCAGGCCGCAATCGTTTCGCGCACATCACCGTGGTTGAACTGATAGGGGGAGACGTTGATGGACACCGGTACGACGGGAAGACCCTGTGTCGTCCATCGTGCGATTTGGGCGCAAGCCTGTTCCATCACAATTTCGCCAAGCTTGAGGATCAACCCCGTCTCTTCAGCGAGCGGAATAAATGACAGAGGCGGCATCAGTCCGAGTTCGGGATGCTGCCACCGGACCAGCGCTTCCATGGCCCGGAGTTCACCCGTCGTCGCGCTCACGCGCGGCTGGTAATGCAGGACGAACTGGTCTTGCAGCAGCGCTTGCTGCAGGGCGCGTTCCATGTCCAGTCTTGACTTGAGCATTTCCGAGAGGCTGGCTTCATAGAAGCGGAACTGCCCCTTGCCCTCGGACTTGGCCTGGTACATGGCAATGTCGGCATGCTTGAGCAGTGTTTCCGCGTCCAGGCCATCATGCGGAAACAGGCTTACGCCAATCGACGCGCTGACGAAGTTCTTGCCGCGTGCAAGGTCGAACGGATGATGGAAGGCCTCCGCAATGCGTCCTGCAACGGCGGCGGCATCGTCTTCCTGCTCTACCGGTTCCAGGATCACGGTGAACTCGTCGCCGCCGAGTCGAACCACATGGTCGGTCGGGCGCACGACCGACTTCAGGCGCAAGGCAGCGGCATGCAGCAGTTCGTCGCCCGCCGAGTGACCCAGCGAGTCATTCACATTCTTGAAATTGTCGAGGTCGACGAACAGTAGCGCGAGCATGTTGCCGGAGGTGCGCGCGTTCTCGAGGGCCTGTGGCAGGTACTTGGACAGCCAGTTGCGGTTGGGCAGGGCGGTGAGCGCGTCCTCGTTGGCCATGCGGGACAGCTCGCGCTCGTGTGCCTTGATCTGCGAGATGTCGCGGAACGTGATTGCCAGGCCAGTACCGGAGCGCACCAGGCGGCGGTGCACCCACTCGATCTTGATTGGGCTGCCGGGCGGGATCTTGATTTCGTCTTCGTAGTAGCCGGATTCAATGGCACTGCAGTATGTCTGCATCAGGACTGGAAAGTATTCTGCGCTATTGAGCACGGAAGACTTGGCACCAACAAACTGCTCGCGCGTCAGGCCGTAGAACGACGCCCCGCGCACATTGCAGTCCACGACTTCGAAATCGACGATGGTGCCGGACTTGTCCCGCATGGCGCGCAGCATGTAAAAGCCTTCGTTGCCGCCTTCGGTCGCCAGCCGGTAGGCTTCCTGCACCTCCGCTTCCTGGTGTTTGCGCCATGCAAGGCGTGCCGACAGCAAAGTGGCCACGACAGCGAAGAGGAACAGGAAGAGGGTGCCGGCCGTCGCCATCGCCATGTTGTTCCTGCGCGTCTGCCAATAGGGGGCGAAACGCTCCTCCTCGGCAAGCCCGACCATGGCGATCAAGGGGTAGGTGCCAAGCGCTACCATCGATGAAAACCGCGGGCGGGCGTCGGCAAACCAGTCGGCGGGGAGCAGCCCGCTACTGCCGTCCAGCCTGTCGAGCGCAGGCATCTTCCGAAGCGCATTGCCGTCGTGGCCTGCCGCCTTGCGGCCGACGTCCCCGATGGTGGACATCCGAAGAACGCCGTCCGTTCCGATAATGGCCAGCAGCCCGGATTTTCCCAGGCCTGAGCCGTCGTAGAACGAGGAAAAGGATAGCGGTTCGACCGATACCAGGACCACGCCGTCGAAGCTTCCGTCAGATTTTTCAAGCCGTCGGGTGAACTGAATTACTTGCCTGCCAGAAACACGCCCGGTGCTCGGGGCACTGATGCGCAATTCACGCGAGCGGTTTTCCCGGTGGAAGACAAAGTATTCCCGGTCAGTAACAAGTGGCGGCAATTGTCCCAGCGGACGGTTCCCGGTAATCGGCCGGCCCTCGGGACCAATCACGGTCACCAGAGCGTAACGGTCGATTGGGAAAAGGCCTTGCTCTGCAAGCGCCTCCAGGCTGAGCAGAGAGTTTTCCCATTCATATTTGACGAGCAGCGTAAGATGATCGATCTGTTCGACCGAACGGGTGAGGTACTGCGCGTAGGCGGTTGCGAGGGTGCGCGCTTCCTGCGATGCACTCCTTTCCTCGCTGCGGTGGTCTTCGGCGGACTTCGCGAGGACGGAAACCCACATGAAGATGCCGAGAAGCAGGCATAGCACCGGCCAAACAGCAATGAAGAGGATATTTTGTTTCAGGAAGTCGGGTTTCCTGAGCAGGCCGCCAGGCCGTAGAGCATTGCGCGTGCTGTTCATTGAGCTGCCGAATGGTATCTGGGCTCCTGCTCGGAACATCGGCACCTCGTCCCAAATGTCCGATTGCAAACAGGAAACTTAACATACCATAAGGCCCGGCCCGCTGCCATTGTGGCCATCAACAATCGGAGAACGGTGCAGAACCGGTCATCCTAGAATTCGTGCTCATCGAAGGCCCGGCGGGCACGCTCTTCAGCCGCCGCCCAGGCATCTGCCTCTGTTGGGAACGTCCCGGCCGGTATGTATGTTTCTGCAACTTCCGGCTCCCGCGCGAGGCGCACGTACACTTGTGCCTCAAACGTGCCGTCCGGCTGGGGAAGCGCGACGATCCGCGCCAAGTGCGTGCCGCTCTGCATCATCCGGCCTTGCGGCGCCTCGCCGTTACTCTCGCCCAAGGATTGTTCATCTCGCTCCACGTCGCGTTGTCCCAAGGATTTGTCGCCGCTGCCGATATCTGCTTCGTCCATCAAGTGCTTCACTTGCTGTCCCATGCCTCTCTCCTGTGCGTCTTCCCCTGCACGGCTTGCCGGGGCCTGTCCATATGATGAAATGGCATCGTGATAGTTCTTGCAGGGAGCTTTCGCCTTGCGCCGCCAATGCGTTCGAACCATCAGGAGGAGCACTCGTCTAACTTTTTTGGAGGCGATATGGATACCAGGAAAAACGTTCCTGCCGAGGCAGGGATGAGCGACAGCGAGAAAGCGCGTACCAAGGACAATCCGATTGGTATCGACGATATCGGCTTGCCTTCCGGCATTCGAAAGGACGAGGTCGGGCGCCTTGAGGACATCCGCCCGGATCCTGGCAAGACGACCGACAAATCCTGATGGAGAACCAGCAATGCTCCCATCCCCCGAACGTCGTCCGTACGGGGCAAGCACAGAGCCAGACCGGGAGGACGGCAGCTCGAACGTATCGTCAAGCACATCGAGCCGCCACAGGACGCGACGCGACCGACGATGATGTCTAGGATCCCGGCCGCATGACACCCGGCGTTACGCCAACCGATAACCGGTCTTGAACAAGAATCCTTAGCGGGCGCGTGGCGCCCACGGAGCAAAACATGGCAAGCAAGGAAGAATGTGACCAGTACGCAGCTGAACTTACACGCCGCTTCGATGAGTTTGTTCAATGGGCGCTTGCGAACTGGCCGAAATCGGAGTTCCCGCTCCTGTCGTCCGACTTCGCGGAATCGCGTCGAGAAATCAGCCAGATTGCCGGACGAAAGCTCGGAGATGCAGACGAGCAGGACGAGCTGCCAAGGCCGGCATTCGGCAACGACGACCGCCAGTTCCGGGACACCAACCCCATGCCTTGGCCGTGACCCAAGCAGGATGTTTCTTACCGAGAGGAGAGCATGATGCAATCAATGAAGCGCGCCTTTGTCGGCGCATTGCTCGCCACCTTCAGCTTTGTCGGCTTCACGCAGACGGTACAGGCGGCCATGATCGGCACGGAACAGGTCCATGCGGCCAACCTCGCGCGCAGTGATCATGCAAGAATTAACGCAGCACTCGACCGCCCCGAGGTGATCGCGCACCTGGAACGCATGGGTGTGAGCCGTGAGGATGCCCAGACCAGGGTGGCAGCACTAAGCGATCAGGAAGCCGGGGTCCTCGCATCTCAGATCGATGGCCTGCCAGCCGGTGGTGACGTTGTTGGCGCGCTGGTGCTCATCTTCGTCGTTCTGCTGGTCACCGACATCCTCGGTCTCACCAAGGTATTCCCGTTCACCCGGTCGCGGCGATAAATGCTCGCACGACGCGTGGCGCCGCGGAGGCACCCGCTGTCAGCGCGTTTCAAGCTGCCTGATGCGCAGCGAGACATCTTCCGCCTGGGCGAACTGCGGATTGGTTGTGATAACACGTTTCAATGCCGCGAGCGCCTCCTTCTTCTGGCCGGCTTCCGACTTGGCGATGCCCAGGTGGTATAGCGCGGACAAGGAGGCTTGCTGAGATGCGGTAATGGATTCGAGCAAGGCAATCGCACCCTTCAGGTCGCCTTGTGCGCGTTTCGCCCAGGCGAGGGTGTCCACGAAGTCCGGATTCCGTGGCGCAAGCTCAACAGCCTTCTGCGCCCATTGCACCGCCTCTGGCAGTCGTTCTCGACGTTCCACAGCCATCCACGCGAGATTGTTATACGCGACAGGGAGTTCGGCGTTCAGCTTGATTGCTTCCGTGTAGGCAGCGTAGGCCTCAGCCCACTGCTTCGCTTGTTGATAGATCATGCCAAGCTGTAGCGGTACGGTATAGAGGCCGGGGGCCAGCTTTTTTGCGGACTGAAGTGAAGCAACGGCATCGTCCAGCTTGCCTTGTGCCGCTTGCGCCTGACTCAGACCAATCAAGGCCAGCGGATTGTCGGGACTTAGCCGTGCGGCTTCCTTGAAGCTGGCCGTTGCGCGGGCAAGGCTTCTCGTCTGCATGAAAGCATGCCCGAGGCCAAAGTGAGCGCCGCCATGTTGCGGACTCAGCTTCACGGCCTTCTCGAACATGCCGACCGCGCGCACCGGTTGATTGGTCGCGTTCAGGTAAAGTTCGCCGAGGTCGAGTACTGGAGCCGGTAACTTAGGATCGAACTCGACAGCCTTCAGCAGGAATTTCTCTGCACCTTCAAAGTCGCGCCGGGCGTACAGCAATCGACCCATGGCGAGCTGGCTCTCGGCGCTCCGCGGTGCAGCGTCCGTTGCCTTGCGCACCCACTTCTCCACATCGGCGTCGTTCTTCCGCAGCCGCGCGACTTCGGCAAGGCCCAGGAGCGGTCCTGCAGCCCCTTTCTCCTTTTCTGCCGCTTTCAGAAACAGCAATTCGGCGACATCCAGGTTCTTGTCATTGAGCGCTTGCAAGCCTTGGTCGTACTCAGACCGCGCACTGGCCGACGTCGGCGCAGAAGTTGCAGAGGGAGTGAGCGTCAGTGCGAGCGCGGGAAGTGTACTCAGGGCTAGCAGGACAGCGGAAAGCAAGGCATTTATGCGCATGACAAAACTCGATAATGGTTGTTGGATGACACCTGCCTCTGTCAATGCATGACGGAGGCAGGTGGGGAACTACGCGGACGTATTATGCAGCGCGCTTTTGCTTGCGGCGGAAAGCGGCGAGGCCGGCAAAGCCGAGACCAAGCAGCGCCATCGAGCCGGGTTCAGGTACACTGCGCGGCGGTTGCAGGACACCGCCCTTGGAGCCGAAGCCGAAGATAAAGGTATTCGGCTTGCCACCGGCAGGATCAGTACTGGTTTGACCAAGCGAGTACAGGCCGGCGCCAACACTGCCGAGTGCAGCCAGGGCATCGCTTTCGTTCCCTGCTGCGCCGTAGAAGGTGGTGAACAGCTTGGTGGCACCGTCGACGAGGCTTTCGAATTCGAAGTCGAACAGGGCGCCATGATCGCTGGGGCCGCAATCCGTAAAGTTCGTATTCACCGGGCAAACCAGGCTGCGCAAATCGCCGGAAAGCGGGTTTGAACTTGCGAAGCCGTTGTCGCCGGTTCCGCGGATGTTGTTACCGTTTGCCAGGCCGAGCGCTAGGGGTACGCCGTTGATCGTGACATACTCGTCAAAGGCAGTCGGTTCCACATCCCAGTCCATGACGCGGCGATACACGAGGTCGCCGGCAGCGATCGTGCTGCCCGAGATGTTCTTGATGCTGACATCAACCTGGTAGAGGTTGGCAGTGGTGCTCGGGTGGTAGTAGTGGGTGATCTCCAGGGAGGAGCCGACGCGAGTGATGGATGTTGCCGTGGTTGCCGTAGACGCAAAGCTCACCAGGCTGAGGCCAGAGGTGCCAGCCGAATTGTTCGCATAACCGCTGATTCCGCTCGAGACGAGGCCGACACCCCATCCTTCGCAGAGGCAACCGGGAGCGGTGGCTTCACTACCGGTCGCGTTGTAACGCAAGCCCACATAGGAGGTGCCGCCGCTCGAAGGGGTACCTGGAACATTCAACTGTCCAAGGTCGTCGACACCAAGGGTCACCGTCCCGTTGGTGATGACTGCAGCAGCGTGGCTTGGCGCCGCGACTGCCAGAAGACTGGCTGCAGCAACGAACGCCGCCGCCATTCCTTTAAGTTTCATCGTCATGTATTTCTCCTGTAAGTTTTGATTACTCCCCGTCGAATTCGCGTGAAGCGTTGCCATAAAAGCAATATGAGTGCCAATTTGATAACTTATTGATAAAAAATAAATATTTCCGCCGCAAAGATTGGCGAATGACAAAAGGTGTAAGTTTTTCCGACGGTAACTCTTGGTGAATAACGAGAAGGCCGGCCAACACCTACGGAGGCGGAAATCGACGATGCCGAAGCCGCAGCTCCCGGAATTGGGCGGAACTGCGGCGGAAGGGCACGAAACAAGTGCAGAAAGCAAAAAAGCCGCAAACCTGAACGGAATTGCGGCCTTTTAGGCAACTTGCAGCAGCGTGAAAAAGAATTTGGTGGAGACGGCGGGAATCGAACCCGCGTCCGCAAGCCCTCTACAGACAGTTCTACATACTTAGCGCTGCCATTTGTTTTAACCTGAGCGACGCGGACGCGCACGCTTCGATCAGGCGAGTCACCTTGGATTTAACTCCAAGCCAAGTGACCCGGCCTGAAGCGATTCCCTGTAAATGACCCTACGTGCTGTTACCAGCCCACCCCAGGGAAGAGGTGGTGTAGGGCTAGCCGGTTATTAAGCGGCCAGAGCGTAACGTTCGTCGTTAGCAGTTATTTCATTTCCGGTTGGATTTACGAGGTGACCAGCCCTCGGTATGCCCTGCGCTGCTTTGTAACCCACGTCGAAACCAGGTCGTCCCCAAAACAGTACTTCTATTGTATCTCACCAGATGGTGCTGCCCGGAGTGAATTCAAGACGTCGCATGAAATAAATCTCGCGCCCTGCATACGCAAATTCGGTCAAGCCGCATCAGAACGTGCGCCAATCGGAAAGTTCAACTGGAGCCAAGGACAAGTTTCAGCACCTCGAGTGGCGACGATGCAATGGCATCGGCCTCCCAGGTCGCCGGTTCGGCGTGACCGCAATAGCCCCATGCGGCACCTACCGTTGCCATGCCCGCCGCGCGGCCAGCCTCGATGTCGCGCAGGTCGTCGCCCACGTACCAGCATTCCAGGGGAGAAATTCCAAGGCGCTTTGCGGCTTCAAGCAGTGGGGCGGGATGGGGTTTGGAATGCGGGGTGGTATCGCCGGAAATGACGCAACCGGCGTGGTGCAGTCCAATGCGGGGGACGAGCAGGTCCGTGAAGCGTGCCGCCTTGTTCGTGACTATGCCCCATGCAAAGTTCTGCGCCTGCAGTCCCTCCAGCAAGGCCTGGATGCCCTCGAAGAGCGAGGTGTGGACAGCGATCGCGCCCTCGTAAGTGTCCAGAAAGGCCACGCGAAGTTCTTCGTAGCTGTCGTCGCCCGGCTTCAGTCCGAAAGATGCGCCGATCAGTCCGCGTGCGCCAGCCGACGCGACCGGGCGAAGCTGTTCATACGGAGTCGGCGCCAGTCCGCGGTCCGTTCTCACCTTGTTCATGGCGGCTGCGAGATCGGGCGCGGTGTCGGCGAGCGTGCCGTCGAGGTCGAAGAGGACGGCGCGGGGCTTGGGAAGTGTCATGGTGATCGAGTGGCTGTAGCGTTCGTGCGGCAATAGCACGAACGCCCTTTGTGCGGGAGGGTCAAGCGGGACGGGTGCACGCAACGAGATAGTTGACGTCGGTGTCCTGGTTCAGCGAGTAGATCTTGGTTAGCGGGTTGTACGTCATGCCTTTCAGTCCGTCGACTTGCAGGCCGGCATTCCTCACGTATTGCGAAAGTTCGGCCGGCGTAATGAACTTGGCATAGTCGTGCGTTCCCTTGGGGAGCATGCGCAGCACGTATTCAGCGCCAATCACTGCAAACAGGTAGGCCTTGGGATTGCGGTTGATGGTGGAGAAAAACACATGTCCACCGGGCTTGACGAGGGTGGCGCAAGCCTGAACGATCGCGGATGGATCCGGGACATGTTCGAGCATCTCCATGCAAGTGACGACATCGAAGCTGCCTGGTTCGCGCGCAGCAAGCTGCTCGGCCGCGATCAGCTCATATCTGACCTGCACGCCGGATTCGAGGCTATGCAGATCGGCGACCTTCAGCGCTTTCTCTGACAGGTCGATACCGGTCACCTTGGCACCTTTCCTTGCCATTGACTCTGCAAGGATGCCGCCACCACAGCCGATATCGACGACGTTCTTGCCTGCAAGCGGCGCGCGCGCGTTGATCCATTCCAGACGGAGCGGATTGATTTCATGGAGTGGACGGAATTCCGAGGTCGGATCCCACCAACGGTGGGCGAGGTCACTGAATTTTTGAAGTTCTAGGGGATCGGCGTTCATAGGCTGAATGATAGCTGGATTGGGGCGGTTTGCGGGGTGGGGCTCACTCTCGGGAAGTGCAGGAATGTCAACAGCGGGTTCCGTGATAGGTCACCTGCAATTGCGCAGCCATAAAAAAACCCCGCCGAAGCGGGGTTTTGCCTCAGGCAAATCGATTATCGGGTACGGGTACCGACAACTTCGATTTCCACGCGGCGGTTCTTGGCGCGGCCAGCGGCGGACTTGTTATCAGCAACCGGTTGCTTTTCGCCCTTGCCTTCGGTGTAGACACGGTTCGGCTCAACACCCTTGGACACCAGGTATGCCTTGACGGCTTCTGCGCGGCGAACCGACAGCTTCTGGTTGTAGGTATCGGAACCGACGGAGTCGGTGTGGCCGACGGCGATCACGACTTCCAGGTTCATGCCCTTCAGCTTGGAGGACAGGTCGTCCAGCTTTGCCTTGCCGTCCGGCTTCAGGACTGCCTTGTCGAAGTCGAAGAAGGTGTCAGCGGCGAAGGTGACCTTTTCGGAGACCGGAGCGACCGGAGCGGGTGCCGGTGCCGGTGCCGGAGCGGGTGCAGGCGCGGCAGCCGGTGCCGGGGCGGCCGGCTTGACGATTTCGCCATCGCAGCCGCCGACTGCATCGGCCGGAGTCCAGGTGCCGGTCCTCCAGCACAGGCCGAACGGGTCGCGTGCGATCACGCCACGGCCATCTTGCAAGTACGCGCTATTCGGGGTCTTAGCCTGGATGTCCTGCTGTGCGGATGCAGAGAACGAAACTACTGCGGACGCAGCAAAGACGAGTTTTGCCAAATTATTCATATTTTTCCTCTTGGTTGAGATATCCGCAGACGAACTGCGCAACAAATACTACGTTTTTAAACCTGTAGGTGTGAGCTATTAGATCATTTTTTTGCAAGGTTGTTCACTTGCAATGCTCTTTAGTTAACTACATTTTGCCATAGCAGCGCATGCCATCGATTACTGCTAAATCAATCAGCAGGCGATTTTGACAGTCCGTTGTGTTTTTGCAACGGACTGTCAAATTAGACTAGCAATTTTTCAGAAATTTCTTTTGAAATTGCCAAAATTGAATTACTTCGCCAAGCCACGCACTTCGATCACGACGCGGCGGTTCGGTCCGAGGCACTCGATCAGTTGCTTGCGGGGCAGCTTGTCGTCGCAAGCCTTGATCGACTGGGTCTTGCCTGCGCCCAGCGTGTCGATTTCGGCAGTCACGCCCTTGCTCTTCAAGTATGCGGCAACGGCGTCAGCGCGCTTCTCGGACAGCTTCTGGTTGTACTGATGCGTACCGAGGCGATCCGTATGGCCGGTCACCATGACAATGTCCACTTTGCCGCAGGTGCCAAGCTTCGCGATCGCTTCGTCATCGATGCGCTTCTTAGCCGCCGCGTTCAGCGTGGCCTTGTTGAAGTCGAAGGTCTGGTCCGCGCCGAGGGTGACGGCGAAATCGCAGCGCTTCGGCGCTGCCGGCGCAGGCGCGGCAGCGGGGGCGGGTGCGGCAATCGCAGGCGCCGTCGGCTTTGCGACCGGAGGCGTCAGTTCGCCGTCGCACCCTGCGACTGCATCGGCCGGCGTCCAGGTACCGGTCCGCCAGCAAAGGCCGAACGGATTGCGTGCGATAACGCCGCGCCCATCCTGCAGGTAAGCGCTCTTGTCAGGGTTGGCCTTGATATCGGTCTGGCCGATTGCACCGGTTGCGGAGAGGCCGATCGTGGCGGCGAGGGCGAGGTGTTTGAGCATAGTTTTTTTCCCGTGGTGATTATTATAAGAATGCCAATTAACGCAATGAAACATTTTATTTAAACATATTTTTCCTGTATTCGCCTTCGATTGGAGCAAGGAATGCCGCCTCCAAATCCAACGAGGGCGGAGTGTGAAGGCCGCCATGCTAAAATCCAATGTTTGGCATCGCGGATTTTCAGCGATGCCGGCATCTCGAACCTCAGCACACACAAGCCGACTCGCCAATGGATCAATTCGCCAAAGAGACAATCCCGATTTCCCTCGAAGAAGAGATGCGCAAGAGCTACCTCGATTACGCGATGAGCGTGATTGTGGGGCGTGCGCTTCCCGACGTGCGCGACGGCCTGAAGCCGGTGCATCGCCGCGTTCTCTTTGCGATGCATGAAACAAACAACGTTTGGAATCGTCCCTACGTGAAGTGTGCGCGCGTGGTCGGTGAAGTCATGGGTAAATACCACCCGCACGGCGACCAGGCGATTTACGACACCCTCGTTCGCATGGCGCAGGATTTCTCGCTGCGTTACACGCTGGTCGACGGCCAGGGCAACTTCGGCTCGGTCGACGGCGACAACGCTGCGGCAATGCGTTACACCGAGTGCCGCCTCGACAAGATTTCCAGCGAGCTGCTGGCGGACATCGAGAAGGAAACGGTCGACTTCGTGCCGAACTACGACGGCAAGGAGAAGGAGCCGTCGGTACTTCCTACGCGCATTCCCAACCTGCTGATCAACGGCTCGTCAGGTATCGCAGTCGGCATGGCGACCAACATCCCGCCGCATAACATTTCCGAAGTCATCAACGGCTCGCTGCACGTGCTGCGTAACCCTGAGTGCACGATCGATGAGCTGATCGAACTCATCCCCGCGCCCGACTTCCCGACTGCGGGCATCATCTACGGCGTGTCCGGCGTGCGCGATGGCTATCGCACCGGCCGCGGTCGCGTGGTGATGCGCGCGAAGACGCATTTCGAGGAATTCGGTAAGGACAACCGGACCGCGATCATCGTCGATGAGCTGCCGTACCAGGTGAACAAGAAGTCGCTGCTCGAGCGTATCGCCGAGCTGGTGCGCGACAAGAAACTGGAAGGCATTTCCGATATCCGTGACGAGTCTGACAAGTCGGGCATGCGCGTGGTGATCGAGCTCAAGCGCGGCGAAGTGCCGGAAGTGGTGCTCAACAACCTGTACAAGCAGACGCAACTGCAGGACACCTTCGGGATGAACATGGTCGCGCTGGTCGACGGCCAGCCGAAGCTGTTGAACCTGAAGCAGATGCTGGAGTGCTTCCTGTCGCATCGCCGCGAAGTGGTGACGCGTCGTACCGTTTTCGAACTCCGCAAGGCACGCGAGCGTGGGCATGTGCTCGAAGGTCTTGCCGTCGCGCTGGCAAACATTGACGACTTTATTGCAATCATCAAGGCGGCACCGACGCCGCCGATCGCTAAGTCCGAATTGATGGCACGCGCATGGGACTCGTCGCTCGTGCGCGAAATGCTCGTTCGCGCAGCCGGTGAAAACGTCGGCGGGGCGGACGCTTTCCGTCCGGAGAACCTGCCGAAGCACTACGGCATTCAGACGGACGGCCTCTACAAGCTCTCCGACGACCAGGCGCAGGAAATCCTCCAGATGCGCCTGCAGCGCCTGACCGGTCTCGAGCAGGACAAGATCGTCAACGAATACAAGGAAGTCATGGCGCAGATCGCCGACCTGCTGGATATTCTTGCCAAGCCGGAGCGCGTGACTGCCATCATTTCCGACGAACTGACCGCCGCCAAGAACGAGTATGGCGACGGCGCAAAGGACACCCGTCGTTCCACGATCGAACTGAACGCGACCGATCTCGAAACCGAAGACCTCATCGCTCCGCAAGATATGGTGGTGACGCTGTCGCATTCCGGTTATATGAAGTCCCAACCGGTGTCCGAATATCGGGCGCAGAAGCGTGGTGGGCGCGGCAAGCAGGCCATGGCGACCAAGGAAGACGACTGGATCGACCAGCTCTTCATCGCCAACACGCACGATTACATCCTGTGCTTCTCCAATCGCGGCCGTCTGTACTGGCTGAAGGTGTGGGAAGTGCCGCAGGGTTCCCGCAATTCGCGCGGCAAGCCGATCGTCAACATGTTCCCGCTACAGGACGGCGAGAAGATCACCGTCGTGCTGCCGCTCTCCGGCGAGAACCGTACCTTCCCAGAGGACCACTATGTGTTCATGGCGACCAGCTTGGGTACCGTAAAGAAGACGCCGCTGACCGAATTCAGCAATCCGCGCAAGGCCGGCATCATTGCCGTGGACCTGGATGAGGGCGACTTCCTCATCGGTGCGGCGCTGACGGACGGCAAGCATGACGTGATGCTGTTCTCGGATGCCGGCAAGGCGGTCCGTTTCGATGAAAACGACGTTCGTCCGATGGGTCGCCTGGCGCGCGGCGTGCGCGGCATGAACCTGGAAGACGGGCAGCAGGTCATCGCATTGCTGGTTGCGGAAAATGAGCAGCAATCCGTGCTGACCGCGACCGAGAACGGCTTCGGCAAGCGCACGCCGATTACCGAGTACACACGCCACGGCCGCGGTACCAAGGGCATGATCGCGATCCAGACCAGCGAGCGCAACGGCAAAGTCGTTGCAGCCACATTGGTTGATACGAGCGACGAAATCATGCTCATCACCACTGGCGGCGTACTGATTCGTACCCGCGTGGCAGAGATCCGCGAGATGGGCCGCGCGACACAAGGCGTCACGCTGATCGCTGTCGAAGACGGCACCAAACTGAGCGGCCTGCAGCGTATCGTTGAATCGGATGCCGAGGAAGAAGCCGGCGTCGAAGGCGGTGCGGTTGAAGGTGCCGGAACGGAGGAGTAATGACGCGCGTCTATAACTTCTCCGCCGGCCCGGCAGTTCTGCCGCAGGAAGTGCTGCAGCAGGCGGCCGATGAAATGCTCGACTGGCACGGCAGCGGCATGTCCGTGATGGAAATGAGCCATCGCGGCAAGGAGTTCATTTCAATCTACGAAGCGGCGGAGCGCGACCTGCGCGAGCTGCTTTCCGTTCCGTCGAACTACCGCATCCTGTTCCTGCAGGGCGGCGGAATTGGTGAGAACGCGATCGTGCCGATGAACCTGCTCGGCACGAAGTCACAACCCGCCGTTGCCGATTTCATTCACACGGGTTCGTGGTCGGGCAAGTCGATCAAGGAAGCGAAGAAGTATTGCAACGTCAACGTTGCCGCTACTTCCGAAAGTGCGAAATTTGCGTTCATTCCGCCGCGTGATGCGTGGAAGTTGTCAAAGGACGCGGCCTACGTTCACATCTGCACCAACGAAACGATTGATGGCGTCGAGTTCCAGTACGCGCCCGACGTCGGTGACGTACCGCTCGTGGCAGACATGTCGTCACACATCCTTTCGCGTGCGATCGATGTGTCGAAGTACGGCGTCATCTTTGGTGGCGCACAGAAGAATATCGGCCCCGCAGGCCTCACGATCGCCATCGTGCGCGATGACCTGATTGGTCATGCGCTGCCAATTTGCCCCTCGGCTTTCGACTGGAAGCTCGTCGCCGAAAACAATTCAATGTACAACACCCCGCCGACCTACGGCATCTACATCGCTGGACTGGTGTTCCAGTGGCTGAAGAAGCAGGGCGGCGTTGATGCGATGGAACAACGCAACATCGCGAAAGCCGCGCTGTTGTACGACTATCTGGATTCGACCGATTTCTACAGCAATCATATTGCGAAAGATTGCCGCTCCCGCATGAACGTGCCGTTTTTCCTGAAGGACGAGTCGCTGAACGACGCTTTCCTGGCCGGCGCGAAGGAGCACAACCTGTTGCAACTCAAGGGCCACAAGTCCGTGGGCGGCATGCGTGCATCGATCTACAATGCGATGCCGATGGAGGGCGTGCAGGCGCTCGTTGATTACCTCAAGGAATTCGAGAAGAAGCACGGTTAATGCCCTTCCGGCGGCGGATTTTTACGAGGCCGTGTCTATCTCCCGCCGGACTTACCTCAAGATGATGAGCGACGACAAACTTAAACCCCTTCGCGAGCAGATTGACGCGATCGACGCGCAAATCCTCGATCTGCTTAACCGTCGTGCACGCGTGGCGCAAGAAGTCGGACACGTAAAGGCTGAAACCAATGCCCCGGTGTTCCGCCCCGAGCGCGAAGCGCAGGTCCTGCGCAAGGTTGCCGACAACAATCCGGGGCCGCTCGACGGTCACGACGTTCAGACCATCTTCCGCGAGATCATGTCCTCGTGCCGCGCGCTGGAGCGGCGCGTGGCGGTGGCTTATCTTGGCCCCGCCGGCACCTTCAGTGAACAGGCCGTGTACCAGCAATTCGGCCATGCCGTTGAAGGCGTGCCTTGCAGTTCCATCGACGAAGTCTTCCGTGCCGCCGAGGCAGGCACTGCGGACTTTGGCGTGGTTCCAATTGAAAATTCTTCCGAAGGTGCAATCAACCGTACCCTCGATCTGATGCTGCAAACGACGCTGTCCATCAGCGGCGAACTGTCCATTCCCGTGCATCACAGCCTGATGACCAAGAGCGGCACGATGGATGGCATTACCCGCATCTGCGCGCATTCGCAGGCACTCGCCCAGTGCCAGGTGTGGCTGAATCTCAATTATCCGAATATCGAACGTCAGGCGGTTGCGTCCAACGGCGAGGCAGCACGCATCGCCAGCGAAGATCCGACTGCCGCTGCCATCGCCGGCGAGATTGCCGGGCAGCGTTACAACCTCGGCGTCGTCAAGGCGCACGTGCAGGATGATCCGCACAACCGCACGCGCTTCGCGGTGGTCGGTCGCCTTCAGCCTGCGCCGAGCGGAAAGGATCAGACCTCGCTCGTGCTCGCAGTGCCCAACAAGGCCGGCGCGGTCTACAACATGCTGGCTCCGCTCGCCACACACGGGGTGTCGATGACGCGTTTCGAATCCCGTCCGGCGCGCATGGGCACGTGGGAGTACTACTTCTACGTCGACGTGGAAGGCCATGTCCAGGACGAGAGGGTCGCAAAGGCCATGGCAGAGCTGAAGCAGAACGCACCCTTCTTCAAGGTGCTCGGCTCATATCCGTTTAGTTTGTAATTTGTCCTGTCATTTCCGGGCACGCGCGGTCTCGCGACCTGCCTGGTGGGACACCTGTTCAGGAAATCGTTATGTCACTCCAATTCGGACCCGATTACGTTCGCGCCATCGCCCCTTACCAGGGTGGCAAGCCCATCGCTGAAGTTGCTCGCGAGTTCGGCCTTGATGAAGCAAAGATCATCAAGCTCGCATCAAATGAAAATCCGCTCGGTATGCCGGAATCGGCGAAGCAGGCGATGCTCAACGCAGTGACAGACATTGGCCGCTATCCGGATGCGAATGGCTTCGAGCTGAAGCAGGCGATCACCTCAAAATACGGCGTGCCTCAGGAATGGATCACGCTTGGCAACGGCAGCAACGATATCCTCGAACTTGCAGCGCATGCCTTCGTACAGCCCGGTCAATCCGTGGTCTATGCCCAGTATTCGTTCGCCGTGTACGCGCTGGCGACGCAGGCGGTCGGCGGACGCGCGATCGTCGTCGCTGCGAAGAATTACGGGCATGACCTGGAAGCGATGGCAAAAGCCATTACTGCGGATACCAAGCTGGTGTTCATCGCCAATCCCAACAACCCGACCGGCACCTTCATTCCGGCGGCTGACATCGAGGCCTTCCTGAAGAAAGTCCCGCAGGACGTCGTTGTGGTGCTGGATGAGGCGTACAACGAATACCTCGCGCCCGAACTGCAGTACGAATCGGTGGAGTGGGTCAGGCAATACCCGAACCTGCTGGTGTCGCGCACCATGTCGAAGGCGTATGGCCTCGCTGGATTACGCATCGGCTTCGGTATTGCGCAGCCGTCGATTACCGACCTGCTCAATCGCATTCGCCAGCCGTTCAATGTCAATTCCATGGCGCAGGCTGCTGCTGTCGCTGCTCTGACCGATGCCGCCTTCCTGCAAAAGAGCGCAAAGCTCAATGCCGATGGCTACCGTCAGTTGACGAATGCTTTCGACGCGATGGATATCGAGTATGTGCCCTCATATGGCAATTTCGTGTTGTTCAAGGTCGGCAATGACGATGGCGCCGGCGCGCGGGTGAACCTCGCCCTGCTCAAGCGCGGCATCATCGTGCGCCCGGTCGGCAATTACGGATTGCCGCAGTGGATCCGGGTATCGATCGGCTTGCCGGAAGAAAACGAAGCCTTTATCGCGGCACTCAAGCAAGTGCTGACCTGAGCGGGCGGAGCGGGGGCGCGCGTGTTCAATAAAATATCCATCTTCGGCGTTGGTCTCATTGGCGGTTCATTTGCGCTTGCCCTTAAGAAAGCCGGCGCTGTCCGCCAAGTTGTCGGCGTCGGGCGCAGTGCTTCATCGCTTGCACGCGCCAAGGAATTGGGGATCGTCGATATCGCAAGCCACTCAGTCGAGGAGGCAGTACACGGTGCGGATCTCATTCTGATCGCCGCCCCGGTGGCGCAAACCGAAGCCATCCTTGCCTCCATCGAGCCGCATCTCCAGCCAGGGACCGTCGTCACGGATGCGGGTAGCACCAAGAGTGATGTCGTCGAGGCAGCGCGCAAGGCGCTCGGTGGAAAGGTCGCCCAATTTGTGCCAGGGCATCCTATTGCCGGGCGTGAGCAGAATGGACCCGACGCTGCCATTGTCGACTTGTATGTCGGTAAGAAAACAGTTCTCACGCGCTTGCCCGAAAACACGGAGCGCGACGTGGGACTCGTCGCCCAGGCATGGGCCCTGTGCGGCGCAATCATCCATCGATTGACGCCGGAAGAGCACGACCGAGTTTTCGCCGCGGTCAGCCACTTGCCGCATTTGCTCGCCTACGCACTGGTCGACGATGTTGCCAGGAAGCCCCATGCGGACGTGCTGTTCCAATACGCGGCAAGCGGCTTTCGCGATTTCACGCGCATTGCCGGATCGTCGCCCGAGATGTGGCGCGATATTTCCCTCGCCAATCAGATCGCTTTGCTGGGTGAATTGGATGCGTATATGGCGCAACTCGCCCAATTGCGCGAATTGCTTGCGGAACGAAACGGCAAGGCGATCGAGGCGGTCTATGCGAATGCGCAACGCGCACGGCAGAACTGGATTCGCACCATCGAGGCTGCCGAACAACAGAACAAACAAGGCGGCGACTAATGAAGCATTACCCTCATCACCTCGACCTGCAGCCGGCAATGCATGCCCAAGGCAATGTGCGGCTTCCCGGATCGAAGAGCATTTCCAACCGAATCCTCCTGCTCGCCGCGCTGGCGCAGGGAACGACAAAAATCTTTGATCTTCTTGCCTCCGATGACACCCATGTAATGCTGATGGCCCTGCAGAAGCTGGGTGTGAAGTGGGAGCAGATCGGCGAGACGCAGGATTACATCGTCCATGGCGTGGCCGGGGCGCTGCCGGTTCACCAGGCGGATTTGTTCATGGGAAATGCCGGCACCGCCATTCGTCCTCTGACTGCTGCACTGGCTGTCATCGGCGGCGACTTTACGCTTCATGGCGTATCGCGGATGCATGAGCGTCCCATCGGCGATCTTGTCGATGCATTGAATGCGGTCGGCACGCAGATCGAGTACACCGGGCAGCTGGGCTACCCGCCGCTGCATATCCGCCGCGGGCACATTCATGCCCAGTGCATGCAGGTCAAGGGCAACGTGTCGAGTCAGTTCCTGACCGCGTTACTGATGGCATCGCCGTTGATGGCATCCGAACATCCCGTCACGATCGAGGTCATCGGCGAGCTGATCTCCAAGCCCTACATCGAAATCACGCTCAATCTGATGCAGCGGTTCGGTGTGGCGGTCGAGCGGAGCGGCTGGCAGTCTTTCACCGTTGGTGCCGGACAGAAATATCTCAGCCCAGGCTCGATCCACGTCGAAGGCGACGCCTCGTCGGCCTCGTATTTCCTCGCTGCCGGAGCCATCGCAGGTGGTCCCGTCCGGGTGGAGGGCGTGGGGCGCAACAGCATCCAGGGCGACGTTCGCTTTGTCGAGGCGCTGGAACAGATGGGCGCAAGCATCACGATGGGCGACAACTGGATCGAGGCAAAGTCCAATGGCGTCTTGAAGGCGATCGATGCGGACTTCAATCACATTCCCGATGCAGCCATGACGATCGCCGTTGCAGCGCTTTATGCAGATGGACCGAGCACCCTGCGCAACATCGGCAGCTGGCGCGTCAAGGAAACCGATCGTATCGCGGCGATGGCAACGGAATTGCGCAAGGTCGGCGCCACGGTGGAAGAGGGGGCGGATTACCTGCGGGTGACGCCGCCGTCGGTCATCAGTACGGCGGCAATCGATACGTATGATGACCACCGGATGGCGATGTGTTTTTCGCTGGCATCACTCGATGGAGCGGCAAGGCGCGGCAATACCATCCGGATCAATGATCCCAAATGCGTTGCCAAGACCTTCCCGGACTACTTCGACGCATTCGCAAAAGTTGCCCAGAACAAGCTGTTCTGACCGGGCGTTCCGCAAACGATGCGCAACGTCTTCGAACTCCATACACGATGCATACCCATACCATTCCGGTCATCACGATTGACGGTCCGACTGCTTCAGGAAAAGGCACTGTCGCCAACCGCGTCGCGCAGCAACTTCATTTCCATTACCTTGATTCCGGCGCACTGTACCGGTTGACCGCCCTTAGCGTGCTCCGGCACGAAGTGGCGCTTAACGATGAACACGCGATCGCGAAAGTTGCCGAAAAGCTGCCGTGCCGTTTTATCGGCGACGAAATCTGGCTGGGCAATGAGAACGTTACCTCTGCCATCCGGGCTGAAGAGGTTGGCAATACGGCATCGAAAATTGCCGCATTGCCAACGGTTCGGCACGCATTGGCGGGCTTGCAACTGAACTTTCGTGTTGCGCCGGGTCTGGTGGCGGATGGCCGCGACATGGGCACCGTGATTTTCCCCCATGCAGTGCTCAAGGTATTCCTCACGGCAAGCGTGGAAGCGCGCGCCGAGAGAAGATATAAGCAATTGATTGACAAGGGTTTTCCTGCTAATATGGAAGACCTTCTCAAGGATTTGAGGGAGCGGGACGCGCGCGATTCAAATCGTGCAATCGCCCCCTTGAAACCCGCTGAAGGAGCACACATTCTGGATACTTCGCACATGACTGCCGACGAGGCCGTCGAGCAGGTGCTCAGATGGTATGCGGCGGTAAAAAAGCACGCGTAGCGATTACGCTGTTTTTGCAGTGCGATTGGTGCCCGGCCTGGCGCAAGGCCTTGGCGGGTGTTGATTAACTTAACCCAGTGCATGACCGGATAAAGACGCGATCATCGCTGGCCAACTTTTTCTCATTTATGTCTACTGCGCAACAACAATCTACCGGTATGGAAAGCTTTGCAGCCCTGTTCGAGGAGTCCCTTTCCCGTCAGGACATGCGTTCCGGTGAAGTGATTTCCGCTGAAGTCGTCCGTGTCGACTACAACTTTGTCGTCGTGAACGCGGGCCTGAAATCCGAAGCTTTCATCCCCATCGAAGAATTCAAGAACGACAACGGTGAAGTCGAAGTCCAGGTTGGCGACTTCGTGACCGTTGCGATCGAATCGCTCGAAAACGGTTTTGGCGACACCATCCTCTCGCGTGACAAGGCGAAGCGTCTGGCTTCCTGGCTCGCGCTCGAGAAGGCGATGGAGTCCGGCGAAATCGTGACCGGCACCGTCAACGGCAAGGTCAAGGGCGGCCTGACTGTTCTGACCAACGGCATCCGTGCATTCCTCCCGGGTTCGCTGGTCGACACCCGTCCGGTGAAGGACACCACGCCGTACGAAGGCAAGACCATGGAATTCAAGGTCATCAAGCTGGACCGCAAGCGCAACAACGTTGTGCTGTCCCGCCGCGCCGTCATCGAAGAGTCGATGGGCGAAGAGCGCGCC
This sequence comes from Noviherbaspirillum sp. ST9, assembly GCF_048799745.1. Classification (NCBI taxonomy): domain Bacteria; kingdom Pseudomonadati; phylum Pseudomonadota; class Betaproteobacteria; order Burkholderiales; family Oxalobacteraceae; genus Noviherbaspirillum; species Noviherbaspirillum sp. ST9. The sequence goes on along the minus strand of NZ_JBLWFR010000007.1, from coordinate 164,912 downwards.
AAGCTGATGGAAACCCTGAAGGAAGGCACCGTCGTCACCGGTATCGTCAAGAACATCACCGACTACGGCGCGTTCGTTGACCTCGGCGGCATCGACGGCCTGCTGCACATCACCGACCTGGCATGGCGCCGTGTGCGTCACCCGTCGGAAGTGCTGTCCGTCGGCCAAGAGATCACCGCGAAGGTCCTCAAGTACGATCAAGAGAAGAACCGCGTCTCCCTGGGCGTCAAGCAACTGGGCGACGATCCGTGGACCGGTCTGTCCCGTCGTTATCCGCAAGGCACCCGCCTGTTCGGCAAGGTTACCAACCTGACCGACTACGGTGCGTTCGTGGAAGTCGAGCAGGGCATCGAAGGCCTGGTGCACGTCTCCGAAATGGACTGGACCAACAAGAACGTGGCGCCGAACAAGGTTGTCCAGCTGGGCGACGAAGTCGAAGTCATGGTCCTGGAAATCGACGAAGAGCGTCGTCGTATCTCCCTCGGCATGAAGCAGTGCAAGCCGAATCCGTGGGATGACTTCGCGATGAACCACAAGAAGGGCGACAAGGTGAAGGGCGCGATCAAGTCGATCACCGACTTCGGCGTCTTCATCGGCCTGGCTGGCAACATCGACGGCCTGGTTCACCTGTCCGACCTGTCCTGGACCGAAGCCGGCGAAGAAGCCGTCCGCAAGTTCAAGAAGGGCGACGAACTGGAAGCCGTGGTCCTGGCAATCGACGTCGAGCGCGAGCGCGTTTCCCTGGGCGTCAAGCAACTCGAAGGCGACCCGTTCAACAACTTCGTTGCAATGAACGACAAGGGCGCAGTCGTGACCGGTACCGTCAAGTCCGTCGAGCCGAAGGGCGCTGTAATCCAGCTGTCCGACGAAGTCGAAGGCTACTTGCGTGCATCCGAAATCTCCCGCGACCGCGTGGAAGATGCCGGTACTCACCTGAAGGCTGGCGACAAGGTCGAAGCAATGGTCATCAACATCGACCGCAAGGCACGCAGCATCCAGCTGTCCATCAAGGCGAAGGACAACGCTGAGACGCAGGAAGCCATGCAGAAGATGTCCGCTGACTCCAGCGCTGCTTCGGGCACCACCAGCCTGGGCGCACTGCTGAAGGCCAAGCTCGACAACAAGCAATAAGGTCGAAACCGACAATGACTAAGTCCGAGCTGATTGCCCGCTTGGCCGAGCGTTATCCGCAACTGGTTGCAAAGGATGCGGATTACGCGGTGAAAACCATTCTCGATGCAATGGCCGAGGCTCTGTCCAACGGCCAGCGTATCGAGATTCGCGGCTTCGGGAGCTTTGCACTGAACAGCCGTCCTCCTCGCATTGGCCGCAACCCGAAATCGGGCGACAAGGTGATGGTTCCCGAAAAACGGGTGCCGCACTTCAAGCCCGGCAAGGAATTGCGGGAACGTGTGGATGCGATGGTGGGTCAGCCGATCAAGGAAGACTGAACGTTATTGCAGGAATCAAAACGGCATCTTCGGATGCCGTTTTTTTTGCTTGTTGCGCTTGTTGACGGAGCGGCGTTGTTTTGCACGCTGGTTGTCATTGAAACTTCACGTACAATTTCATCCTGTCAGTAGAGCTCCGGCCAACACGCATGCCCATTCAAATCAATAAGGACGCCGCGCCATGAAAATCCTGTTCAGAATCGTTGCGGCCATCCTCTTCATCGTCTTCTTCGGTTTTGCACTGAAGAACACCCAGGAAGCGTCGTTGCGCTTCTTCTTCGATTACGAAATCCGGGGACCGCTGGTCCTGCTGCTGCTGTCCTTCTTTGCCGGCGGCGCCGCGCTCGGCATTCTCGCCATGATTCCCACTCTGTTCCGCTACCGTCGCGACCTGACGAAACAGAAAAAGGCATTTTCGGCCATGGAGAAAGAGAACGAAGCCAAGCGCATGGCGCGTGTGCAGCCCCCTCAACCCGACACGGTCGTCAACAAATAACCTGACAAGAACAAGAACGCATGGAATTCGAAACCTGGTGGCTGCTTGGCATCCCAATCTTTTTCGGCCTTGGCTGGATTGCGGCACGCGTCGATATCAACCAGCTCGTGTCGGAATCACGGAGCCTGCCACGCGGCTACTTCAAAGGACTTAACTTTCTGCTGAACGAACAGCCGGACAAGGCGATCGATGCCTTCATTGAAATCGTCAAGCTCGATCCGGAAACCATTGAACTGCATTTCGCGCTTGGCAACCTGTTCCGACGCCGAGGCGAAATGGAGCGCGCCATTCGCGTGCACCAGAATCTGCTTGCGCGCCCCGATCTGCCGCTGGACTACAAGCTTCAATCGCAATATGAACTTGGCCAGGACTACCTGAAGGCCGGCTTGCTGGATCGCGCGGAAGAAACCTTCAATGCCTTGGTCGATACGCAGTATGGCGCCCAGGCGCGCCGCGCGCTGCTCGAGATCTACCAGCGCGAAAAGGAATGGCTGCGCGCCATCGATGCCGCTCGCGCGCTTCAGGAATCCGGTGCAGGAGCGAAGCAGAAGGAAATCGCACAGTTCTATTGCGAGTTGGCGCAGGACGAGCTGGTGCATACGCATCCGGACTCGGCTTTGGGCATGCTTGAAAAGGCGTTGGCCGCGGACCGCAGCAACGTTCGCGCGGCCATCCTGATTGGCGACGTTCACCTTGCCAAAGGGGATACGGAGGCGGCGCTTATGGCTTGGCGGCGCGTCGAGCAGCAGAGTGTTCCACATGTCGCGCTCGTCGCGCAGCGCCTGATGGACGGCTATCGCAATGTCGGGCGTCCGCAGGAGGGCCTCAACCTGCTCAAGAGCTATCTGGCGGAGGCGCCTTCGATCGATTTGCTGGAGGTGGTATTCAAGGCAGTCCTCGAGCTTGACGGCGTGGACGCGGCCAATCACCTTGTGAGTGACGAGCTGCGGCGCACGCCGACGCTGCTGGGGCTGGACAAGCTCCTCGAGGCGCGCCTGATGGAAGCACCGCCCGAAGTGCGGCCGGAGCTTTCGTTGGTCAAGAACCTCGTGCATGGCTACACCCAGAAATTGGCGCGCTATCAGTGCAGCCACTGCGGCTTCAAGGCGCGCCAGTTCTACTGGCAATGCCCCGGATGCAGCCAGTGGGAATCCTACCCGCCGCGCCGCACCGAAGAACTCAATGTGATGAACTAGCGTGACCGCGTCCGCATACAGAACCGAATTCGACATGAACGACATGACTCCTCCCCAGAAAAGCCCGCGCCTCCTCGTCGTGGGTGACGTGATGCTGGATCGTTACTGGTTTGGCGAGGTGAGCCGTATTTCCCCGGAAGCGCCTGTGCCGGTTGTACGCGTGGAGCGGCGTGAGGAGAGACTGGGCGGCGCTGCAAACGTAGCACGCAACGCCGTGGCGCTCGGTGCGCAGGCGGGCCTCCTGGGGGTGGTGGGTACCGATGAAGCAGGTGACGTCGTCCAGAAGCTGCTTACGGACCTGTACATCGACAGCTTTCTTAACCGGGATACGGCTGTTTCCACCATCATCAAACTGCGCGTCATCGGGCGGCAGCAGCAACTGCTGCGTATTGACTTCGAGGCGCCGCCAAGCGAGTCGGTCCTGCGCGACAAGTTGACGCAATTCAATACGCTTCTCCCACAATACGACGTCATTGTCCTTTCTGATTACGCCAAAGGCAGCCTGGTCAACGTCGCGCACATGATCGAAGCGGGCAGGCGCCTGGGCAAGTGCATTTTGGTCGATCCCAAGGGGGAAGACTTCACCCGCTACAAGGGGGCCTCGATCCTCACGCCCAACAAGTCCGAGCTGCGTCACGTCGTCGGTTCGTGGAAGACGGAAGTAGACCTCACGACCAAGGCGCAAAACCTGCGCCGTTCCCTCGAGCTCGAAGCGCTGCTGCTGACGCGGTCCGAAGAGGGGATGACTCTGTACACGGAATCGGATGTCCTCCATATCCCCACGGTCGCACGCGAAGTGTTCGACGTGTCGGGCGCCGGCGATACCGTCATCGCCACTCTCGCGACCATGCTCGGTGCCGGCAAATCGCTGCCCGATGCCGTTGCAATTGCGAATCGCGCCGGCGGAATCGTTGTCGGCAAACTTGGTACCGCGACGGTCACCAAGGAAGAGCTCTTCGGCTGATTGTTGTTTTCGAGCACGAATAATAGCTTTTTGACAACTTTATAGTTATCATTTCGGCAACACCGGTTGCCCGGTGTTCTTTTATTCAAATTCGGAGAAACAAAATGCTGAGAAAATTTTTGCTTTCGATCGCGGTAATGGTGGCAACGAGCGGCTTTGCCTTTGCGCAGGTGGACGTCAACAAGGCGGACCAGGCAGCGCTTGATGGTGTCAAGGGTATCGGCCCGAAAATGTCGAAGGCGATCCTCGACGAACGCAAGAAGGGCGGCGACTTCAAGGACTGGGCCGACCTCGAGGGACGTGTGAAAGGCGTCGGCGAAAAGAACGCGGTCAAGCTGTCGGACGCGGGACTCACCGTGAATGGCCAGGCACGCCAAAAGGCAGGTGGCGACAATGGCGCCAAGAATGGCAAGCCCGCCGCCAAGGAAGGTCGCAAGGACGCGAAGAAGGATGAGGCCAAGAAGTAATTGTCGCTCGTACACTGTCCTCAGCCCCGCTCAAGCGGGGCTTTTTTATTGCCCCTTGCGCGCGCAGGTTACCGTACGTACGTTCGCACCTCCGAGTAAAATGACGTTTTTATCAAGCAGTCCGACAGAACATGCCTTACCTGACGATCGAAGACACTATCGGCAATACTCCGCTGGTGCAGCTGAAGCGCATTCCCGGAGAAGACGCTGCGCGCCGCAATAACGTTATCCTCGGAAAACTGGAAGGCAATAATCCTGCGGGCTCGGTCAAGGACCGGCCGGCATTGTCGATGATCATGCATGCGGAGGAGCGCGGCGAGATCAAGCCGGGCGATACGCTGATCGAGGCGACCAGCGGCAATACCGGTATTGCACTCGCCATGGCTGCCGCGCTGCGCGGATACAAGATGGTATTGCTCATGCCCGAGAACCTGAGCGAAGAGCGACGTCAAAGCATGGCCGCGTACGGAGCGAAGATCGTGCTGACACCGAAAACCGGCGGCATGGAATACGCACGCGACCTGGCGCAGCAGATGCAGAAGGAAGGCAAGGGCATCATCCTCGATCAGTTCGCCAACCCGGACAATCCGCGTGCGCATTATGAAGGGACCGGTCCCGAAATCTGGCGCGACACCGAAGGACGGATCACGCATTTCGTGAGTGCGATGGGAACGACTGGCACCATCGTTGGCGTGTCTCGATACCTGCGAGAGAAGAATTCCTCGGTGCGCATCATTGGCGCCCAGCCCGAGGAGGGCTCGCAGATTCCCGGCATCCGCAAATGGCCGGAAGCGTACATGCCGCAGATTTACGACAAGACGTGCGTGGACCAGCTTGAGTATGTGAGCCAGGCAGCGGCCGAGCACATGGCGCGCCGGATGGCGATGGACGAGGGGATCTTCTGCGGAATTTCGGCTGCGGGCGCCTGCGAAGTCGCACTTCGCATTTCGCAGACCGTGGAAAACGCGACGATCGTGTTTATCGTCTGCGATCGCGGCGACCGATACCTGTCGACTGGCGTTTTCCCCGCCTGAGACAGGCGGGGACAGGGAGCTTTATTCCATCAGCTCGGCGCCAGCGGAACCTGCCGGTGCATCCTTCGGTTTGAACTGCTTGTCGCTGATACGGAACTTGTCGCGACGGTCGCCCATCAGGATGCGCAGTTCCTTGATACTGAGGTCGCTGACCTCGTGCATGCGAATCAACAGCGACGCGCCGACCGGCAAACGGCGGTGGCGGATCTTGCTGATGACCGGCGGCGCAACCTCGAGGGCGCGCGACAAGGCGGCGTCGTTCTTGAGGTTCAGTTTTTCGATGAGCGCGTCCAGCAGGTTGTTCGGGTCGTAATTCACCTGATCGGCGAGACGGGTACCGGTGCGCTTGTTGTTATCCGTGTTGTCCATGGCATTGTCTGAATGAGTAGTCAAAGTCGCAATAATTCCGGATTGCAAGCAGATTATACAGAGAAACAATTTGCATATCTGGAAAGTGTATCAACTTTGTGACACATCTTGCATGACCGGGGTGCAATAGGTAGCACTACCACAATTGCCGGATAGACACTACTTGCGTGAATGCAATATAGTAAAGAAATTTCAAAAAAGCAATATTAGAATAATGCGAACATGCGCTGAATCAATAACTGCATGAATATAGTGATCCGTGTCGCATATTCCGCCAATTGGGATTGCAGCGGTTCAATCGCATTCTAACGAAGCGCATCTTCGGTCATTTTGACCGGCCGCAATGCGATCTGTCCTGTCTCTTTGCTCTCCCAACGTGCGATCATTCGTCAAGCCGGTGTTTGAACTGATGTTCTACTGTTAGTTCTGTTTCGTTCCGTTAATCGCGCAATCTGGCGCTCCATCGCTCAGTAACTCGTCCCACGCTGTTTTCCCCATGCGCTGCACCGTCTCGATATTTCTCTCGAAAATGTCTGACGCGTCCGGAAACGCGTCCACCGCGCGGTCAATGCTTGCTTCGCGCAGGAGATGCAGCGTCGGATACGGTGCGCGGTTCGTGTAGTTGCTGATATCGTCTGGACCTGCATCCGCAAACTGATATTGAGGATGGAAGCTGGCGACCTGGATTTCGCCCTCCAGGCCCAACGTTTCAAGGGTCGCATCGACGACGTCAAGAAAGTCGTTGAAATCAAGAAAGTCGGTTAGGACGTAAGGATGGATCAGCAGGACGGTGTCGACCTTCGCTGCATCCGTCTCCTTCAGTTTCAACAATTCCGCCGCCAAGTCGGCCTGCAACGCTTCCGTCGAATCCGCACTGCTCACGAAAAATCGCACTTGCTCCTTGATATAGACACTTTTTGCAAATGGACAGAGGTTAAGCCCGATGACGGCTTTTTCCAGCCAGCGCCGGGTCGCAGCGATGACATCGTCATGTGGTGGAGGTGTATGCATGGCCAAATTATGACGGGGTTTGACGGATAGCGCCCGGAGGCGCTTTCCTGTACATTGCCGGTCACATTCATACTGCCGGTCAAGGCATTCATCGAGAACACATGGCACTCAAGGCAACGATTTTCAAGGCAGACCTACAAGTGGCCGACATGGACCGCCACTACTACGGCGACCATGTCCTGACCATTGCCCGGCATCCGTCGGAAACGGACGAGCGCATGATGGTCCGGCTGCTGGCCTTCGCGCTGCATGCCAACGACGCGCTTGCCTTCGGCAAGGGGTTAAGCACGGACGATGAACCCGATATTTGGCAGAAGGATCTTACCGGCGCAATCGAGCAATGGATCGAGGTGGGGCAGCCGGATGATCGACGGATCTTGAAGGCGTGCGGTCGTGCTGAGCAAGTTGTGGTCTACAGTTATAGCAATACCAGCAATATCTGGTGGAGCCAGATATCCGGCAAACTCGATCGCGCCAGGAATTTACGGGTGTTTAACCTTCCGTCCGCAGCGACAACGGAACTGGCGCGGATGGCAAAACGCACGATGCAACTCCAGTGCACCATGCAGGAAGGGCAGATCTGGATTGCGGATGGGGACCAGAGCGTCCATCTGGAACTGGAAGTGCTGAAGGCGCAAACGTCCGCCTGACGCGGGAACCATTTCATTGACGGCGCTTGCCGTTTCTCCCAATATTGCTGCATGCCTTATCTTTCACTGATTCTTCCCCTGGCGTTCGCGGTATCGCTCGTCTTCCTGCTCAAACATTTTCTTGGCTCACTGGCGTGGGCAGCATTGCTTGCTGTTATCACCTGGCCGCTGCACGAGCAGCTACAGCGCCGTGGTTGGTCACGCGCGGCGAGTGCGACGACGTTGCTCGCCGCGATCATCGTCAGTTTCGTGGCGCCCTCGATTTTCCTGTTCAATACGCTGAGTCATGAACTTGCCACGGTCGAGCGCCTGATCGGCCAGATCAACAGTGCCGGTGTGCCCGCGCCGGAGTGGCTGGCGCGCCTGCCTTTCGTCGCCAAGCCGGCACTCGAATGGTGGAATTCCCATCTCTCGGTCCCGGGCGGACTCAATACGCTCATCCGGAGTACGGCAGGAGACCTCGTTCCTTATCTGACGAGCACCGTGGGCACCCTTGGGCCCACCATTCTGGCGAATGCCCTGTACCTTTTCCTTGCACTGCTGACCTTGTTCATCCTCTATCTGGAAGGGCCCGCTGTCGTGAAGTACGTGGACCATGCCGGCGAACGCCTTATTCCCAAGTACTACAGCACGCTCAAGCGGCTGCTTCCGCTTTCCGTGCGCGGCACGGCGCTGGGGCTGTGCTCGGTAGCCGTGCTGGAAGGGATCGTGCTCGGCGTCGCGTACGGAATTGCCGGGGCGCCGGCCCCCGCCATTCTCGGCGTGATCACGGGCTATCTCGCGTTGATTCCGGGCGGCGCCCCGTTGTCGTTCACCTCAGTGTCGCTGCTGTTGCTGGGTCAAGGCCACGCCGGTGCTGCGCTCGGCCTGTTCTGCTGGGGCGCGTTCGAGCTCTTCCTCGTTGACAAGTTCGTCCGGCCGAAGCTCATTGGCCATCGTGTCAACCTGCCATTCCTTGCAGTGCTGTTCGGACTGCTTGGTGGCGTTTCCACCATGGGTGTGATCGGCCTCTTCGTCGGTCCGTTCATGATGGCTGTCCTGTTCTGGTGGCTGCGCGGAGGTAAGCCCGACTCCGTGCACGAGATCGCCGCCGACGAGAAAAGCGGGAAGCGGGCAGCATAAACCTGCCGCCCGCACGCGTTTTCTTGTTCCGTTTTTCGGAACAAATAATTCAATAAACTTCGCTTTTTCGTGCGATTGCCTGCTGCTATCCTGCACGCTCGAATCGGTCTATTCCGGTTTGGACATCACAACATCAAAGACATGAGGAACGTCATATGAAGCGCGTCATACTTTTCCTTGCCACCAACCTGGCCATCATGCTGGTTCTCAGCGTGACAGCCAGTTTGCTCGGCGTGAACAAATACCTCACCGCCAACGGGCTCAACCTCGGGTCGCTGCTGGTATTCGCCGCCCTGATGGGTTTCGGCGGTGCCTTCATTTCCCTGTTTCTCTCGAAGCCGATCGCCAAATGGTCGACCGGCGCGCAGGTGATCGAGCAGCCGTCCAACTCCACCGAACTGTGGCTGGTCAATACCGTTGCCGCCCAGGCGCAGAAGGCGGGCATCGCGATGCCGGAAGTCGCCGTGTATGAGGGCGAGCCGAATGCGTTCGCGACTGGGGCGACAAAGAACAGTTCGCTGGTCGCGGTATCAACCGGCCTGCTTACGTCGATGACACGCGAGGAAGTCGAGGCCGTGCTCGCGCATGAAGTGGCGCATATCGCCAACGGCGACATGGTGACGCTGACCCTGATCCAGGGCGTCGTCAATACCTTCGTTACCTTCCTGGCGCGCGTGGTGGGCTATGCGGTTGACCAGTTCCTGCGCAGGAATGACGAAGAGAGTTCCGGTCCCGGTATCGGTTACACGGTGACGGTGATCGTGTGCGACATTCTGTTCGGCATCCTTGCCAGCATCATCGTGATGTATTTCTCCAGGCAGCGCGAATACCGCGCCGACCGTGGCGCTGCACAGATTCTTGGCACGCCGCGTCCGATGATTGCGGCACTGCAGAGACTGGGCGGCGTGACGGCGGGCGAACTGCCCAAGAACATGGCGGCATCCGGTATCGCGGGCGGTGGACTGGCTTCCCTGTTCAGCAGCCACCCGCCAATCGAGTCGCGCATTGCCGCCTTGCAGGCGCAGTAAGTTCAGCGCACGCAGCCCGCGCAATTGGGGCGCGCAGCCCTCACTGCCCGCCCCAGTTCGATTACCGACATGGCGTAGAAGAAGCTTCGGTTGTATTGCGTGATGGCGAAGAAATTGTTCGCGCCAAGCCAGTATTCGGTCGGCTCGCCACCGTTCTGCAAATCGACGAGGCCAAACAGCATGTCCGAAGGCGGTTCGACAGTGGGCATCACGCCTGCCGCCTTCAATTCATCAAGCCTGAATTTGGCCTCGAGGCTCTGGCCGATGAACATTTCCCAGCTGCGCCCCGGTTCCGCAGCGGCCAGGGTGACGGGGAAAACGACTGGCTCCCCGGACTTCCATCCATGTTGCACAAGGAAATTCGCCACGCTGCCGATCGCATCGACCGGAGAGTTGCGCAGGTCGACCTTGCCGTCGCCATCGAAGTCGACGGCGAACTTCCGAATGCTGCCCGGCATGAACTGCGGCCAACCCACGGCACCGGCGTACGAGCCGAACAGCGAGAACGGATCGATGCCGGCGTCGCGGGCGAGCAGCAGTGTGTTCTCGACCTCGCCGCGGAAAAACTTCATTCTTGACACGCGATTTGGCGTATCGGGGTAGTCGAAGGCAAGCGTGGTCAGTGCATCAAGCACGCGAAAGTTGCCGGTGTTGCGCCCGTACACGGTTTCAACGCCGATGATGCCCACAATGATTTCTGCCGGAACGCCGAAGGTCTGCTCCGCCCGTGCGAGCGCGTCGCGGTGCTCTTCCCAGAAGGCCACGCCCGCATTGATCCGCACAGGTTCGATAAAGCGGGAGCGATAGACACGCCAGTTCTTTGGACGTCCCGGCGGTGCCGGCTTGACGAGCTGGATGGCCGTATCGATGTAGCGCACCTTCTTGAAAGTCGACTCCAGCGCGCCGCGGTCGAATCCGTGCTTTTCCACCATCTGGTCGATGAATCCCGCCACCTCTTGCCATTGCGTGAAGTTGGCGAATTCGCCAGCCTCGTCGGGGTTGACGGATACCTTCCGCAGCTTTGCGCCCTGCACAGCCGGTTTGCGTGCCTGTTTGCTCGCTAGTTTCGCGTGTGCATCGGAGGGAAGGGAAAAGGCAAGGAGCAATGTGGACAGCAGGACGGCGGGTGCGGCAGGTTTGAAAAACATCATCGACATTCGGCGGACAGGGATTTGAGTCTGGCAACGGCTGTGGGACGCGCGAGGTCTGTCGCGTCGTAACGCACAGTTTCATAGAGTTCGAGGAAGCGCGCAAGCGCTGCTTTTTGATTCTGCGGCAAAGGAGACTCAGCCGACGTCAATCGTGCGCGATAACTGCGCGGTCCTTCATGCAGTTCGCGCGGAAATCCCTTTTTGGCAAGCCGCCTGCACAGCGACAGGTAAATCGCTTCGACCGGATCGCGCTTCGTTTCATGGAAGAGCAAAGGCAAGACCACAATCGCCACGGCGAGTGAGCCGAACACGAGCAACAGCGTCGCCATGGTGCGCCAGTCGACGTCCTCGAAGCCGAGCGACTTGATGAAATTCCTTTGTTGCTGCGGTGTGTAGTTGAGCACCCATTGATTCCATGCGTTGGAAACCGCATCCCAGTTCTGCCGGATTTTTTGCAACTGCGCGAACAAGGCATTATTGGAAGCATCGAGCGTGATCAATCCGCCAAGGATCTGGCGTGGAATCGCGCTTGCGAGATTGCCTTCAACCCGCTCGGGCGCGACCGCCGAAGTGGGATCGATGCGGACCCAGCCGCGCTTTTCCAGCCATACCTCGGCCCAGGCGTGGGCATCGGATTGCCGTACGACGAGGAAACCATCCGCAGCATTCAGTTCGCCGCCCTGGTAGCCGGTCACGACGCGCGCGGGAATGCCCGCGGCGCGCATGAGCACCACGAATGCCGATGAGTAATGCTCGCAGAAGCCGGCGCGCGTCGTGAACAGGAAGTCGTCGACGTGATCCCTGCCCAATAGGGGCGGCTGCAGGGTGTAACGGAACGCTTCGGTACGGAAGTGCCGGAGGACGGCGGAGACCAGATCGGCACTGCTCTGCGCCTTCCGGCGCAGGTCGCTGGCAAAGACCATGGCTCGCGGATTAAAGCCGGGCGGGAGGTCAAGCCATTGCTGCAGCGATGCAGGCGTTTCGTTCGGGTTCAGTTCGTATTGCAAGTGGGACGCCGCATCATAGCGGAGCCGCTCGTGCACTCCCTGGGATGCGAGCAGCTGCATGTCGTATGTAATCCTCGCGGGGTTCTGTTCAATCAGCGGTACCGCACGGGGAATGTCGAGCGCAAACAGCCACCGCTTGCCGTGCGGCTCCAGCGTGACCTGGTAATTCAGCGCTTCGCCCTGTAAGTTCACGGAGGTCGTGCCGGGCGTTTGCCGACGTTGCGGGAACCACTTCCGTCCATCAAAGCCACTCAGGACGGGGCCGCGCCAGTACAGCTGCGCCTTGGGAGGCGGTGAGCCGGTGAACTTGACGCGGAAGGCAATCTCGTCCGACTGCGCGAGGCTTTGGATATTGCCCGGCTCCATCGTGTCCGACATGCCTGTACGGCCGGAATGAGCATCGCCGGGCATTCCCCACAGCGGTCCCTGTATGCGGGGAAAGAGGAGGAACAGCACCAGCGTTACCGGACCCGCGAGCAGAAGGATGGTTGCCCCCATCCGCAAACGCTGTTTCAGCGGCGGTACTGCTCCCGTGAATTGGAACGAGACCTGTGTCGTCAGGATGGCGACAACGGCCGCCAGTGTCAGCAATGCCGTCCCGATCGACTGGGAGTAGAAGAAGCTCGACAGGATCAGGAAAAAACTCAGGAACAGGGCGACGAAGAGATCGCGCTTGGCGTGCATTTCCAGCAGCTTCAATGTCAGCAGTAGTGCCAGCATCGATACGCCCGCTTCCCGTCCGAAGAAGGTGCGGAAAGTAAGGTAAACGCCGCCCATTGCGAGTGCCGCAACAGGCAACAGGAGCCAGCGCGGCGGGAGGCGATTGCCGCGAAACGTAATCCATCCGCGCCAGCCGAGCAGCGCCGCGCACACCGGCGTGATCCAGACGGGGAGATGGCTCGCGTGCGGGAGCAGCACAAGCGTGCATGCGAAGAGCAGCAGGAGGATGTCTGCCTTGTCACGCGACATCGGGCGATTGCCCAACGGGGCCGGGCGTCCGAAGAAAGGCAGTTTCATGATGCCTCTCCATGCAAGGCCAGTGCACGCAGGCAGGCGTCGCGATGTGCAGGTCCGTGTGCGGCGGGCAGCGAGACATTCCCCAGGCGGAACGCGTACGCCAGTCCGCGCGCCTCGGCTTCGATCACCCAGCGAGTCATGCGCGAAAGCTTTTGTTCGATATCCATTCCCGCCGGTAGTGCGTCGAAATCAATCGCGATTTCCGTTGCCGCGCCGCCTTCGAAGTGCTTCGTGACCAATGACCCGCCGGCCTCCACGTCCATGCGCGCAATATGACGCCAAGCAAGGCGCTTCAGCGAATCGCCTGCCTGGTAGCCGCGTATCCCGGCGAAATCGTCCTGCCCGGCCTGGCCTTGGCCATCGTTCATTTCCATGCCGGCATAGGGGAGGGGCGGCGCATCGTCCTCGGGGCGTGGATAGACAAGCGCTCTTGCATCCGGATGCCAATAGCTCCACGCGCGCAGCAATCCCAGCGGAAAACGTGTCTGCAGGCGGACACGCGGCGCCTGCAGCCAGCCGCGCCTTGTCGCCGGCGTGGACAGGAGCGCGCGCGATGTCGTATTGGCTGGCACATCAACGGGCTGTGCCAGCTCCGGACGGTCGTCATTGACGAAGTCGAGCCAGATGGCGTAACGGTCGTGCTTGCGGCGGTTGACCAGGTGAAGCTCGAACTGCGCCTCCTCTCCGGCAAAGACCGGCGCGGCACGACCCGCATTCAGGTGCAGGTGCGCCAGGTTGCGGAAGGTCAGGTGCATGTCGATTAATGCACACCCGGCAATCAGGAAGGTGAAACCAAAGCCAAGGCTGAGGTTGTAATTGATCGACCCGAGAAACATCGCGATCAGCATGACGCAGAACAGCAGGCCCGGATGCGTCGGCACGATGTAGACCCTGCGCTGGTTCAGGAATACTTCGCCGGGTTCGGCATCCTTCAGCCGGAAAAGCCATTTGTTCAGCTTTCCGCGGATGGCGTGTTCCAGCCTTGCGTACAGGGACAGTTTCTTCTTCACACCGGAACGGATTTCATCAACTGCAGGACGAGGTCGCGGCTGCCCAGTGCGGAACTGCCACCGGATTTCAGGGGGCGCAGGCGATGCGCGACGACCGGGACCAGTACAGCCTGGACATCTTCCGGGATGATATGGTTGCGGCCTTCAAGGGCGGCCCACGCACGCGCCGCGTGCAGCAGCGCAATGGTGGCGCGCGGACTCATGCCTTCGGCGAAGAGGCCGCTCTGGCGCGATGCCTGGGCCAGGGCCTGTACGTAATCCACCAGGGCAGTCGAGGCGTGCACGCTTTTCAATGCCGCCTGCGCGGCCATCAGTTCCTCGGGATGCATGGCGGTCGGCAGCGATTTCAGCATGGTGCGGCGATCCTCGCCCATCAGCAAGGCACGTTCCGCGGCCGCGTCGGGATAGCCCAGCGAGAGACACATCAGGAAGCGGTCCAGCTGCGATTCCGGCAGCTGGAACGTGCCGATCTGGTGCGTCGGGTTCTGCGTTGCGATCACGAAGTACGGACTCGGCAGGTCACGTGTGACGCCGTCTGCGGTGACTTGCCGTTCTTCCATCGCCTCGAGCAATGCGGATTGCGTCTTCGGGGTGGCGCGGTTGATCTCGTCGGCGAGCAATACCTGCGTAAAGACGGGGCCGGGGTGGAAGACGAAGCCGTTCTTTTCGCGATTGAAAATCGAAATGCCGACCACATCAGCCGGCAGGAGGTCGCTGGTGAACTGCAGGCGGTTGAACTTCAAGCCGAGCGAAATCGCCAGCGCATGGGCAAGCGTCGTCTTGCCTACGCCAGGGACGTCCTCGATCAGCAGGTGTCCTCCGGCAAGAAGACATACCAGTGACTGGCGGATCTGCGTATCTTTACCGACAACGACCTGGCTGACCTGCTTCGCAACGGCATGGAGTTTGTCGAACATGAATCTTCCGTGAATGGGGGAGTGCGGTCTGGTGCCGCCTGGTTGCGCATCCGCAAACGACAAATAGCCGCCTGCGACAAAAGAACTGTATTACATTATTTTCTTCGCTACACTATAAGTCATCTTGGCTCTTTGCCGCTTGCGCGGTGATGATGACCGGAATCCCTTCGAGACATTTCGCCCGCATCCTGAAACATGACCACCGGCTTCTACTCCCACCCCGATTGCAAACGCCATGAGATGGGGCAATGGCATCCGGAGTGTCCGGCACGGTTGCAGGCGATCGAAGACCAGATCATTGCCAGCCGGATCAACGACTGCCTGGAGTACCGTGAAGCGCCCGAGGCGGAAGTGGGCGCCATCGAACGGGTACATACGCGCGATGCCATCGCCCGCGTGCGCGAGAACGTTGAGTCGTTGCAAGGCATCGGCTCGGGGTATTACCCGATCGATGCCGACACGATGCTCAATTCCCACAGCTGGAAGGCGGCTCTGCGCGCGGCCGGCGCGGCCATCGCGGCGACCGATGCCGTCATCGCCGGGGAAATTGAGAACGCCTTCTGTTCCATCCGTCCCCCGGGGCATCACGCGCGTCCGTCAGAACCAATGGGATTTTGCCTTTTCGGCAATGTTGCCATCGCCGCAAAGCACGCACTGGATGTGCATGGCCTGCAGCGCGTCGCCATCGTCGATTTCGATGTCCATCACGGCAACGGCACGGAAGAGGCCTTCCTCGACGACCCGCGCGTGCTGATGGTGAGCTTCTTCCAGCATCCGTTTTATCCCTATACCGCGCTGCACGAGTCTGACCATATGGTCAACGTCCCGGTCCCGGCATACACCAAGGGCGAGGAGGTTCGCCGCCTGGTGGCTGACAAGTGGCTGCCGGCGCTGCGCGCGCACAAGCCCGAGATGATCTTCATTTCCGCCGGTTTCGACGCCCACCGCGAGGATGACATCGGCCAGATGGGCCTGGTGGAAGCCGACTATGCCTGGATGACAAAGGAAATCGTGTCGGTCGCCCGGGAATATGCCAACGGCCGCATCGTGAGCTGCCTTGAAGGCGGGTATAACCTCTCCGCGCTGGCCCGCAGTGTCGTCGCCCACATCAAGGTTCTCGCCGATCTCGACTAGCGTGTGAGGCGGGGGAGGGCGGCCAGCAGGTAAAATAGCGGCTTGCCCCACCAACCAGATCCACGCATGTCCATTCAATGGTTCCCCGGTCACATGAACGCCGCCCGCAAGAAGGCGGCGGAGTCCATGGAAAAGACCGACCTCGTCATCGAAGTGCTCGACGCGCGCTTGCCCGTCGCCAGCAGCAATCCGATGATCGAACAGCTGCGCAAGCATCGCCAGCGCCCCTGCCTGAAAATCCTGAACAAGGCAGACCTCGCCGACCCTGCTGCCACCAAGGCATGGCTGACGCATTTCAGCAAACAGAAGGACGTGCATGCCGTGGCGTTAAGCTGCAAGAAGCCCGCCGACGTGGCCAAGGTGCCCGGACTGGCGATGCGCCTGGCGCCGCACCGCGGCACGGCATTGAAGCCGCTGCGCATGATGATCATGGGGATCCCGAACGTCGGTAAATCGACCTTGATGAATGCCCTGCTCAAGAAGCGGGTCGCCGCTGTGGGCGATGAACCGGCCGTGACCAAGTCGCAGCAGCGTCTCTACCTCGGCAACAACATGGTACTGGTCGATACGCCCGGCATGCTGTGGCCGAAGATCGAGCACCCGACCGATGGCCTGATGCTCGCGGCCAGCCATGCTGTCGGCGTCAACGCATTGATTGAAGAAGAAGTCGCGACCTTCCTCGCCGACGTGCTGCTCGTGCGTTATCCGCAGCTCGTTACGACGCGCTACGGATTCCCGACCGATGGTATTGACGGTGTCGCCGTCATCGAAGGCATCGCCAAGCGGCGCGCGTTCCGCATGAAGGGTGGCGACCTGGATTTTGAAAAGGCAGCGCACACGCTGCTCCTCGATTATCGCAGCGGCGCGCTCGGTCGCATCAGCCTGGAAACACCCGAGAGCCGCACCGAGCTGCTGGCCACTTACCAGCCGCCGCCTTCTTTAGGATTACCCCCGGAGCCAGAAGAGGAAAGTGACGATGAGTGACACCAATCCCTACGTTCTTAAATCAGTGACAGACGGCGTAGCGACGCTGACGCTGAACCGCGGCGACAAGTTCAACCCCCTGTCGGAGGAAATGCTGGCTGCACTGCAGGCGGAGCTGGATGCGGTGAAGGCCGATGATGGCATTCGCGTCGTTGTGCTTGCCGCTGCCGGAAAGGCCTTCTGTGCCGGACACGACCTCAAGCAGATGCGCGCGCAGCCGTCGGAAGAGTATTACAAGAAGCTGTTCAACCAGTGCAGCAAGGTGATGCTGACGATTCAGCAGATGCCGCAGCCGGTGATTGCGCGGATCCATGGAATTGCCACTGCGGCTGGCTGCCAACTCGTCGCGATGTGCGATCTCGCCGTTGCCTCCCGGGAGGCGAAGTTCGCGGTATCCGGCGTAAATTACGGATTGTTCTGTTCGACGCCGTCCGTCGGCCTGTCCCGTAACGTTTCACGCAAGCAGGCGATGGAAATGCTGCTGACGGGGGAGTTTATCGATGCTGACACGGCGCGGGAACGAGGCCTCGTCAACCGTGTCGTGTCCAGTGAAGCATTGGATGCGGAAATCGGCAAACTCACCGCCAGCATCCTTGCCAAACCTGCCGTCGCCGTTGCGATGGGCAAGCAGCTTTTCTACAAGCAGATTGAAATGGGCATCGGTGCGGCTTATCAGCTTGCGGGCCAGACCATGGCCTGCAACATGATGGATGACGCGGCGCTGGAAGGCGTGCAGGCCTTCATCGACAAGCGCAAGCCGGCCTGGTCGAAATAAGGCGGCCAACGCAAAACAAAAAGCCCGCAAGGCGAACCTTGCGGGCTTTTTATTTTGACGGACAGTGCGGAAGGCATTGCTGCCTTCCACCGGTCGGCAATTACATCATGTCCATGCCACCCATGCCGCCCATACCGCCCATGCCTGCCGGGCCAGCGGCCGGCTTGTCTTCGGCCAGTTCGGAAACCGTGCAGTCAGTGGTCAGCATAAGGCCGGCGATCGACGCTGCGTTCTGCAGTGCCGAACGGGTCACCTTGGCCGGATCCAGAACGCCCATTTCGACCATGTCGCCATAGGTGCCGTTGGCAGCGTTGTAACCGAAGTTACCCTTGCCTTCGATGACCTTGTTCACGACGACGGATGCTTCTTCGCCGGCGTTGGTGACGATCATGCGCAGCGGCTCTTCCATGGCGCGCAGGACGATCTTGATACCGGCTTCCTGATCGGCGTTGTCACCCTTCAGGGCAGCGACGTTGGCGCGAGCGCGCAGCAGGGCCACGCCACCGCCAGGAACGATGCCTTCTTCAACGGCGGCACGGGTTGCGTGCAGCGCGTCTTCGACACGTGCCTTCTTTTCCTTCATTTCGACTTCGGTCGCAGCACCAACCTTGATCACTGCAACGCCGCCTGCCAGCTTGGCAACGCGCTCTTGCAGCTTTTCACGGTCGTAGTCGGAAGTTGCTTCTTCGATCTGGACACGGATCTGCTTGACGCGTGCTTCGATCGCAACTGCCTGGCCTGCGCCGTCGATCAGGGTGGTGTTTTCCTTGCCGATTTCGACGCGCTTTGCTTGGCCGAGGTCGTTCAGGGTTGCCTTTTCCAGGGTCAGGCCGACTTCTTCAGCGATGACCTGGCCACCGGTCAGGATGGCGATGTCTTCCAGCATGGCCTTGCGGCGGTCGCCGAAGCCCGGAGCCTTGA
Organism: Noviherbaspirillum sp. ST9; assembly: GCF_048799745.1. Taxonomy (NCBI): domain Bacteria; kingdom Pseudomonadati; phylum Pseudomonadota; class Betaproteobacteria; order Burkholderiales; family Oxalobacteraceae; genus Noviherbaspirillum; species Noviherbaspirillum sp. ST9. The sequence goes on along the minus strand of NZ_JBLWFR010000007.1, from coordinate 146,208 downwards.
CGGCGCAGGTCTTCAGGATGCCACGGATGTTGTTGACGACCAGGGTTGCCAGCGCTTCGCCTTCGATGTCTTCAGCGATGATCAGCAGCGGACGGCCAGCCTTGGCGACTTGTTCCAGCACCGGCAGCAGGTCACGGATGTTGGAGATCTTCTTGTCGAACAGCAGGACGAACGGGTTGTCCAGGACGGCGACTTGCTTTTCCGGGTTGTTGATGAAGTACGGGGACAGGTAGCCGCGGTCGAACTGCATGCCTTCGACGATGTCGAGTTCGTCGTTCAGGGACTTGCCGTCTTCAACGGTGATCACGCCTTCCTTGCCGACCTTTTCCATGGCTTCAGCGATACGGTCGCCGATGGATGCGTCGGAGTTTGCGGAGATCGAGCCGACCTGGGCGATTTCCTTGGAGGTGGTGCAGGGCTTGGCGATCTTCTTCAGTTCGTCGACGGTTGCAGCGACAGCCTTGTCGATGCCGCGCTTCAGGTCCATCGGGTTCATGCCGGCGGCAACGTACTTCATGCCTTCGCGGACGATGGCTTGTGCCAGAACGGTCGCGGTGGTGGTGCCGTCACCGGCGTTGTCGGAGGTCTTGGATGCGACTTCCTTCACCATCTGCGCGCCCATGTTCATGAGCTTGTCTTTCAGTTCGATTTCCTTGGCAACGGAAACGCCGTCCTTGGTGACGGTCGGGGCGCCGAAGGAGCGCTCCAGAACTACGTTGCGGCCTTTCGGGCCCAGGGTGACCTTGACGGCGTTGGCGAGAATGTTGACGCCTTCAACCATCTTGTGACGGGCGGCATCGCCGAAAACTACGTCTTTAGCTGCCATGTTTGTTACTCCTTAATTATTGAATAGGGATTCGTATTACTTCTGGACGATTGCCATGATGTCTTCTTCGCGCATGACGAGCACTTCCTCGCCTTCGACCTTGACGGTCTGGCCGGAGTACTTGCCGAACAGCACGACGTCGCCAACTTTGACGTCCAGCGCGCGGACTTTGCCATCTTCCAGGATCTTGCCGTTGCCGACGGCCAGGACTTTGCCCTGGTCCGGCTTTTCAGCGGCCGCATCCGGGAGAACGATGCCGGACGCAGTCTTGGTTTCCTGGTCGAGGCGCTTGACGATGACGCGATCGTGCAGAGGACGAAGGTTCATACAAACTCCTTAATAATCAATAGTTTATAGTTGTTTGCGGCAGGTGCCGCAGAGGGAAAATCGTGTAGCCAGGAGGAAGTTGTTAGCACTCTCCCCTAACGAGTGCTAAGTATATGGGCGGGGTTTTGCTTTTTCAAGAGTAGAAGATGCAGGAAGGGCATTTGCATATAACTACGGCCAGTAGCATGGTTGTACTTTTGCAAACCCTGAAAAAGGAAAAAGCCCCGCAGTGCGGGGCTTTCGTAGGGCGCTGTCTGATCAGGCAAGTGCGACGTTGACTTCGATGTTGCCGCGGGTGGCGTTGGAGTACGGGCAGACTTCATGCGCCTTGTTCACCAGCGCCTGCGCGGTTTCGCGCTCCAGGCCGGGGAGGGATACGCGCAGGTCAGCGGCCAGGCCGAAGCCGCCCTGACCGTTCGGGCCGATGCCGACCTCGGCGGCCACCGCCGCGTCGGCGGGCAGCGCGACCTTGGCGTGCATGGACACGAACTTCAGTGCGGACAGGAAGCAGGCGGAATAGCCGGCCGCAAAAAGTTGTTCGGGGTTGGTGCCTTCGCCGCCGGCACCGCCAAGTTCGCGCGGCGTGCTCAGCTTGGCGTCGAGCTTGTTGTCGCTGCTGACAGCGCGGCCATCACGGCCGCCGGTTGCGGTTGCTTGTGCTTTGTACAGGATCTGCATAGGGATCTCCTTTGAATGGGTGGTCGCTGGAACGAGTGATGACGCAGTTAAATATAGCACTCAATTAAATTGCGTGCAATTTAATAGCTGGTTTTGGAGGGCTTCCTCGAAACCGCTGTTTTGTTACCCGCCGGTGGCTTTTGCGAGGTCGTCGCGAATGGTGGAGAGTTGGCTGCGCAAGTTCTGAAGCACTTCATGCGACTGCCCGCTGGCGCATAGGACGTCGTGAGGAATGCACTGTGCCTTTTTCTTCAGTGCGCGTCCTTCCCTGGTCAGCGTGATCCGCACCTGCCGCTCGTCCGCGTCGTCGCGGGTCCGCTGAATCAGCGAGGAGGCCTCCAGGCGCTTCAGCAGGGGAGTAAGCGTGCCCGAATCGAGGAACAGCTTTTCGCCAATGGTCTTGACCAGCACGTCGTCCTGCTGCCACAGCACGAGCATCACCAGGTATTGCGGGTAGGTAAGGCCGAGCTTCTCGAGAAAAGGCTTGTAGGTCTTGGTCATTGCCAGCGAGGCGGAATACAGCGCAAAGCAGAACTGGTTTTCCAGCGCGAGCGGATCGAAGGGCTGTGCGGGGACGGAGGCGGATTTCGGCATGACTGCGACGTTGGCGTGGGATAATCGAATTCGATTGTGCGTGACCTGATATTGCCATCGTATGCGAATTCGGAAGAGAGTCCAAGCTGCCTTCGTTTTGTTTGTCGCCGCCGTTGCCACGCAGGCGCAGGAATTGCCGCCGGCTGTCGTGGACGCCTTGCAGCGTGCGCAGATTCCCGTCACTTCGGTCGGCGTGCACGTACAGGAGCTGGCGACGGGGACGGTCACGCTGGCAATGAACGACACACTCGCCTTCAATCCGGCGTCAACCATGAAGCTGGTCACCAGCAATGCGGCGCTGGATATCCTTGGACCGACCTTCAGCTGGAAAACACAGGCGTTCGTCGATGGCGTGCAGAACGGCGACGTCCTCCAGGGCGACCTGATCATCAAGGGCAGCGGCGATCCGAAGCTGGTGCTCGAAAATTTCTGGATGTTCCTGCGCAGGATACGGTCGCGCGGCATACGCGAGATTCGCGGCAATGTAGTCCTCGACCGTACCATCTTCGAGGACATGCCGTACGATGCCGCGCAATTCGACGGCGACCCGCTCAAGCCGTACAACGTCGGTCCCGATGCCTTGCTGCTGAACTACAAGTCGCTCAGCTTTCGCTTTGTTCCCGATCCGGCAAGGGGTGTTGTGCAGGTGACCGTCGACCCGCCGTTGGCCGCCTATCCCCTGTACGCGCCCCAGCTTTCCAATGGCGACTGCGGCGACTGGCGCCTGAAGCTGAATGCAGCGATCGACAGCAACAGTGCGCGCTTCAACGGTGCCTATCCGGCGAGCTGCGGTGAACGCACGTGGCATGTGCATCCCTACCTGATGACGCACACGAAGTATTTCGATCTTGCTTTCCGGCGTTTCTGGGCGGACCTGGGCGGCACGCTGAAAGGCGAAACGCGAAGCGGTGTATTGCCTCCCAACACACGCCTCGTTGCCGAATGGGACTCGGTATCCCTGTCCGAAGTGATCCGCGACATCAACAAATTCAGCAACAACGTGATGGCGCGCCAGGTGTTGCTGACGCTGGCGGCCCAGACAACAAAAATGCAGGCCAATACCGAGCGTGGCGCGACCGTGGTGCATGCCTGGCTCGCCGCGAAGGGCATTGCCGCTCCCGAGCTCAGTATCGAGAATGGTTCCGGCCTGTCCCGCACCGAGCGCATTGCGCCGGCAACCCTCGGCAAGATGCTGGCAACGACATTCCGTTCGCCCGTCATGCCGGAATTCATCGCCTCGCTGCCGCTGGTCGGCTACGACGGAACCATGCGCAACCGCCTGACGACACAAACGGTGGCCGGCAAGGCACATATCAAGACGGGTTTGCTGAACGAAGTGCGCGCGATCGCGGGCTATGTGCTGGCTGCGTCCGGCCGGCGCTACGCGGTCGTTTGCATGATCAACCACCCCAACGCCTTGCGCGGCAATGAAGCGCAGGATGCACTCCTGCAGTGGATCTACGAACGCGGCTGACGCAAGTTCAGAGCATGACCGGCCGGTTGGCCAATTGGTTGTGGGTGGATCCGTCGTCGGGGTAGTGTTCCTGCAGCAGCGCGTTCAGCTGCGCCAGTGCCGCGAGCACGCTGTCGTGATAATCGCCGCGCGAAAATCCTTGCGTCATCGTCCGGCAGATGGCTTGCCAGTCCTGCGCGGCGACAGTGCGACCGATGCCACGGTCGGCCACGATCTCCACCTGGTGATCGGCCAGGTTGATGTAGACCAGTACGCCGCAGTTTTCTTCCGTGTCCCATACGCCGTAGTGGGCGAATAATTCTCGCGCGCGTTCCCGGGGCGATTGGCCGCCCAGTACGGCCAGCGCAGCCAGTGCCGGTTCAACGATCAACCGGATTTCCGCGCGATGCCGCTTTTCGCCATCGGCAATGGCTTCCTCGATTGCCTTGAGGGTTTTTTCCGGAAAGGCGCGACGCCCGAATCCGGTCGTCGTCGTGAGGTGCTTGAAGAAGCGAGACAAGGTACCCATTACCAGTTCCCCGATGCGCCGCCGCCGTCGCCACTGCCGCCGCCACCCGAAAATCCACCGCCGCCGGAGCCTCCGAAGCCCCCACCGCCAAAGCCTCCTAATCCACCGCCACCAAGGATCACGCCGGGAACCGAACGTCCCCAGCCATGCTGGTGGCGCGCATAGCGACGGGACTGCGCGCGGGACATCATCAGGAACAGGATCATGAAGAAAAAGAACAGGGCGAGCGAATAATCGAATCCTTCCTCTTCCACCTCGCCCGCAGCCGGAATGCCTTCCGGCGCCGGTAGTTTCTCCTTGTCCAGCAGGCTGGTAATGGCGGAGACGCCCGCAGCCAGTCCGCCGTAGTAATCGTTCTGCCGGAAATGCGGTGCAATCACGTCCTGCAGGATGCGCTTGGATTGCGCGTCCGTGAGCGAACCCTGCACGCCCCGACCAGCTTCGATACGCAGGCGGCGCAGGGCGGACGGATTGTCCTTTGCGACGATGAGCAGCACGCCGTCGTCGGTGCCCTTGCGGCCCAGCTTCCAGGTGTCGAAGACACGGATGCTGTACTGCTCGATCGATTCCGGCTCGGTCTTGCTAATCAGGAGGACGGCGATCTGGCTGCCGGTGCGCGTCTCGTATTCCTTCAGCACGTTCTCCAGCGCGTCGCGCTGGTTCTCCGTCAGCATGCCGATCTTGTCGGTCACACGCTTCTGTAGCGGCGGCACCGGTACGAACTCTTGCGCGTGCGCCGACGCCAGCATCAGCGTCAGGAGCAGGGCGAGGAGCGGGCGGAAGATCGACATGGCGACAGCGTGCTTACTTGCCGAAATTGACGGCGGGTGCGTTTGAGATCGCCTTCTCGTTCTCCACCGTGAAGGAAGGTTTGACCTCGTAATTGAACATCATCGCCGTCAGGTTGGTCGGGAAACTGCGCGCCAGCACGTTGTACTCGCGCACGGCCTGGATATAGCGCTGGCGGGCCACGGTGATGCGGTTTTCCGTGCCTTCCAGCTGCGATTGCAGGTCGCGGAAGCTGGTGTCCGCCTTCAGTTGCGGATAATTCTCGGAGACCGCCATCAGACGCGAGAGGGCGCTGGAAAGCTCTCCCTGTACCTCCTGGAACTTCTTGAACGCTTCAGGGTTGTTCAGGACTTCGGGCGTGATCTGGAAACTCGTCGCCGCGGCGCGGGCGCGGGTGACCGACTCCAGCGTTTCCTTTTCGTGCGAGGCGTAGCCCTTGACCGTATTCACCAGGTTGGGAATGAGATCGGCACGGCGCTGGTATTGGTTGACCACTTCGCCCCAGGCCGCTTTCACGTGCTCATCCTTGTCCTGGAAATCGTTGTAGCCGCAGGCGCTCAGCGTCGAGGCGAGGAAAGCGGCGGCCAACCATTTCATCCATGTCTTCATGACGATGTCCTTTTCTTGTTTGTCCGTACGGAAAATCCGGCTTGCCAATTATGTATGGTCTTTCAGCGCGGTTTCAACAACACCGTGCTCATTGCCGCCAGGATCAGTCCCATGGCGGCGTAATCCTGCCAGTGCGGCGTCTCACCCAGCATCCAGGCGCCCGAAAAGACGCCGAGCACCGGGATCATCATCACCGACAGGCTGGACGCGATCGGGGGCAGCGTGCGTGCCAGCTGGAACCAGACGACGTGCGCGAAACCGAAAATGATGATCGCGTTGTAGACAATCGCGGCCGTGGTTCCTGCGGCCGGAAGGTGCCAGGCGGACCGTTCGAGCAGGAAGGATGCAACGCTCATGACGGAGGTTGTGAGGGCGAGCATCCAGAACGTCAGCGATATCGTGGGCATGGGGAGCGCGCTGCGTTTCATCACTACTGTTCCGTACCCCCAGCCCGCCGCCGCGACAAGTGCAAACACCGTGCCGAGCGGATTGCCGGCAAGGGCGGCGAATTCGCTGGACAGCAAGAGCAGCGCGCCGGCCAGTGCGCAGCCGATGCCAATCCAGGCAGAGCGTGAAGGCCGTTCGCCAAAGAAGACAAGACCGCACAGCACTGCCCACACAGGCATCGTATAACCGAGGATGGCGGCGCGCCCGGACGAGAGCATTTTGACGCCGAGAATCATGAATACGTGCCAGATCAGCATGTTCGGCACCGCCAGCCGCATGATGTGAATGAGTTTGCCCTGCGGGATCGCGAGTGATGCACCCTGCACGCGGGCGGCAATCCAGAGGACCGGCAGTCCGCCGATCATGCTTACGGTACGAAAGGTCAGTGGCGGGAAATCATGGACGCCGAACTTCATGATCGGCCAGTTGATCCCCCAACAAAGGGTCAGCAGGACGAGAAGGATCCAGTCCTTGCGGGAAAGGGATGTCATGCCGAAACGATAGCACGGCGCGTTACAATGCGCTTTGTGCCAACAGTTCTCTTCCAAAGGCTACCGTGACCTTTATCGACAAACTTTCCGCCGCCTGGACGGCCAACAATTCCCTGCTGTGCGTCGGCCTCGATCCCGACGTGGCCAAGTTCCCGGCGCATCTCAAGCAGCAACCGGACGCCATCTTTGCCTTCTGCAAGGCGATCATCGACGCGACGGCGGACGCCGCCTGTTCCTTCAAGCCGCAGATTGCGTATTTCGCGGCGCTGCGGGCGGAAGACCAGCTGGAAGCCATTTGCGATTACCTGCGCAAGACCTATCCGCACATTCCGATCGTACTCGACGCCAAGCGCGGCGACATCGGCGCCACCGCCGAACAATATGCGCGCGAAGCCTACGAGCGTTACGGCGCGGATGCCGTGACGGTTAACCCCTACATGGGCTTCGACTCCGTCGCGCCGTATCTGGAATGGAAGGACCGCGGCGTGATCATCCTGTGCCGCACGTCCAATCCGGGCGGCTCCGACCTGCAATTTCTTAGCGCTGATGGCAAGCCCGTCTACCAGCACGTCGCGCAGCTGGTCGCCGACAAGTGGAACACCAACGGCCAATGCGGCCTGGTGGTCGGTGCTACCTTCCCGAACGAGCTGGCGCAGGTGCGCAGTATCGTCGGCGACATGCCGCTCCTGGTGCCCGGCGTCGGCGCGCAAGGCGGGGACGTGGAGGCCACGGTGAAGGCCGGCAGGACAGCCGCTGGCGCGGGCATGATGATCAATTCCTCGCGCGCGATCCTGTATGCGAAGGCCGATGAACAGGCGGGCGAGGATTTCGCGAAGGCAGCGCGCCGCGTCGCCATCGAGACGCGCGACGCCATCAACGCCTTCCGAAAATAATCCTCCTGCCGGGCTCAGGCAAAGAACGAAAGCATTTCCTCCAGCAGCAGGTCCGGTACCTGCTCCGGGATGAAATGCCCGCCCGGCACCGACTTCCCTGTTACCGGCAGCGCGCATTTCACCTGCCAATCTTCCAGTGGCTTGAACAGCCGCCCCACCACGCCATGCTCGCCCCATAGGACATGGACCGGGCATGCGATCCGGTTGGTCTCATGATCCTTGTCATGTTCCAGGTCGATGCTCGCCGCCGCGCGATAGTCCTCACATGCGGCATGGATCGCGTCCGGTCTGCAGAAGCAGCGGCGGTACTCGGCCATCGTCTCGTCGTCGATGAACTTCACACCGTTCGATCCCCAGTTGGCCAGCGAGGCTTCGAGCAGGAAGGCGGCGCTGTTGCCGATCAGCGTTTCCGGCACTGGGGCAGGCTGGATCATGAAGAACCAGTGGTAGTAGAGGGTGGCGAAGGTCTTGTCCGTCGCCTCGTACATCGTGCGCGTCGGGCTGATATCCAGGATCATGAGTTTCCTGACCGCTGGCTTATGGTCGAGCGCAAGCCGGTGCGACACGCGAGCGCCACGGTCGTGGCCGCACAGGTAAAACGTCGCATGTCCGAGTGCACGCATCAGTTCGACCATGTCCTGCGCCATCACCCGCTTGGAATAATTGCTGTGGTCGGGCAGCCCCGGCGGGCGGGAGGAGTCGCCGTAGCCACGCAGGTCGGGCATGACCAGGGTGTACTTTCGTGCCAGGGCGTCCGCCACCTTGTGCCAGATCACGTGCGTCTGCGGAAAACCGTGCAGCAGTAGCATCGGCGGTCCGTCGCCGCCGTGACGGAAGTTAATGGTGACGCCGTTGACCTGCAACTGCTGTTGTTTGAAGTTCTCAAGCATCATGCGTTCTCCAGGTGGCGCAGGAGTCCCTGCAAGGAATGGATGACCGTCTTCTCGCGAACCGCCTGACGGTCGCCTGAAAACACCAGGCGCTCGGTGAACGTCTTGCCGTTGCAGGTCCAGCCGAAGCATACGGTGCCGACCGGCTTGCCGGGCACGGCGCCGCCAGGGCCGGCGATGCCGGTGGTGGACACGCTTGCATGCGCGCTGCTGTTGGCCAAGGCGCCTTCCGCCATGGCAGCAGCGACTTCCTCGCTCACGGCGCCATATTGGGCAATGACCGCTGCCGGGATGTTCAGGAGCCGGGTTTTCGACGCATTGGAGTAGGTGACAAAGCCGCAGTCGAACCACTCGGACGAGCCGGCGATCTCGGTGACGGCATGCGCCACGCCGCCGCCGGTGCAGGACTCCGCAGTCGCAAGAAGAAGGCCCTTCGCCTTGAGCGCCATTCCCGCCCGGGTTGCGAGGTCGATGATGCTGTCCATTTCTGCTTCCTGTCTCGTTGATTCGCGTGAAAGAGATTACTTTATCACCGGGTCGGGGCACGCTCGCAGCGCGCTTCCTGTGTGATATTTCTCAACGAAATCATTTTCGGCCTGGCGCAGAATGGCACTCAGCATGGCCAGCGGTGCGACGCAGGCCTTTTGCGAGGAGTGAGAGTTCGAGCTTGCGCGGCCAAACCGGCCGCGCTTTTTTTTACAGCGAACGCCAGACCGCAAAGAGCAGCAAGGTATAGAAGGCCGCCACCAGGTCGTCGAACATGACGCCAAAGCCGCCCTTGAAACGCCGGTCGAAATACCCGATCGGCGCCGGCTTGACCATATCGAAGAAACGGAACCAGAGGAAGGCCCAGAACTGCGTCGAGAAACTGGCCGGCATCAGTACCAGCATCACGATCCAGAACGCGATGATTTCATCCCACACCATGCTGCCGTGATCCGCAATGCCCATGTCCTGGCCAGTCTTGTGGCAGGCCCAGATGCCGATCACGAATCCGGCGGTGATGAGGATGACCCAGTTCTGCTGGTTGAAGATGTCAGGCCAGCGCATGGTCAGCACGGCGAAAGCCAGCCAGCCGAACAGCGTGCCCGTCGTGCCGGGGACGACAGGCGACAGGCCGCTGCCGAACCCCTGCGCAAGGATATGGGCCGGATGCGACAGCATGAAGCGCGCGGTAGGTTTGGTGACGTAAGCGGTCTGTCCGGGATCGAGTGTGGTCATGGCGAGGCGAAATGGTCAAAGGATGCCAGCTGAAGGTCGAGCGGCGCGCCGGCTGCATCGACCAGGCGCAGTCCCGCGGCGTCGTCGATCCGGCCGACCCGGGTCACCGGCGTGCCGGACAGCTGCGCGGCTGCCAGGACTTCATCCCGCCGCTCGGCGGATGCGGTAAAGCAGAGTTCGTAATCGTCGCCGCCTGCGAGCGCAAAGCGCCGACGCAGTTCACGGTCCTGGCTTGCAAGAGCGGCGCCGGCAGGCAGTTCGTCGGCAAACAGCGTGGCGCCGACCCGGGAGCGGGCGAGGATGTGGCCGAGATCGCCTATCAGTCCGTCGGAAATGTCGATTGCGGCGCACGCGATCCCGCGCAATGCAAGGCCGAGGGCGACGCGCGGCGTCGGCGCGTGCATGCGCGGTGCAGCGTCGGCGAGCGTTTTTTGCGGCAGCGTCAGTTCGTCCCTGTAACCCGCCAGCGCCAGCCGCGCATCGCCCAACGAGCCGGAAATCCAGATGTCGTCCCCCCGCAGTGCCGCGTCACGGCGCAACGCCTGTCCGGGAGGAACTTCTCCGAAGATGGTGATGCAGATGTTGAGCGGTCCCTTCGTGGTGTCGCCGCCGACCAGTTCACAGTTGTGCAGATCGGCAAGGGCAAGCATGCCCTCGGAAAATGGCGCCAACCATTCAGCGCGTGCTTCGGGCAGCGCCAGTGCCAGTGTGAACGCCACGGGCCTGGCGCCCATTGCGGCAAGGTCGGAAAGATTGACTGCCAGGCATTTGTGGCCCAGCGAACGCGGCTCCGCGTCAGGGAAAAAGTGGCGGCCTTCCACCAGCATGTCGGAGGAAATGGCCAGCTGCATGCCGGGAGCAGGGGAGACCAGAGCACAGTCGTCCCCCACGCCCAATGCAACACGCGCGGTTTCTCGCACCGGACGGGTGAAGTATTGCGCGATGAGGTCGAATTCGGAAAGCATGACGCGATTGTACCCAATCGCGCTTGCTCTTCTCGCATCAGGCAGCCAGCGTGACCCTGCTCGATCCCAGTTCGGCAAGCAAGGACTGGCGGATACTCGCTTCCTGCGGCGCAACCCCGAATCCCACCATCGTGCCCTCGCCGTTGTAGTAACGGCAGACGACGCGTTCTCCGTACCGCGTTTCGTGCCACGCGCCATCCGCCTTCGGGGCGGTTGGGGGCGGCATCAGTGCAAGCGGGAAGGAGAGCGTCTTCACGATGACTGGCGACGGATTGAGTGCAATGTCAGTCGCCTCGCCGGAAAGCGTGCGTGCAATGGCCCGCGCGGCGGCCATGATCGGGGCGACGTAGGGCAGAACGCGGGTACCGGATTCGGTCGTGTATTCAGTGCAGTCGCCAAGGGCGAATACATCCGGCGCGCTAGTGCGCCCCTGCGCGTCAACGACGATGCCGCGGCCTGTGTCCAGCCCGGATGCATGGGCCAGACGCAGGTCCGGACGCAGCCCGACCGCGGAGAGCACGACATCTGCCTCAAGACTGCGGCCGTCCGCCAACGCGACGCCAAGCGCGTCATTCTTGCGCTCGACCCGCGTGACCGTCGTACCAAGGCAAAATTGGACGCCTCGCTGCGTAAGCGCCCCCTGTAGTCCATGCGACAAGGCCGGCGAGGCAAGTGCAGCGAGCGGACGTTCATTCGGGTCGATGACGGCGACACGGTGGCGTGCCCCAGCCAGGTCGTCCGCGAATTCGCATCCAATGAGTCCTGCACCGAGGATGGCGACCCGCGACTGTTCGCCAAGGCGCTGACGGAATTGCGCATAGTCGTCGATGTGATTGACCGACAGCACTTCCTCCGCGGCATCGCCGTTGATGGCAAGGCGGATTGGCTGCGCGCCGACGGCAAGCACGAGTTTGTCATAGGGGAAGGTGCCGCTGCTGGTTTCCACCGTCTTTGCCCGCGTATCGACCGCGGCAACGCGCGTGCCCGTCATAATTGTCGCGGACAGTTGCCCGGCCATCTGGACGGCGGTTTGCGTGACAAGCTGTTCGGCGCGCTTGCCTTGTGCAAACGCGTTCGACAGCATTGGCTTCGAGTAAAAGCCGCCGTTGTCCGCCGTCAGGATGAACAGCGGAGTGTTCTTGTCCAGCTTGCGGAACTCGCGGGCCAGGGTATAGCCGGCGAGGCCGGTGCCGATGATGATGACGGGTTTCATGTTTTCCTTGTCGGTATCGTGAGCGGCTGGGCGCTCAGATTTCAACCATCTCGAAATCTGCTTTTGCCACGCCGCAGTCCGGGCATTCCCAATTGGCCGGGATGTCGTCCCAGCGCGTGCCCGGCGCAATCCCTTCTTCCGGCATGCCGGCCGCTTCGTCATAGATGAAACCGCAAACGATGCATTGGTATGTCTTCATGATGATCCTCCTGTGTCTTGTGTCGTGAATGTGCCTGGAACCTTACTTCGCCGCTGCTGCAAGTACCTTGCGGTAGTTGTTTGCATGACGTTCCTCGACCTTGGCCAGCGCGGCGAAGCGCTTGGCAGCAATCTCCAGCGTGCGGCGGAAGTTGTCGGCGTGCTCCTTCGATTCCGCAATCTGCTCGTCGAATTCGGCGACCGCGGCGTCGTTGCCTTCCTGGACGGCGAGATGGCGGAACTTCGGATACATCTCGGTGTACTCATAGGTCTCGCCTTCAATGGCGATTTCCAGGGCCTTCACCGGGGAGAGCTTTGCTTTCGGATACAGGAGGTCGAGGTGACCAAATGCGTGCATGACTTCCTGCTCGGCGGTTTCCTCGAAAATCTTCGCGACGTCCTCTGCGCCGGCTTCGCGGGCGAGTTTGGCGAAATAACGGTATTTGATATGGGCCATCGATTCGCCGGCGAACGCGGCTTCGAGGTTCTGGATGGTGACGGAATGTTGGTTTGCCATTTTTCTCTCCTGTGGGTGTCCGGTTGAATGCAATCAACTTGAAGAGAATGATAGTTATCGCGTATTAATAAATAAAATTGATTGTTTCTATGTTTTTGATAGTTAATAGTATTTCCAATGATCCTGCTCAGGATTCTTCGTTTTTTTCGAAGGAAAACTCACTCGATGCCTGTATCGACTAGGATAAATACGTATAAGAACGCCTATTTTCATCTGATAAAATCGTAAGCTTTCCGTAAGCTAAAAAGGACGGCCACATCATGGAATCTCCCGACCAAAAAGAAGAACTCCGCCAACAGCTTCGCCAGGCCGCTCTCGAGTACCACGAATTTCCCACCCCCGGAAAAATCAGCGTCACCCCCACCAAGCAGCTCACCAACCAGCGCGACCTCGCGCTAGCCTATTCCCCCGGTGTCGCTTCCGCCTGTGAAGAAATCGTCGTCGACCCCGCCAACGCCTTCAAATACACCGCCCGCGGCAACCTTGTTGCCGTGATCACCAACGGCACCGCCGTGCTGGGGCTGGGCAACATTGGCCCGCTCGCTTCGAAGCCAGTGATGGAGGGCAAGGGCGTGCTGTTCAAGAAGTTCGCCGGTATCGACGTGTTCGATATTGAGATCAACGAAGGCGATCCGGATAAGCTGATCGACGTGATTGCGGCACTGGAACCGACGTTCGGTGGCATCAACCTCGAAGACATCAAGGCGCCAGAGTGCTTTTACATCGAGCGCAAGCTGCGCGAACGCATGAAGATCCCGGTCTTCCACGATGACCAGCACGGTACCGCGATCATCGTCGGCGCGGCGATGCTGAACGGCCTGAAAGTTGTCGGCAAGAAGATCGAGGAGTGCAAGCTGGTCGTGTCCGGCGCCGGCGCGGCAGCGCTTGCCTGCCTGGACTTGATCGTCGACCTCGGCTTCCCCCTCAAGAATATCTACGTCACGGACCTGGCCGGCGTGGTCTACAAGGGCCGCACCGAGCTGATGGATCCGGACAAGGAACGCTTCGCGCAGGAAACCAGCGCGCGTACGCTGGCTGAGGTGATGCCGGGCGCCGACATTTTCCTCGGCCTCTCCGCTGGCGGCGTCCTCAAGCCGGAAATGGTCAAGCAGATGAACGACAAGCCGCTCATCCTGGCACTGGCAAACCCGACCCCGGAAATCCTGCCGGAAGAAGTGAAGGCCGTTCGCAACGATGCTGTGATCGCCACCGGCCGTTCCGACTACCCGAACCAGGTCAACAACGTCCTCTGCTTCCCGTACATCTTCCGCGGCGCACTCGATTGCGGCGCGACTACGATCACGCGCGAAATGGAAATCGCCGTGGTGCACGCGATCGCCGACCTGGCCCAGGCTGAGCAGTCCGACATCGTCGCCACCGCCTACGGCATTAGCAACCTGTCCTTCGGCCCGGAATACGTGATTCCGAAACCCTTCGATCCGCGACTGATGATCAAGATCGCCCCGGCGGTCGCCAAGGCAGCGGAAGAGTCGGGTGTGGCATCGCGCCCTATCAAGGACATGGCCGCTTACGCAGCCAGCCTGCAGCAGTTCGTCTACCGCTCCGGCACCTTCATGAAGCCGATCTTCCAGATTGCCAAGAAGGCGCCCGCCAGCAAGAAGCGCATCGTGTTCGCCGAAGGCGAGGAAGAGCGCGTACTCCGTGCCGTGCAGGTGGTGATCGACGAGAAGCTCGCCAAGCCGATCCTGGTCGGCCGTCCTGCGGTTCTGGCACAACGCATCGAAAAGTTCGGCCTGCGCATGCGCCCGGACATCGATTTCGAGACCATCAATCCGGAATACGACGAGCGCTATCGCGAGTACTGGGAAGAGTACCTCGCAATTACCCGCCGCAAGGGCGGTACCGAGCAATGGGCGAAGCTGGAAATGCGCCGCCGCCACACGCTGATCGGTTCCATGATGATCCGCCGCGGCAATGCCGATGGCATGATCTGCGGCACCTTCGGCACCGTGCCGCTGCACCTGCACTACATCGATCAGGTGCTGGGCAAGCGTGAAGGCGCGAACGTCTACGCCGCGATGAACGTGCTCATCCTGCCGGACCGCCAGGTCGCGATCGTCGACACCCACGTCAATGAGAATCCGACAGCGGAACAGCTGGCCGAGATCACGATCTTGGCTGCGGAGGAAATGCGCCGCTTCGGTATTATTCCCCGCGCTGCGCTGCTGTCGCATTCGAATTTCGGCTCCAGCAACAGCGAATCCGCGAAGAAAATGCGTGCCGCACTGGCGATCATCAAGGAGCGCGCTCCGGACCTGGAAATCGATGGCGAAATGCACGGTGACACCGCACTTGATCCGGCCTTGCTGAAGTCGATGATGCCGGACTCGCCGCTCACGCGCGACGCCAACCTGCTGGTGATGCCGAACATCGACGCCGCCAATATCTCATACAACCTGTTGAAGATGTCTGCGGGTAACGGCATCGCCATCGGCCCCGTCCTGCTCGGCTGCGCCAAGCCTGTCCATGTCCTCACACCGTCGGCAACTGTTCGCCGTATCGTGAACATGACCGCGCTGTGCGTGATGGACGTCGTCGCGGACCGTTAAGCATCGCGTTGCGAAGTAAAAAAGCCGCTCCTTGCAAAAGGAGCGGCTTTTTCTTTGATGCGTCGCCTCAACGCGCGGGCGCTTGTTTCTTGTCGGCGCTGGATGAGTTCGTCTTCTTTGCAGCCGCCGCCTTTTCACTGCGGTACGCGGACGACCAGGCAGGATGCCCGGATTCAGACGGCAGCAGGTCGAATGCCGGATCTATCGCAAAGATCATTTTGAATTCGGCGCGGCACTGTTTCGCGCGCCCGGTCAGGCAGTAGGCGAATGCACTGTACTTGTGTGCGCGGATTTCGTCTGCTCCCGCCGGTAGTCCCGCCTTGAGCGCCGCCTGCAATGCGCCCAGTGCGTCCTTGTAGCGGCCAGCGTCATAGTTCTTGATGCCCTCGGCCAGCTTCTGCTGGGCCGGCGTCGCATTCGTACCGCTTGCCTTCGATAACGCACGTTTTTCCTCGACCGTCCCCTTCACGGAGCGCCACACCGGACCCCATTGCGGGTGGCCCGACTCGGCCGGTTGCAGGTCAAACCCGGGATCGGCCTGCAGGATTGCCTGGAACTGTTCGCGGCACGGCAATTCCCGTCCAGCGGCGCAGTGAATGAACGCCAGGTGCTTGCGCGCGTTGTTTGCTTCGTCAGGGGAGAGTGTGCCGCTGGCGATCGCTGCCCCAAGATTGCTCTGCGCAGCCTCGAACCGGCTTTCACGGTAGTTTGCCAGCCCCTGCTGGTACTGTGAACGCGCCTCAGGGGCGGAAAGAGTGGGTGTCGTGCTGCCGGCGGTTTGTGTCGGGACTTGCGCGCAGCCGGCGGCGAAGACGGCCAGTAGCAGCGCGACAAGTTTCATGCGTTGCATAGAAGTGTGCTCCGGTCAGAAAACGTATTGGACGGTGATGTCACCGCCGCTCTTGACCTCGATGGTTTCCTTGTGGGGGGCGAAGCTGCCGTTACGGATCTCGATGTGATGCTTGCCGGGGGCGAGCTTGATTGATTTCATGGGCGGCGTGACGCCGCGTTTGAAGCCGTCGACATAGACTTCGCCCCATGGCTGGATGGCAAGCTTGACCGCGCCCGGCTTGACCGCATTCTCCGGTTTGTCGCTGAGGCTATCGGGCGTCGCGTCGCGTCGGACAGGTTTCTTGCCTGCTTCCGGATTCGTGGCGGCGAGTTTGACGTCTGCCCTGATATCTGCTGCTTTCGCCGGCTCGACGCGCGGGCGGTAACCGATGTCCTGTGCAGGAGCCTGGGAAAACGCTGAGACGCCGGCCACAACCGGCGGCTGGGAAGGCTGGCCTGTCCATGACCATACTGCGCCGACAAGTGTGGTAGCGCCGACCGCAGTGGCGACCAACCCCGGTCGAAGCCCGATTCGGTTTCCGAGCCGTTTACCTTCTGACTGGTGGCCGGGTTGCTGTGCATCTCGTTGTGCCGGGACTGGTTCGGCATCAGCATGCGTGTTCCGCGCGCGGGAGCGGTCGCGCAGCTTTTCCGTCAGGTCGTCATTATCCTTGGGCGGGCCGAAGCGGTAGACCTCGTGGTCGCGCACATGCTTGTCCTGGCGCGTCCCTTCGTAGACGAAGAGTTGCGCATAGTCGCGCGAGAAGCGGGAAATGATGTCGAAATAGGAATGCGACACCATCACCTGTCCGGGGTCGGCAAAGCTCATGACGCGCTGGGCATCGTTGACGCCGTCGCCGATCATGTTGGTGTGGCCGTTGATGTCGCGCACGACCTTCAGTGGTCCGAGGTTGATGCCCATGCGGACGAATCCGGGTTCGCCCACTGCACTGCCTGCCGCATCAATCGAATCGCGTAGTGAAAGCGCCGCAAACAGTGCATCTTCCGGATCGCCCAGGAAGGCGATTGCGGCACCGTCGCCGGTGTCCACCATCAGGCGTTCGCTGGACACCACGTTTTGCACGGCTTCAGCGAGCATCGTGTTGAACAATTCCTTCATTTCCAGCTGGTCTGGCACGGTGCGCGTCGAATAACCGACGATGTCGATGAACAGCACGCTTCCAATGAAGGTGCGGTTCAGTTGCTTCAATGCGGGTGCGCCGTCGCTCATGGCAAATAATGAAATTGCAATATGGAAACTTCTCTTGCGGCAATTCTACCGTGCCCCGGAAAATTTGTTGAATAAGAGAATTATTTTGAAAAAGCAACTTTCTTCAAGATAGGCGATGGCCGTCTTGCCGGAAAGTATCTTTTGTCAAGTACCGGGCGTGATGGCGATGCTGCGGGTGGGGACCAGGCCAGTCTGGACGAGCGGCGCGGCGCGATCGCAGTGGCCGGGCTGGTCGTCGAAGAAGATATGCGGTTTGAAGGCGGCAAGGACGTCGGACTTGGCGACGCCGCCCATGAAGAAGGTTTCGTCGATCGCGACGTCCCAGGCGCGCAGGGTGCGGATAACGCGTTCATGGGCGGGCGACGAGCGCGCGGTCACCAGCGCGGTGCGAATCGGCGCCGAACGCCCGTCCGCCGACTTGAAATTGTTCTGGATATAGGAAAGTGCCTTGAGCAGCCGGGCGAAGGGGCCTTCGGGCAGCGGTTTCAGCGCATTCTCGCGTTCGTGGTGTTCAAAGGCTTCGATGCCCTGCGTCTGGAAAATGCGTTCGGACTCGTCCGAAAAAATTACGGCATCGCCATCGAATGCAATGCGGATCTGGTCGAGCTCTTCAAAGGCGTTTTCCGGCTTCTGGTAAAGCCTGGCCGCCGCCACGCCGGAATTGATCGCCGATTGCACGTCATCCTCGTGCAGCGACAGAAAGAGACTGACGTTGAACGCGCGTAGATAGGGCGAGAGCGGCGCGCCGCCGGAGAGGACTGCGCGTGTGATATCCAGGTCGTAGTGCTTGATCGAGTTGAAGATGCGCATCGACGTCTCCGACGAATTGCGGGACATGATGACCACCTCCACGAAGCGCCGGTTATGCACCAGGGCGTTCAGCTTGAGCAATGCGCGCACGAGCGCGAAACCCGCACCGAGTTTGAGGATTTCGCCTTCATTCTCCAGCTGGTGCTTGCGATACGCTTCCAGGCCCTCGTTGCGGAAAATGGCTTCTTCCGTTTCCAGGTCGAACAGGGCGCGCGACGAAATACCGACGACGAGAAGATTATCGAGAGAAACAGGCATCGGGGATGTGTGACGGCAATCAGTGCGCCGTCCGGATGGGAGTGCAGTTTGCCAGCATTATAAACACACTGCAAAAAGAACTCGCTCAAATGAAAAACGCACCTCGATGGGTGCGTATTCACATTCACTGCATTGATTCTTGGTGCCGAGAACCGGAATCGAACCGGTACGGTGTCACCACCGCGGGATTTTGAGTCCCGTGCGTCTACCTATTCCGCCATCTCGGCGACACACAAGCGCGCATTATCGCTGATTTGCAGCGATCGAGCAACAGAGCAAGGCCGGCCAACGTTGGCAGAGGGGAATTGTTAGGCGTATCATCGCCAGATTCGATTAGTCAGCTCCATAAAAAAAGAATGAAGTCCAGAATCCGCGAGATCGTGCTCGGCAAGGCATTGGATCCGATGAAGTCCGAGACACGCCACTCGCTGGCATTGGTGGCGTTCCTCGCATGGGTCGGGCTGGGCGCGGACGGATTGTCCTCCTCGGCCTACGGTCCGGAAGAAACCTTCCGCGCACTCGGTACCCATACGCAGCTCGGCCTGTATCTCGCCATCGCCACCGCCGTCACTGTGTTCGTCATTGCGCTGGCGTACAACCAGGTGATCGAACTGTTCCCGACGGGCGGCGGCGGCTATCGCGTGGCATCGCATCTCGTCGGACCCTACCTCGGACTTGTCGCGGGCTGTGCGCTGATTCTCGACTATGTGCTGACGATCGCGATTTCGATTGCCGCAGGCGTGGAAGCACTGGCGTCCTTGCTGCCGCTCGGATTCCATGCGTACAAGTTGTGGGCGGAGGCATTCTTCATCGCGGTGCTCATCATCCTCAACCTGCGCGGCCTGAAGGAAGCGATCCGCGTGCTGCTGCCGATCTTCCTCGGATTCGTCCTGACCCATTTCGTCCTGATCGTCTACGGCATCTTCGCCCACGCATCCAACCTGCCTGAACTTGTTCCGAACACGCTGAACGAAACGTCGATCCTGGCAGAGGACATCGGCTGGATCGGCATCGCCGGCATGCTCCTGCTGGCCTACTCGCAGGGTGGCGGTACCTACACCGGCCTCGAAGCCGTTTCCAACAACGTCAACATCCTTGCCGAACCGCGCGTGCGGACCGGCAAGATGACAATGGTCTACATGGCGCTTTCCCTCGCTTTCACCGCGAGCGGCATCATCTTGCTCTATCTCCTGTGGGATGCCAAACCGGTTGTCGGGCAGACGCTCAACGCTTCCACCTTCAAGGCGATCATCGAAAGCATCGGGTTCAGCGACTGGACCAACCGCATCCTGCTGATCGTCGTGCTCGCGTTCGAGGCCGGACTGCTGTTTGTTGCGGCCAATACCGGTTTCCTCGGCGGTCCGTCCGTGCTGTCCAACATGGCGGCTGACTCCTGGGTGCCGCATAAATTCCGTTACCTTTCGACCCGCCTTGTTACGCAGAACGGCATCCTCGTGATGGGCGTCGCTGCGTTGGCCATCCTGTTCTGGACTGGCGGTAGTGTGACGCTGCTGGTCGTGCTGTATTCCGTATCGGTGTTCCTGACCTTCGCCATTTCCCTCTACGGCCTGTGCCTGTACTGGTGGCAGAACCGCCGCAACCAGCAATACTGGTTCGGCCGCTTCCTGCTGTCGCTGACCGGTTTCCTGATTTGCGCGGGCATTTTGACCGTGCTGCTGGTGGAAAAATTCAGGGCTGGCGGGTGGGCCGCCGCCGTCATCATCGGTGCCATCGCGGCACTGTGCATCTGGATCCGCAGTCACTATCACCAGACGAAAGACGCGATCCACATGGTCGACCAGGTCTTCGCCAACCAGCCTTTCGGCTCGCATGCCGGCCCGGTTGATCCGGATCCGGAAAGCCAGACGGCGGTATTCATCGTCGGCTCCTCGCGTGGCGGCGGTTTGCACGCCTTGCTGTGGGTGCAGCGCATGTTCCCCGGCCACTTCAAGAACTTCATCTTCGTGAATGCCCGTACTGTAGATGCACATGCGTACGGCGGTGAGGGGGCGGTCGAACAGATGCGGGCGGAGGCGAATGCCACGCTCAAGTTCTTCGTCGATTTCTGTCATTCGCACGGCATGGCATCGTCGGCCTACCTTGGTTTCGGCACCGACGTGGTGAACGAAGTGACGAAACTGTGCGAAACCATCAGCAAGGAATACCCGAACTCCATCTTCTTCACGAGCAAGCTGATTTTCGAGCACGACAACTGGTTTACCCGGTTGCTGCATAACCAGGCGGCACTGGCGATCCAGCGGCGACTGCATTTCGAGAGCCTGCAGATGGTTATTCTGCCGATGAAAGTCTAGCCTCGCGCTGCACGACGCGCAGATACCAGAGCAATCCTGCGGAGACAAGGGCGAGGCTGACGCTGTTGCCCATCCAGAATCCCGCCGCACCCTGCAGACCGGCCGGGCTGATACCGAACGGATTCAGCCCCAGCACATATCCGCCGCCGAGGCCGATTCCCCAAAGCGCGACCGCATACATCAACGTCGGCACGACCGCCACCTTGTAGGCGCGCAGTACAAAGGCGGTGGTGACTTGTACCGAATCGAATAGCTGGTAAAACGCGATGAAGGCAAAGAGAGGCAGCGCCATGGCCATGATTGCTTCGTTCGGCGTATAGGCGCGCACGATAAGGTCGCGCGCGATCCACACGATGCATCCAATGCTGACGGAAAGCACGGCGGCGAGCCGGATGCCCGCGTATCCGACCTTCCTTGCCATGTCCGGTTGCCGGGCACCGATGGATTGTGCAACCAGCGTACCAGTGGCGTTCGCGATGGAGAGCGGCAGCATGTAAAGCACCGTAGCGAAATTGGCCGTGATCTGATGGCCCGCGACAGTCGTATCTCCAAGGCGTGCAATGAACAGTGCCATGAAGGCGAAGGCGGTGACCTCAATCAGATAGCTCAACCCCATGGGAATGCCGAGCTTGAGCAGCTCGCGCATTGCCTCCCATCTGGGCCGCACGAACCCGCTCCCGAAAATTCGGAAGCCGTGGTACGACTCGCTGAAACGCAGGATGAGGAAACCGACGATGAAGGTCAGCCACACCGTGATGCCCGTCGCAAGCGCGCATCCTGGACCACCGAGCGCGGGAATGCCGAGGCCGCCGAAGATGAAAAGCGCATTGAGCGGCACCTTTAGGACAAGCGCAGCGACCTGCAACGACATGACCATCTTCGGCCGCCCGATCGCGGTGTTAAGCGATGCATAGAGCCGGAATCCCATGGTGGCCGGCAAGGCCAGTGCGAGGATGCGCAGGTAGAGCGTTGCCTTTTCGCTGAGTGCCGGAGAGGCGTGGGCAAGCGAGAGCAAGGGTTGCGGGAACAGCAGCACGGTACAGCCGGCAAGCATGAGAAAGAGGGCGAGCCATGCCCCTTGCTTGACTTCGGCGCCGATGTCTTCGTAGCGCTCCGCACCGAACAGCTGGCCGATCACCGGCGAGATGGCGGCCAGTACGCCGTTCAATCCGACAAAGACACTGATATAGATCGAGGCACCCAGCGCCAGCGCCGCCAGGTCGGTGGCGGAAAACCGGGACGTCATCGCGGTATCGATGACACCGTTGGCAATGACGGCGAGCTGCCCGATCAGCATCGGCCATGCAAGGGCGGCGATGCGGAGGGTGTGATTCGGGTGGTCTTGCGTCAATTTATGCGTTGGTAGAGGCGGAAGCGTTCGT
Organism: Noviherbaspirillum sp. ST9; assembly: GCF_048799745.1. Taxonomy (NCBI): domain Bacteria; kingdom Pseudomonadati; phylum Pseudomonadota; class Betaproteobacteria; order Burkholderiales; family Oxalobacteraceae; genus Noviherbaspirillum; species Noviherbaspirillum sp. ST9. Next base: position 124,174 of record NZ_JBLWFR010000007.1, on the reverse strand, counting down.
CGCGGTCGGCCGGGCGGCGGCCTTCCCACAAGAGACGCCATTGTTCGCCCGCACGTTTGAGCAGCTTCGAATCATCCTTGTTCCGCCTGTTGTCCTGGAGCAGGAGATAGTTGCAACGGTCATCCTCGAACTCGTCGAAGGGCACGCCGCCGAAGTAGGCAAAGGAAGCGCGCTGCGCGGGACCGACATTCGTATCGACACAATACTGGCCGGAAGGAAGCTTTTCCGCGATCTGGCGGGCGACGCCTGCGTAGCTCTTGCCGTAATTGATCCACGGCAGCCACAGCGTCATCAGCAACAGCCAGCACAGGATAACGCCGCCGGACGACAGTACGACCGCGCGCCACAGCACGGAAGGCCGGCGCGAGACGCGCCAGTGCACCAGGGCAAACCAGCCAATGGTGCCGAGGATGGCAACGACGAAGGCGATGAGGTTGAATTCCGGCTTGAATCCGGGGGCGAGCTTGAAGGCATTCTTCGCCAGCTGCGCCGGCCAGCCGGTCTGCTTGGCAATCCATCCGAGCCAGATGAAGGCTGCGCAGGTCGTGAGCGTCATGACCGAGAACCAGTCGACGGCGTTGATCGCACCGCGCTTCATGGTGGGCAGGCCGAATGCGGCAAGGATGGCCAACGGCGGCAGCATCGGCAGCAGCACGCCTTCGTCCGGGCGCTGGCTGAGAAGAGCGAGCAGGGCGGCGGCAATGAAGAAGGTCAGTGGCAGCGTGACGTGCGGTGCCTGATACTGGCGCCGCCAGGCATAGACGGCCCAGCCGGCGAATGGCCACGCCGGCCACGCGGCCCAGATGCCGTTCTTGACGAAGAAGCGCAGCGAATTCCATGACGGCAGGCCGACCTGGCGATAGTTCCACAGCATCCAGGCGTCGAACGGGGAGCTGTTGAAAGGCAGGATGAAATTGCAGACGAGCATCCAGCTGCCGCCGACAATGGCTCCAATTGGCAGTGAAACCAGCACGAGGCGCCCGATCAGCGCGCGGTCGCGGAATGATGCGAGCAGGACAAGTCCCAGCCATAGCGCCACCGGCACAACCCAGCCGCGGGCCAGGATGTTCAGGCCCAAGGCGAGGCCGAGGATCGCGGCGGATGCGAAGGAGCGGACCTCAAACAGGCGAGTGGCGCCATACAGGGACAGCGCGACCATCGAAACCTGGAGCGCTTCGGTGCTCGTGGAATGGCTGTGCAGCAGCAGGCCCAGGCAGCCGAGATAAATCAGCAGCGCGCCATCGGCAAGGGTGCGGCCGTAGTCGCCCGGTTCCGGTTGGCCGCCGAATGCCAGCCGCAGCGGTTGCGCTTCCGCACGCCGGCCAAGCAGGTAGGTCGTGTACCAGACGGCAAGCGAGCCGAGCAGGAAGAAGCCGACCGTGGCGATGCGTGCGGCAAGCGGGGCGCCAATGAGCGGACCGAACAGCTTGATGCACAGCGCACCAATCCAGAATGCGAGCGGGCCTTTGTCGGCGGCGGGCAGGCCGACGATATGCGGCCAGAGCCAGTCCTGAAGGCCGCCATTGGCCATCGTCCACATCACCCCGAACGCCGCCGCATCGTCGGTCTTCCAGGGATCGCGGCCGAACAGGCCAGGAAGGATATACAACAGGCAAAGCCCAAACAAGGCCCAGCGGGGAAGCGCGTTCGTGGCGGATGCAGGGAGACGGACTGGCTTCAACTGTGCCATTGGCTTGTTCTTGTCTTATTGGATTCGGCGATATTGTGCCGTAAAAGTGCGACATGCAGGATGGAAATGGAATCCCGCGCGCAAAACAAAAAAGGCAGCCGTAGCTGCCTTTTTCGCATGCAATACCGGATCAGCCTGCAGCAGCAGTCTTGGAGCCGAGCTTGCCGAACTTCTGGCGGAATTTTTCCACGCGGCCGGCGGTGTCGACGATCTTGTGCTTGCCGGTGTAGAACGGGTGGGATTCAGCGGTAACTTCCAGCTTGATCAGCGGGTATTCCTTGCCGTCCAGGGTGATCTTCTCGCGGGTCTCGATGGTCGAGCGGGTGATGAATTTGAAGTCGTTGGACATGTCCTGGAACACGACTTCGCGGTAATTCGGGTGAATGCCTTCTTTCATGATTTCCTCTGCTTGGTTTGGTAGCCAAAAGGCACTTCGTCGGTCCTGCTGCTTCTTGACCCGATTGCCAATCACTTGCCAGGTTGAAAACCCGCAATTATACAATGAAATCAGGGCTTTGCGAAAGCTGGCCGTTCTGGCTGCAAATCCTTGTCAAAAATGAAAAAAGGCGTCCGAGGACGCCCTTTTGCAACCACTGCGAACCGGTCAGCTTCCTCCGCGACGCATCATTTCGAAGAATTCCGCGTTGTTCTTGGTGGCCTTCATCTTGTCGAGGATGAATTCCATCGCTTCGATCTCGTCCATGCCGTAGAGCAGCTTGCGCAGGATCCAGATCTTCTGCAACTGGTCGGGCTTGATCAGCAGCTCTTCGCGGCGTGTGCCCGACTTGTTCAGGTTGATGGACGGATAGACGCGCTTTTCGGCCAGGCGGCGCTCGAGGTGCACTTCCATGTTGCCGGTGCCCTTGAATTCTTCATAGATCACGTCGTCCATACGGCTGCCGGTTTCGATCAGCGCGGTGGCGATGATGGTCAGCGAGCCGCCTTCTTCGACGTTACGCGCGGCGCCGAAGAAGCGCTTCGGGCGCTGCAGCGCATTGGCGTCCACACCGCCGGTAAGCACCTTGCCGGAGGCCGGGATCACGGTGTTGTACGCGCGGGCGAGACGGGTAATGGAGTCCAGCAGGATCACGACGTCGCGCTTCATTTCGACGAGGCGCTTGGCCTTTTCGAGCACCATTTCGGCGACCTGCACGTGACGCGTGGCCGGTTCGTCGAAGGTCGAGGCAACCACTTCGCCGCGCACCGAGCGCTGCATTTCGGTCACTTCTTCGGGACGTTCGTCGATCAGCAGGACGATCAGCGTGGTGTCCGGATGGTTGGTGGTAATGGCATGGGCGATGTGCTGCAGCATCACGGATTTGCCGGACTTCGGCGATGCGACCAGCAGGCCACGCTGGCCGCGGCCGATCGGCGCGATCATGTCGATGATGCGGCCGGTGATGTTCTCTTCGCCGCGCATTTCGCGTTCGAGATGCAGCAGCTTGTTCGGGTGCAGCGGCGTGAGGTTTTCAAACAGGATGCGGTGCTTGGACGCTTCCGGCGGTTCGCCGTTGACCTTGTCCACCTTCACCAGTGCAAAGTATCGTTCGCCGTCCTTCGGGGTGCGGACTTCGCCTTCGATCGAGTCGCCGGTATGCAGGTTGAAGCGGCGGATCTGCGAGGGCGAGATGTAGATGTCGTCCGTGGACGCCATGTAGCTCGCATCGGGCGAGCGCAGGAAGCCGAAACCGTCCGGCAGGACTTCGAGGGCGCCGTCGCCGAAGATCTGTTCGCCCGCTTTGGCGCGCTTCTTCAGGATGGCAAACATCAGCTCCTGCTTGCGCAGGCGGGCAGCGTTGTCGATTTCAAGGCTGATGGCCATGTCCAGCAGAGCTGAGACGTGGAGCTGCTTGAGTTCAGATAAATGCATGGTGAGTGTCCCGGGATGGGAAGTTTAAGGTGGGGGAGGGAACTGCGAGGATGGTTAAAACGAAAAACAAAGCGGCGCTACGAATGCAGCGCCGCGCTTGAATCAGATATTGCTGTCGATGAACGACGTCAGCTGGCCTTTTGCCATTGCGCCGACCTTCTGTGCGGCGGGGACGCCATTCTTGAAGAGAATCAGCGTCGGGATGCCACGGATGCCGAACTTGGCCGGAACGGCCTGGTTGGCGTCGACGTCCATCTTCGCGATCTGCAGCTTGCCGTCGTATTCCTTGGCGACTTCTTCGAGGATCGGGGCGATCATCTTGCAGGGACCGCACCACTCAGCCCAGAAGTCCACCAGGACCGGCTTGTCGGACTTGAGGACGTCGGACTCGAAGGATGCATCAGTGATGTATTTAATGTTTTCGCTCATGGTTTCCTCGTGAGAGGGTCAAAGATGTAAATCAGGCGCCTGCTGACTTGCCCAACACCGCGGATCAATTATTCCGGGATCGCAATATGCAAGTGGAGACGTCGTGCGCGAATTCAAGACCGTTGACGGGTGCTGCAAGACGTAGTGCGGCGGGGAGTTGGTAAATCATAACCGATTTTCACGAAATGTGTAGCGAGCTGCCCGATTTTTTGCCCGGAGTCGCATAAAATGCCCGGCAAATGCCCTCCCGCGTTATTCTATGAGCGCGCCCGCATCCTCAACGACACCCATGCCGCAACGTTCCCTGCTGATTCCACCGTCTTCCGCTTTCTGGAAGGATGTCGCACGTGCCCTTCTTGAACAGGGCATGCCGGGCGGGACTGATCCATCGAGGCGCGACTTCTCGGCCGTGCGCGTCCTGGTGCCCGGGTTTATCCACGCCCAGTGCCTGAAGTCAGCGATTGAGGAAAAGCTGCAGTGCGCCTTCATTCCCCCAAGGATCACGACAATGTCTTCCTGGGTCAGGATGCTGCCCCCGGACGAGGCAGCATCTGGCGTGCCTTCCCAGAGCGAGCGGCTGATGTCCCTGTACGCCGGTTTGCGGCAGCATGCATGGTTGAAGAAGCTGTTTACCGCCCGGCGCAACACCGACCTGTTGCCGCTCGCGCAGGTCCTCTTGGGCTTGTTCGACGAATTGACGGAAGCCTTGCTGCCGTCGATGCACTTGTCGTCCGATGCCGCGGAGGAACGTTGGCAGGCGGCATTGGAGCAGCTCCCGCTACCGGCGCGCAATATTCTCTCTGACGAAGCGCAACTGGTATGGACGTTGTGGAAGAGCCAGCTGGATAGCACGGACATGACGGCCGTATGCCATGCACGCATGATGAAGCTGGCGGAGCAGGCAGACTCTCCATTGATCTGGATCAATCCCGCGCCGGCGAACGCGCTGCAGGAAGCTTTTCTTGATGCCTATGGCGAACGCCAGCCCGTCCTGCGCATCGTTCTCGACTGGCATGCGCACGCCGTTCCAGGCTTGTTTGGAACGGCATGGATGGAAATGCTGGAAGAGGAAGGACGCGATTCGTGGTTCGCAAGCGCCCAGGCCGATATCGTTCAGCCGCCAGGGATCAGCCTCTGCGCATCCTCCAGCCTGGAAGAAGAGGCGCAACGCGGTGCGCAACGCGTGGTCGACTGGCTGCGCGAAGGACGTGAACGCATTGCGATCATTGCGCAGGATCGCGTCGTCGCGCGCCGCATCCGCGCCTTGCTCGAACGCGCCCAGGTCTATGTCACGGACGAAACCGGATGGAAGCTTTCGACGACACGGACTGCTGCCGCCCTTGCGGCGCTGCTCGATGTCGTCAGCACGCGCGGCGAGACGGTTGCCTTGCTCGACCTGCTGAAATCGCCATACCTCTTCCCGGACCTGGAAGACAAGGCGGTACGCGTCATGGAAATTGAAAGTGCGCTGCGGCGTCGCAATGTCCTGGGCGGATGGGACGCGGCAACGCGCGCCCTCGAAGAGGTGCCTCAGGCGCAGGACCTGGTCCGGCTGGTTGCCGCTCAGGCGACGTGCTTCGCCGGACGCAAGAGCCTCCGCGAATGGGGTGCCGCCACCAGCGAAGCCCTCGATGCGCTCGGCATGCACGACGCTTTGAAGAACGATGCGGCCGGTGTGCAGGTCGTGACGCACCTCGACATGCTGGCGCAGGACTGCGATGGCATGCACGACATGTTTTCGTTCCCTGAATGGCGCGCGTTCCTCAGCCTGCAATTGGAATCGGCGCCGTTTGTGCCGCCCGCGTCCGACCGCCGCGTCGTGATGCTGCAACTGAGCGGTGCTCCGCTGCGCAGCTTCGATGCCGTACTGATGGTCGGCGCGGATGCCGATCATCTCCCGTCGCAAAGCACCGAGACACTGTTCTTCGCAAATACCGTGCGCCGCGAGCTCGGGCTGGAGACGCGGGAGATGCGCCAGCGCGTGCAACTGCGCGATTTTGCAGAACTGCTCATCGCCAATCCCGAGGTCGTCCTGTCTTGGCAATCCCATCGCAACGGAGAGCCGAATCCACCGGCCAACTGGATAGAACGCCTTCAACTCGCGCTCGAGCGCGCGGGCGCCGATCTCCTGCCGCACCGTCAGGTGGACATTGCACCGCGTGAGCTCGTATGCCGGCCGCCCGCCATGCCGACGCCGTCCGCGCCCGGCCTGTTGCCGCGCAAACTGTCGGCGTCGGGTTACAACAGCCTGGTTGCGTGCCCTTATCAGTTTTTCGCAACGCGCATGCTTGGCCTGTCCGGCCTCGACGAGTTGTCCGACATGCCGGAAAAGCGCGATTACGGCGACTGGCTGCACGAGATCCTGTTCACCTATCACGAACGGATTCGCGACAGCCACATTCCGCCTGCCGGCCGCGAGGAATTGCTGCGCGCGATCTCCGAAGGCGTCTTCGGCAAGGCGCTGGAACAGAGCGCGGCGGCGCTGGGATACTACGCGCGCTGGCAAAAGGTCATTCCTGCCTACATCGACTGGGCCAATGCACGCGAAAGCCAGGGATGGAAGTTTGCGTTTGGCGAACAGCGCTTCGACAAGACCTTGCGCTGGGAAAACGGACAAATCACCTTGCACGGATACATTGACCGGATTGACGAAAACGACGCCGGCGAGCGCGCCGTGCTCGACTACAAGACCAAGACGCTGCAATCGCTGCGCGACAAGCTCAAGGACACCGAGGACCACCAGCTCGCGTTCTATGGCCTGCTGTCCGACTTGCCCGTGACCGCCGCGCATTACGTGGCGCTGGAAAGCACGAAGGACAAGACCGGCGACGTCGAGGCGAAGAACTTCGCCGAATGGCAGGCCATGCTGGAGACGCAGCTCGTGGCCAATATTCGCGCCATCGCGGAAGGCGCGTCCTTGCCGGCCAACGGGATTGAAAAGGTGTGCGTGTATTGCGAAGTGCGCGGCTTGTGCCGCAAGGGAGCGTGGTGATGACAATGCAAGCGCTTCCACCGCGCGCCTATGAAGTTAACGGCGCAGCTGCCGATGCCATGGAGTTCACCCGTGTTGCCTGCGACCCGTCTCGCTCTGTCGTCGTCGAAGCTTGCGCAGGCAGCGGCAAGACCTGGCTGCTGGTGGCACGGATGCTGCGCCTGCTCCTTTCCGGCACGGAGCCGTCCGAACTGCTCGCGATCACCTTCACCCGCAAGGCCGCACAGGAAATGCGGGAGCGCCTGCTGCATCTCTTGCATGACCTTGCGTTGAAACCGGAAGAAGAGGTGCGGGGACTGTTGCTCGAGCGCGGCATCGCAGAATCCGAACTGCCGACTGTGTTTCCCGTTGCCCGCCGGTTGTACGAACGATTGCTGGCAAGTCCGCAGTCGCTGTCGATCGATACCTTCCACAGCTGGTTCGCGCGCCTCGTCCAGATCGCCCCGCTATCCTCGGGTGTCCCCCATGGCTACACGCTGACGGAATCGAACGGCGAACTCCTCTTGGACGCCTACAGCCGCTTCATGCAAGCGCTCAATGATGAAGACCAGGCCGGCGTCCGGACGGCGTTGCTTACCCTGTACGACATGATGGGGGACTGGAATGCGCGGCGCATGCTCGATGCCTTTGTCGACAAGCGCGCGGAGTGGTGGGCTATCACGAAGGACGGCGATGCCGTGCCGCTCGAATGGCTGCGTGAGTTGTGCGGTGAAGACGGCATGATCGATGCACGGCTCGCGTTGTGGGATGACGAGCCGTTGCTCGGCCGGGTCATGACGATCGCACGAATTCTTGGTGGCGGCTCGGCAGTCAACCAGAAGCGCGCGACCGCCATCGAAAAGGCGGTGAGCGCCGGCGCGAGCACAGACAGCTTTGACGCCCTGTGCAACGAGTTTTTCAGCGACGCCGGCGAAGCGCGCAAGAATCAGAAGACCAAGGACCTGACCAAATCCATCGAGCAGAATCTGGGGGCGGACGGAATCGCTGTATTCGACGAGGAATTCGAAGCGGTCGGGGAACTGCTCAAGCGCGTTCAAAGACGCAGCGCGGAACGCCAGGTCCTGGCGCTGAATGAAGCCCTGTTTGTCGCAGGCGCGGCCTATCTGGAACACTATCAGGCGGTGAAAGCCGAACAGCGCGTGTTCGATTTCGGCGACCTCGAATGGCATGCCTACCGGCTGTTGACCGACCAGGGCCATGCGGCCTATCTTCAGAGTCGCCTGGACGCCCGCTATCGCCACATCCTGCTGGACGAATTCCAGGATACCAATCCGCTGCAATGGACCATCGTTCGCGCTTGGCTCGAGGCTTACGGCGGCGATGCGCAAAAGCCGACTGTCTTCGTGGTGGGCGATCCCAAGCAATCGATCTACCGCTTCCGGCGGGCAGAGCCGCGCGTGTTCTCGGCGGCGCGCGACATGCTCGCCGCGCTCGGCGCGGACGTGTTGCGGACCAACCAGACGCGCCGCAATGCGAAGCGCGTGGTCGAGGTGCTGAACGGAAGTTTCATCGGCAATCCCATCTATTCGCCGCAAACGACGTTCGCCGCACAGGACGGTGACGTGTGGCGCCTGCCGCTGGTGCGCGCCGAGGAAAAGGATCAGGAAGTCCCCACCACATTTTCACTGCGCGACCCGCTTTCGGTGGCACGCGACGAGGACGAGGACGCCCGCCGCATGGATGAAGGCCGTGCCGTTGCCCGCGCACTGCGTCATGCGATGCGCGAGCTTGAGGGTCGGCACAATCGTGCTGCGGTGTGGTCGGACGTCATGCTGCTCGTCAAGAAACGCACCTACCTCGCCGCGTACGAAAGCGCGCTGCGCGAAGAAGGCATCCCGTTCGTTTCCGACAAGCGCGGCGGATTGCTGGAGTCGCTGGAAGTCGCCGACCTGATCGCATTGCTGACGTTCCTGATTACGCCGGCCGACAACCGGGCGCTTGCCCATGTGCTGAAATCCCCGGTCTTCGGCGCCAGCGACGCGGACCTGATTGACCTCGCCAGGCGTGGCGAAGGCGTCTGGTGGAACCGCATGCTGGCGGCATCGATGGACGATGCTTCGCCTGCCATTCGCCGTGCCGCCGCGCTGCTGCAGCGCTGGCTGGACGAAGCACCGCGCCTGCCGGTGCATGACCTGCTGGACCTCATCCTTCACCAGGGGCAGCTGGTGGCACGGTATGCCGAGGCGGCGCAGCCTTCCGTCCGCGCGCAGGTCATTGGCAACATCGAAGCCTTTACCGAACTGGCGCTCAACCTCGATGCAGGCCGTTACCCGAGCCTGCCGAAATTCATCGACGCCCTGCGCACGCTGAGGAAGGGCGCAGAGAACGACGCGCCTGACGAAGCAACGGTTGCCGCGTCAGTGGACGCCGTCCGCATTCTCACCATTCACAGCGCCAAGGGCCTGGAAGCGCCGATCGTGGTCATGGTCGATGCCAACCACAGCGAACCGGCCCGGGACGACAGCGGCATCCTGTGCGACTGGCCGCAGGATGCGGAAGCGCCGACACATTTTTCCTGCTTCGGCAGAAAGAACGAGCGCGGTGCGGCGCGCGACCATTTGTTCGACGCCGAGGAGGCGTTCAAGCGCCAGGAAGACTGGAACCTGCTCTATGTCGGCGCCACGCGCGCAAAGGACATGCTGATCGTCAGTGGTGTGGCGGGAACTCGCGGTGCGCTGGAGGACGGCTGCATCGAGGGAAGCTGGTACCACCGTCTCCTTGCCGTGCCCGAGGCGGGCTTCGAGCCAGAGGAAGACATCGCACCGGATGTGGTCGCGGCGGCTGCGGCGTCCTTCAGCATTCCCATCTTCGATCCGCCGGTCATGGGCGAGCCGGCCATTCGCGAACCCGTCCTGCATGACCCGGCGATCGAGGAGGGCATTGCACTGCATGCACTCCTGGAGCGGGTGACGCAGGCGGCATGCTGGCCGGTCGTGCTGCCCGCTGCCGGACAACTCGCCCGCTGGCTGCGCTGTCCCTTGCCGGTGGCGGCGATCGTGCGTGAACAGGCAGCACGGATCCTGTCGCAACCCGAGCTCGAGCGCTTCTTCAACCCGCGGCATTTCCGGTTTGCCCGGAATGAGATGGAAGTCCTGTGCGACGGCGAACTGCTGCGCTTCGACCGCATGGTCATGTTCGACGACGAGGCCTGGATCCTGGATTACAAGCGCGATCTGCTCGACAGCGAACTTGCCGATTACCGTGCGCAACTGGCGCGCTATCGTGCGGCGGCGGAGCAAGTCTACCCGGGAAGGACGATAAGGACGGCGCTGGTGACCGCGGACGGGCGTTTCGTCAGCTGAGGGCGGGCTGAGGCCGCAAGATGCGGTGCTCGAACTCGGTCGCGGCAAGCGGACCGCTGAAGTAGTACCCCTGTATTTCGTCGCATCCCTGGTCGCGCAGGAATGCGTACTGCGCGGCCGTCTCCACCCCTTCGGCAATGACGCGCTGCTTCAGGCTCTTGGCCATGCTGATGATCGCGGTGATGATGGCCGAATCATCCTGGCCGCTGGCGATGTCCTGCACGAAGGAGCGGTCGATCTTGAGCGAGTCGATGGGAAATCGCTTCAGGTAACTCAAGCTTGAATAGCCGGTGCCGAAGTCATCGATGGACAGGCTCACGCCCATCGCCTTGAGTGCCTTCAGCAAGGGAACGGTCAGCTCCAGATCCTGCATCGTGACGCTTTCGGTGAGTTCCAGCTCCAGGTAACGCGCTTCCAGGCCGGTTTCTTCGAGCACGCGTTCCACCATGCGCAGGAAATTCTTTTCCCTGAATTGCACCGCCGAGACGTTGACCGCCACCGGAATCGGTTCGTAGCCCGCGTCCTGCCAGGTCCGGTTCTGCCGGCAGGCTTGGCGCAATACCCATTCACCGATGGGAATGATCAAGCCGCTTTCCTCGGCGATCGGGATAAATTGGGAGGGAGACACCGGACCGTTGCGGTGGTCATGCCAGCGGATCAGCGCTTCGGCGCCGATGACTTTTCCCTCCGCGATACTGAGCTTGGGCTGGTAGTAGACCGCCGATTCTTCCCGTGCAACGGCACGGCGCAGACTGCCCTCGAGCGCGAAACGGCGTATGGCGCGTTCGTTGATGCGCTGCATGAAAAACTGGTAGTTGTTCCTGCCCTGCGCCTTGGCTTGGTACATCGCTGCTTCCGCATGCTTGATGATCGTTTCGCTGTCCCGTCCATCGTCGGGGCAGATGCTGATGCCGATACTGGCCGAAAGATGCATTTCATGTCCGTCGATGAAGAACGGTTCGGCCATCGAGGTCAGGATCTGCCCGGCAGCACGGGCAGCGGTGAAGGAGTCGGCGATTTCCTGCAGCAGCATGATGAATTCGTCTCCGCCGTGCCGGGACACGGTGTCGGTTTCGCGCAGAGCCTTCTTCAGCCGCCCGGCAATTTCCTTGAGCAACTTGTCGCCAATGAGGTGACCGAGGGTATCGTTGATGTGCTTGAAGCGGTCCAGGTCGAGGAACAGGACGGCGGCCCGCAACTCGTGGCGCAGCGTCAGGCCGATGGCCTGTGCAAGGCGGTCGTTGAACAGGAAGCGATTGGGCAGATCGGTCAGCGCGTCATGCTGTGTCACATAGGACATGCGCGCGGCCATTGCCTGCACCGCACTGACGTCATGGAATACAAGGACGGCGCCAATGATTTGTCCGGTCGGGCCGCGAATGGGAGAACAGGAATTGTTGACCGCCGATTCGCTGCCGTCGCGATGAAGCAGAATTCCTTGTGGCGGAAGCGCAGCGCTGGCGTGGCTCCTCAGGACGGCATCGAGGGAGTAGTTGACCGGCTCGCGCGAGACCGGTTCGACCACCTGGAATACGGCATGCAGGGGCTTGCCGGACGCTTGCGTGTTTCGCCAGCCCGTCATTTTTTCAGCAGCGGGGTTCATGTACGCAATATTGCCGAGCACGTCCGTCGTCACGACGCCATCGCCGATCGCGTTGAGTGTGACCTGGGCGCGTTCATGTTCATGGAACAGTGACTCTTCCACGGCACGCCGCTCGCCGACCTCGGAGACCAGCCTTGCATTGGAGACGGAAAGCGCGTGCAGGTTGCTTTCGAGGACATCGAGCGCCTGGTGCACCGTATCTTCGGCATCATTGCGCTGGGCATCAACGCGCAGGAGGATGCGGGCATTCCACAGGATCAGCAGCGTGAAGACGAACATGCTGGTGAGCGTAATCATGATCATGCCGACGGTGACGTCGTAGTAGCCAGCTTCGTGTCCCCAGAATTGCAGGCGCTCGATGACGACGGGAAGGATGAGGGCGGCGGGCAGCAGCCGGCGCGCCGTCATCCCGCCCGCGCTGCGATTGGTGATCAGCGCCATGGTCCCCTGGTCAGGGCGCGCTGCGAGGATGCCGGCGCAGAGCAGCAGCAGCGAAAGGGCGACGGGAAAGGCGACTGTGCCGTAAAAGGGAATCTGATACAACGCGCTCTTCCCGTACAGGTAGCCGATGAGCGGGATCGAGGCGTTGACGCCCGCCAGCAAGACGGTGAATTCGATCCACGCCGCGCGTGCTTCGCGGGCAAGCAGGATCAGGCCGATGCCGAGGAAGAGGACGACGACGGAGCCGACGACCGACATCCGCCCCGGATACTGGGCTTCATGCGCATTGCGTTCATCGAAGAAAAGCTGGTCGATGCCCAGGTCCCAATTGCCGGCGTACTCGATCAGCGTGAGGCAGGCAACGAGCGACGCTGCTCCCGCGCACCATTGGGACGCGGTACGTGCAGCACGGCTGCGTTCGCCAAAAAGAAGAGCCAGGAGCGCGATGCCAAGCAGAATGAGGGTCGCTCCGGCATTGAACTTGACCCGGGAGTGGCCCGCGCCGAATGATGTGAGCGCGGGTAGGTCAGCGGCCCAGCCGGTCGCAATCAGGATGCCGACGAGTGCGACGATGGAACCGCAGACAATCGCGAAGGCGCGATAGCGCGCCCAGTGCAAGGTGGGTTGATCCATGGTCCAGGCTTGCCCGAAGGCGTCAGGCGGGGCATTCCTGCCCGCGCGACGTGCGGGCGCGCAACAGCCTGCCCCGGAACAGGCTGATTGACTGCTTGATAAGAGGCCCTGCGAGGAACAAAGTTCACCGGGACACACTTCCTTACTGGAGTGCGCTCCGGTTCCGGCCGAGGTGCTTGGCCTTGTACAACGCCTTGTCCGCGCCGCCGATCAGATCCGCTTGGCGCGCCCCTGGGGCGGGAACGATGCTTGCGATGCCAATGGACAAGGTAACGATCCTGGTCGGCGCGGCCTGGTTGGGAATGGCCCGTGCTTCCACCGTGCCGCGGCATGCCTCTGCGACGGCCACCGCGCCGTCGGCATCCGTTTCCGGCAGGATCAACGCGAATTCCTCGCCGCCGTATCGCGCGGCGAGGTCAGCGGGACGCCGCGTGCTCTTGCCAAGTATCGCGGCCACTTCCCGCAGGCATTCGTCGCCGGCCAGGTGTCCGTGGGTGTCGTTGTACAGCTTGAAGTAGTCCACATCGCACAGAAGCAGCGAGAGCGGTCGTTGGTGACGCTGTGCGCGGTGCCACTCCGCAGAAAGAATTTCGTCGAACCGGCGCCGGTTGGCGATGCCGGTCAACCCGTCAAGCTCTGCGAGCCGTTGCAGCGTCATGTTTGCTTCCGCGAGACGCTGCTCGCTTTCGCGCAATGCACGAAACGCATCATCCCGTTCGCGCCGGCTGAGGTAGGCGCTGGAGTGGTAGCGCAGACGTGCCAGCAATTCAATGCGGTCCGGGAGCTTGACGAGATAATCGTTGGCGCCGATGGCAAATCCCTGCGCCTTGAGGCTTGATTCTTCCTTCGAGGACAGCATGATGATCGGCACATCGGATGTTTCCGGGGAGCTGCGGAACTGCTTCACCAGAGCGAAACCGTCTGCGTCCGGCATGACGAGGTCCTGAAGGATCACTGTGGGTTTCCACGCCTGGGCTGTTGCCACTGCAGCGAGCGGGTCCTGAACGGACATGAACTCGATGTCCGGCTCTGCATGGACGAGGCGCCTCACGGCTTCGGCGATGATCCTCTGGTCATCGACCAGGAGGACACGTGTTTTCTGCGGCGTTGTGATGCGTGCCGGACCGGCCGGCTGCGTTTGGTCAGTCATGACCATGATTCCCTTGCGTTTCTTGTCTTGCGAACCGGCCGATACCCGGCCGCCGCTACGTACGCGGGCGCCCGTCAGTTCTCGTGCCATGCTGTCAGGCAGTTTTCTTTACCTTGGTGTTCAGTATTGTGCCAATTTTTTCCAGCGGCAGGATCACTTCCGCCGCGCCGGTTTCTGCTGCCGCGCGAGGCATGCCGTACACGGCGCTCGTCTTCTGATCCTGGGCAATCGTCAGCTTGCCCGCCATCCGCATGGCGAGCAATCCTGCCGCGCCGTCGCGGCCCATGCCAGTCAGGAGGATGCCGACGGCTTTCTTTTTCCAATGCTGCGCCACGCAGTGGAAGAACACGTCGATCGACGGGCGATACGGATAATTGACCGGTGTCGCCCGGTATCGCAGCCGCTGATTGTCATCCAGGATGACGTGGTCATTCGTCTTCGCCAGCAAGATGCGTCCCGGCTGAAGCTGGCCGCCATCCTCGATGACGTCCACCGGGAAGTCGATCTGCGAAGCCAGCCAGCTGGCGAAGCTGCTGGAGAATGCCTGGTCGATATGCTGCACGATGACCGCCGCTGCATTGGCGGGAGGTTTCCAGGTCCTCAGGATTTTTGCGAGTGCGATCGGACCGCCGGTCGACGCGCCGATCGCGACCAGCGTATCGATTTCCTGCTGCGTTGGTGCGGCGGAATACGAAGGCGATACTTTCGCGGCAGCGCCATTCGCCGGCAGGTCCGCCGCAATCAGTCTGCCGACTGTCTTGATCTTGGCCAGCAAGGTCGCATCCGACGCAGCGCTGCCGGACAGGACCGGTGTCGCCGCCACATCCAGCGCACCGGCGCCCAGTGCGCGAAAGACCATGCTGGTGTTGTCCTCGGGAGAAGCGGTCACGATCAGGATTGCGCACGGCGTCTGCTGCATGATCTGCCGCGTCGCTTCGACACCGTCCATGCCTGGCATGATGAGATCCATCAGGATCAGGTCCGGCCTGTTCTCGGCGCAGAACTGTACTGCCTGTTCGCCACTGCTCGCGGTCCAGATCACTTCGTGTTCCTGCGTGTTGGCGACCACGCGCCGCAAGGCTTCCGTTATCAACAGCACGTCATTGACGATCGCTAATTTCATGCGCCAGGGTCTCCGATCAGGTCGAACACGGCTTCGAGCAGGGTCTCGTCGTGGAAACTTCCCTTGGTCAGGTAATAGTCGGCGCCGGCCGTCACGCCGCGCGACCGATCCTCCGGACGATCCTTGTAAGATACGATCATGACGGGAAGGTTGTGCAGGCGGCCATCCTTCTTGATCAAAGTCACCAGCTCAATGCCATCCATGCGCGGCATGTCGACATCGGTGATGACCAGGTCGAAGTCGCTGCTGCGCACGGCGTTCCAGCCATCCATGCCGTCCACGGCCACGACGACTTCGAAGCCGCGCGACAGCAGAAGCTTGCGTTCCATTTCACGTACGGTGAGCGAGTCGTCAACGACCAGGATGCGTTTCGCCCTCGACGCTGCGGTTGCTGCGTCGCCTGCGGGCAGGCGATGCAGTCCGCCTTCGCTGAGCAGCTTGTCGATGCTGACCAGCAAGTCGGCGATATCGAGGATCAGTACGGGCGTGCCGTCATCGAGCACTGCTGCGGCGGAAATGTCGCGCACCTTGCCAAAGATTGCATCGATGGGCTGCACCGCAAGATTCTTTTCGCCAACGATGTGATCGACGGCGAGCGCATAGCGTCGCTGAGCCGTCCCGATGATAACGACCGGAAGCGTGGCAGCCGGCGGAGGCGCCGCGTCGAGTTCCAGCAATTGGGCGGCCGAGACCAGGCCGACATGCGCGTTGTCGATGGTGAAGAATTGACGGTCTTCCAGCACATGGATCTCTTCCGGCAGGACCGTGACGATGCGCTCGACCTTGGCGATCGGTACGGCATACGCTTCGCCTGCGATCTCCACAACGATGACCCGCACGACGGACTGCGACAGCGGCAGGGTGATATGGGTGCGGAATCCTTTGCCGGGCTCGGTCTCCAGCCGGATGGCGCCATAAAGCTGGCGCACCGTCGCATGCACCACGTCGAGGCCGACACCGCGTCCCGATACCTCGCTGGTCGACTCCTTCAGGCTGAACGCGGGCAGGAACAGGAAATCGAGCAGTTCATCGGTGCTCATTTCCGCTGCCATCTGCGGCGTCGCCATCTTCCTCTCGACGATCTTGTCCCGGATGCGCTCCGGCGCGACGCCTCGCCCGTCGTCGCTCACCTGGATGGCGAGCATGCCGGCACTGTGCCGTGCCTCCAGCCGGATCGTTCCCTCCGTGGGTTTTCCCGCGGCACGCCGCTCCTCCGGCAATTCCATGCCGTGGTCGATTGCATTCCGCAGGATGTGATTGAGCGGACTTTCCATGCGCGCAAGGATGTCGCGGTCAACCAGCGTGTCTTCGCCCAGAATCTCCAGGCGCACATCCTTGCCCAGGCTGCGCGCAAGATCGCGCACCATGCGCGGGAATGCCTGCACGCCATCGCGAAACGGCCGCATGCGCAGCGTCAGGACTTCGTCGAGAATTTCCTGCGTTCCCGTTACCAGCCGGCGTTCGTAGGCTTCCATGTCGGCCAGGCGTTCGACCAGTGCATGCTTGAGGGGATCGGCTTTGTGCCGGATGAACTGGACTTTTTCCCTGAGCAGTTCGTCCGCCCCTGCCAGTGCCATCTCCTGAGCCAGCTGGTCCAGGGCTGAAAACATCTCCTGCTGCTTCTTCTTGAAATGCCGCATCGCTTGCAGGAACGGTTCCAGCGCATTGGCGGTTACCCGCGACTCGCTGGCCAGAGACAGCAGGCGGTCGAAGTTGCGGACGTTGACCTTGAGCACCTGCTCATCACGCACGCTTGGCGGTTCCACGACTTCCTCGCGCCGGATCGGCGCCGACTGCGCGACGACTATCTGCGCCGCGGGTTCTTCGGCATTCAGCTTGGCCGGGTCGGCGGCATCATAGACGCCCACCAGCACCTCGCCGATTTTCAGGGCGTTGGAATCCAGCCAGGCCGGTGCTTCCGTTTCCGTCAGGGACGAAATGCGACTGATGAGGTCGATCCCGGCAAGCAGTCGGTCGATGCGCTGCTTGCTCAGTCTCAGCTTGCCCTTTTGTGCTGCAACGAAGCAATCTTCCATGGCGTGGGCCAGGCGCTCCACATCATCCAGGTTGACGATACGCGCTGCCCCCTTGAGGGAATGCGCGGCGCGCATCAAAGGATCAATCGCCGCCAGGTCCTGTGCATTGCGGTCGAGCGCGAGCAGGCCTTCGGTCAGCACCTGCACCTGGCTCTCGGCTTCACTGCGGAACAGTTCCAGCAGGGAGAAGCCGCTGTAGTCCTTGTTGTCGCTTCCGTTCATCGGAGGGCGCTCGCAAAATTGAACCCGACCAGGTCGGCGTCCAGGCAGCCGATCCGTTTTTCGCCCACGGCGAGCACGCCGGTCAGGTAACGCTGCAGTCCCTTGCTGACCGTGGTGGGCACCGCTTGCACGTCGGAACCCGCATAGCGATGGATGCCGTAAAGGTCATCCACCGGCAGCGCAAAATGCTGTCCACCCAGTTCCATGACGACCAGGCGCGGATAAACACGGCGCCGGTCCTCGTGGATGGGATGGTCGCCGGAGATCGATAGCAGTGCGGCCAGCGACATGGCGGGATAAAGCTTCCCCTTGATGTTCACGATCCCGTCAAGTGCGCCGCCGCTGCGGCGGGGAAGACGATGGGGCCGCGTTATCTCGGCGACGGTCACCGCGAGTGCGGCAGGAAAGGCCAGCCACTCGCTCGCGATCCGGAAGACCAGGGCGGAACGGTCCAGCGCAACCTGCTCGGATTCCTCGCGGGAAAAGTATTCGGCCCATTCTTCCCGGTATCCCGCCGGAAGCGCACGTTGCATGACCGACCGTGCGCCTGCTGCATGAACGTCGCAGTTGCGGCAGTGAGTGTGAGTGGCGAGCTTCTCGCAGCTGCGGTCGCCGCGCACGCCCACGCGGTTCCAGCAATCCGATACGGGCCGCCCAATCGATTCTGTCATTGTTCACGCTCCCCGGATCGACGCCCGAACACACGTGCCGCGCGTTGTCGGTAGGCCTGCGCCTTCGTCATGTCCCCCTGGCGTTCGGCCAGCAGCGCGAGGTGGCAAAGCGCCTCGTAGTGGTTGGGATCCAGATAGATCGCGCGCCGTAAAAACTCCACCGCTTCCTTGTCGTCTTCATGCTTTTCACTCAGGAGGCCGAGCATGAAGTGCGCCTCCGCGGAATCAGGGACCAGTCCGAGATACGCGCGACAGGCCTGGGCCGCTTCCTCGAGTCCGCCTACGTCGGCTGCCTGCCTGGCGCGCCTGAACAGCGCGTCGGGATCTTCCTTCTCCGCAGCCGCGCTGCGATTCTCCGGCTGAAGCACGGCGGCCGGCCGTGGGAGCGTGGGCGTTCCCGTGACGGGCCACGCGCGACGATGCTGGAAGGGGGCGCCGGTAATCGGTTTTTGCGATGCAACGGTGCGTCTCTTCTTCTGCACCGCGAAGGCGTTCGCATAGGGGGCGCGCGAGAAATCGTTCAGGCAGAACGTGGTCGTTTCCGCATAGCCGCAAAACAGCAGTCCCTCGTCATCGAGCAGGGTGCGCAGCTTGCGCAGGGCGGCAGCCTGTGTCTCTTCATTGAAATAGATCAGCAGGTTGCGGCAGAAGATAATGTCGTAGGTTTTTCCATCGGGCGGGTCGAACGTCAGCAGATTGTCGCAGCGGAAGCGGACCAGCCTGCGGACGTCCGGCGCCAGCTCGAAATTGTCACCGTGTTGGATAAAGTGTTGCTCGCGGAATCCGAGATCGGCAGTACGAAACGCATTGCGCCAGTAGTGGCCCTTTTGCGCACGCCGGATCACTTGCGGGCTGACGTCGATCGCGTCGATCACAAAACTGTCTTGCCGCATCCCGGCAGAATGCAGAGCGATGGCCAGCGAGTAGGGCTCTTCCCCGCTTGCGCAAGGCGCACTGAGAATGCGGACCGGACCGCCGGTTGCCGCATGCCGGTCCAGTGCAAACTGGGCAGCGACGGAAAATGCTTCGGCATCACGGAAAAACCAGCTTTCGGGGACGACGACCAGATCGATCAGGGCGTCGAGTTCTTCCCGATTTCTGGCGGCCTCCGCTTCATAAGAGGAAATCTCGCGCATATGGCGCTGCTTCATGCGCTTGCGCACGGCGCTTTCCACCGACTCCAGGGAAAGGTCGAGTCCAGTGGCGTGCCGCAGCATGCGTAGAATGTGTTCGCCCGTCATCGTGCCACCTCGCGGCGGTTCTGAAACAGGATGGCGCGCGCGTCGGCTGTCAGCAAGTGCTCGACATTGATGAGCTGGAGAATGGCGCCTTCATCCGACACCACCTTGCCCAGGAACGGCGTATCCGATGTGTGTATGCCAGACTCGAAAAAAATTTCCGGGTCGATATTCCTTATTCCCGCCACCCGTTCAACGATCAGCCCCAGCATATGCCAGACCTCTTCGGCGCAGTAGTCGACCAGAAGAATGCGGGTATCGAAGTGCGGCGTGCATGGCGCTCCTGACGCCAGCGCACAGATATCAATAACGGGGATCGGGTCGCCGTGAAAATTCATCAGCCCGGCAACGTAGCCCGGGGCGCCGGGGATCTGCTTGAGTTCCATCAGCGGAAGCACGCGCGTCACATGCCGCGTGCTCAATCCGTAGCGGTCCTTGCCGAGATGGAAAACAAGGAACTGCATGGCTACATGCTGACAGCAAAACTGGATACGCCCGCCTGCAAATCCTGCGCCGCGTACTGCAACTGCTGCACGGCTTCACTCGTCGACCTGAGCGCGTCGACGGCCTGCTGCGTCGCTTCGTTCAGCTGGGTCATGGTTTCAGTGATTTGCGAGGCGCCGATGGCTTGCGACTGCATGCCTTCGAGGACCATGTCGAAGCGCGGCGTGAGGTTGCGCACTTGCCCGATGACATCGGTCAACTGTCCGCTGACCTGGCTGACCTCCGAGACGCTGCGCCGGATCTCGTCCGAGAACTTGTCCATGCCCATCACGCTGGCCGATACCGCGGATTGCATTTCCTTCAGCATCTGCTCGATATCCCAGGTCGCGATCGATGTCTGGTCCGCGAGGCGGCGGATTTCGGTGGCGACGACGGAGAATCCGCGTCCCGCCTCGCCGGCCTTTTCCGCTTCGATGGCGGCGTTCAACGACAGGATGTTGGTCTGGTCGGCCACCTTGGTGATGGTCGTGAGAACGTTGTTGATGTTGCTGGCTTTTTCCGAGAGTGCGGCGAGTTTCGTGTTGATCGCGTCCGTCGCGCTCACCATGCGCTGCATGGTCGTATCCATGCGCTGGAGATTGTTCTGGGCGTCTGTCGTTGCTGACGTCGTGTACTCCGAAACACGCGTCACTTCTTCCATCGCCTTCAGGAGTTGCGTCGTATTGGCCGAGATCTCCTTGGTCGTACTCAGGACCTCGACGCTGGTCTGCGCCTGTTCGACGCCGGTCGCTTCCTGCTGACGCGCCGAGGCGGCAATTTCGTTGGTCGAGGTCGCGACCTGGATGCCCGCCTTCTGCACACGATTGAGGAGGGTACGCAGATTGTCGAACATCGTGGACAGCCCGTTGCCCAGCCTGCCGATCGCATCGTTGCCCGATACCGTGATCTTGCCGGTGAGGTCGCCGGCGGCCGCCTTGAGGACGACGTCAAGCAGGGAGTCGACTTTGCTCCGCAGGTCATCGGTCTGCGCCTGTTCGCGCTGCAGCGCTTCCTGCACCGCCGCCGCCATGCGGTTGATTTCCGCGGTGACCTGGCCAAACTCATCCTTGCTCAACACTTCCGCGCGCGCCGACTGGTTGCCTCGCGCGAGCTCGCCGATGGTCGTCGTCAGGATGCCGATCGGCCGCAGCACGGCCCGGGCCAGCAGGAACGCAATCAGCATCGCAGACAGAACGCATGCAATGCCGCCGCCGACCAGAAGGATCAGCATGTTCCTGGTCGACGTGTTGGCGTGTTTGGCGCGCTCTGCGAGGAGACGGTTCTCCTCTTCGTTGAATTCCGTCAGCAGGGTGTGAATCGCTGTCACCTGGCCGAATCCTTGACCGACAAGCGGCTCTCGTGCCACCTGATCTGCGGCGGTCCCGCTCCGCCCCAGGTCGCGGCGCTTCGCAATGAGAGGATGAACAACTTCGTCCTGCCATTTGATGGTCAGCCCTTCAATGGTCTTGATGCGTTCCTGCTGCCTGGGGTTGTCGCTCGTCAGCATGCGCACGCTCTGGATGACGCTTTTCAGGTCCCGTTCATTTTCATCGATCCGGCTCAGGAAGCGCTCGTTGCCCGTCAGCAGGAAACCGCGGTATTCGGCCTGGATGTCGAGGAGCGAGGTCTCGATCGCATGGCTTTCCAGGAGGACTTGCTGCGTGTGGCGGTCCAGCCGATTCGCGTCGACCAGATTGGAATAGCTGTTGTAGCTTGCAAGGAGCAGCGTCAGGAGGATGACGATGATGGCCCCGAAACCGGCGTAGAGTTTTTTTTGAATGCTCAGGTCTTTAAACATTTTTTCTCCGGCCTGTGGCCTGTTATGCGCTGGTATTTCGCCTGCGAGAATCGGGCAGGGTCACGGCTTATCATACAGAAACGCGAGGTTGCCTGCGCCGCGCTTGAACGGCGGGGCGCGCCCATCGTCAAACCTTGCACCTGTCTGGAGGCGTCGCGTGTTCGTTCATGGAATGGATGCTGCGGAAGAAGCATGAGTTCCGATGCTGGCGGGCCGACGGCGCGGTTGGCAGGTGTGTTGCCAGATGTGCATCGAGGATGGTGGAGCGGAGGAGGATCGAACTCCCGACCTTCGCATTGCGAACGCGACGCTCTCCCAGCTGAGCTACCGCCCCATGTGAATTGATTGTATTGAGTCGCACAAGGGCATGCAAGTGGCCAACATCAAAGGAATGCGATTCCCATGAATAGGGGAAGTTGCAGTTTCCAAATGAGAGCTGTCTTCAAAAAACATCCCCAAGTGGTTGAATCTATTGACGGAAATTCGATTGCCCAACTATAGTGACGCCATGATTTCCGATTTTCATCAACTTTCCGAAAAAATCGCCAAGCTGGCCGAACTGGCGCAGGGATTGCGCCGCGAGAACGCCGACTTGCGATTGTCGCTCGCTTCGCTCACTGCAGAAAATGCAGACCTGGCAAAGCGCATCGAGGAAGCCTACAAGCGCGTGTCTGCCCTGCTCGACAAGATCCCGGCTGCCGACGAACAGGATGAGGAGGCCGCATGATCCAGCTCGACGTCACCATCATGGGTCAGCCCTACCGCCTTGCATGCAAGGAGGGCGAGGATGAGACGCTGAAGCAGGCGGTGGCCTACCTCGACGACCGCATGTGCAACATCCGCGATGCGGGCAAGGTGAAGGGCACGGACCGCATCGCCGTCATGGCCGCGCTCGGCATTGCCGCGGAATTGCTTGCATCGAAATCGGCGGAAGGTCCGTTTGCGGACATGACGCTTGCGGAGGTCAAGCAGAAAATCGCAGCCATGCACACTGTGCTCGACGCCGCTCTTGCTCCTCAGGAAAACCTTTTTTAGATCAACAAAAACAATCGGAAATTTTCCGCAAAGTCTTTGACATCAAAAGGGATTGGCGATACTCTAAAGCCTCCTGCCGTGTTCGCGATTGCCATATATTCCTTGAACCATTTATGAGCATAGGTCGCGGGATTTTGTTCGATGGGCGAGCTTCGTCGCTAGTCCGATGAACCCGAAATTGAACTAACTGTGACCACCTTGAACCGTAAGGTTCGGGATGCCGGCAAAGACGGCACAGGCGGGACTGGATTCGAGAAGCGGCTGCATTCGTGCAGCCGCTTTTTTATGCGCGCAACATTTATCATTGACGTTGGCACTTACTTTTGGAACAGCAATGCAGTACTGGTTGATGAAGTCCGAGCCGGATGAAGTAAGCATTGACGATGCGCTTGCCGCGCGCGACAGCACTGTCGCATGGTTCGGCGTGCGTAATTACCAGGCACGCAATTTCATGCGCGACGCCATGCGCGTGGGCGACGGCGTCCTCTTCTATCACTCCAGTTGTGACGAGCCCGGAATTGCGGGGCTTGCCGAAGTGGCCAGCACGCCGTATCCGGACGAAACGCAGTTCGACCCGAAGAGCAAGTATTACGATCCCAAGGCCACGCGCGAGAACCCGCGCTGGATGCTGGTCGATGTGCGCGCAACGCAAAAGACGCGCTTGATGACGCTTGCCGAGTTGCGCGCCATTCCCGAACTATCCGACATGCAGATCCTGCGGAAAGGAAACCGCCTTTCCATCACGCCGGTAACGCCCTCCGAATGGCGGTGTATCATCCGGCACATCAAATAACGAACGGAAACAAACAGGATGGATATCTCGCTGATCGCGGGACTGCTGGCGCTCGGCGCCGCAGTCGGATTTGCCGCAGGCTTGCTTGGCATCGGCGGCGGCATGCTGCTGGTGCCCTTCATGACCATGATCCTGACGGCGAAGGCGTTCCCGAAGGAACACATCGTCCACATGGCGATCGCGACTTCGCTCGCGACCATCATGTTCACCTCGATCTCGTCGGTGCGCGCGCATCATGCGCGAGGAGCGGTGCGCTGGGACATCGTGAAGCTGCTTGCCCCCGGCATTCTCGTCGGATCGTGGATCGGACCGTGGATCGGCGCACAACTCAATTCGTCGAGCCTTGCGATGTCGTTCGCCGTATTCGTGACTTTCTCCGCCGTGCAAATGCTGCTCGACAAGAAGCCTGCGGCATCGCGCGACCTGCCCGGTACCCCGGGGATGTTTGGCGCCGGCGGCGTTATCGGCACGCTGTCCGGTCTTGTCGGGGCAGGGGGCGGCTTTGTCTCCGTGCCCTTCATGACCTGGTGTAACGTGAAGATTCACAACGCGGTGGCGACCAGTGCTGCGCTCGGTTTTCCGATTGCACTCGCCGGCACGCTGTCCAACATCTATCACGGCATCAACGAACCAGGCCTGCCCTCCGGTTCGCTCGGCTTCATTTACCTGCCGGCCCTGCTGGTGATTTCCCTGGCAAGCGTGACCACCGCACCGCTCGGTGCGAAGACGGCGCACAGCCTGCCGGTGAAGTCGCTCAAGAAGGTCTTCGCGATTGTGCTGTTCACCCTGGCAGGCTACATGCTGTACAAGGCGTTCCGCTAACCGTTCTTGTACTGGTCGCGCAGCACGTTCTTCTGCACCTTGCCCATCGTATTGCGCGGCAGTTCCGGAACGAAGAACACCCGCTTGGGCACCTTGAAGTTGGCAATCTTGGACTTGAGCAAGCCGATGACTTCCGCTTCCGACAGAGCCGTTCCGGGTTTAGGAACAACCACGGCGGTGACAGCCTCACCGAAGTCCGGATGGGGAACACCGACCACAGCCGACTCGACTACACCATCCATTTCATCGATGAAGGATTCGATCTCCTTCGGATAGACGTTGTAGCCGCCGGAGATGATCAGGTCCTTGCTGCGGCCGACGATGGACAGGTAGCCGTTGTCGTCGAACTTGCCGACGTCGCCCGTCTTGAAGTAGCCGTCGGCGGTGAATTCCTCAGCCGTCTTTTCCGGCATGCGCCAGTATCCCTTGAACACGTTCGGTCCTTTGACCTGGATGTCGCCGACTTCGCCGGCAGCGCAGGTCGAACCGCCGCCCTTCACCACGCGCACCGACACGCCGGGCAACGGGAGCCCGACCGTGCCGCCGATGCGATCGCCGTCATACGGATTCGAGACCAGCATGGTCGTTTCGCTCATGCCGTAGCGTTCCAGGATGGTGTGCCCGGTGCGGCGGGAAAATTCATTGAAGGTTTCCGTCAGCAACGGCGCGGAGCCGGAGACAAAGAGTCGCATGTTCGCGCACGCATCCTTGTCGAAGGAAGCTTCCGCCAGCAGACGGACGTAGTAGGTCGGCACACCCATGAATACAGTTGCGCGCTTCAGATGGTGCATGACCTCGGCCGCGTCGAACTTCGGCAGGAAGATCATCTTGCTGCCGTTCAGCAGCGCGCCATGCGAGGCGACGAACAGGCCGTGCACATGGAACAGCGGCAGCGCGTGCAGCAGCACATCGCCCTCCTGCCAGTGCCAGTAGTCCTGCAGCACCTTCGCATTCGACGCCAGGTTGTCATGGGTCAGCATCGCGCCCTTGCTGCGGCCGGTGGTACCCGAGGTGTACAGGATAGCGGCGAGATCGTCAGGCTGCTTTTCGACCGTCTCGAAACTGTTCGACTGCAGTGCCGCCCGATTGAGCAGGGACCCCTCCCGATCGTCGCCGAGTGTGAATACGTGCTTTGTTCCACACTTGAACGCAATCTGCGAGACCCAGCCGAAATTCTGCGGCGAGCACACCACGACTGCCGGCTCGGCATTCTCCACGAAGTACTCGATCTCCGCGGCGCGATAGGCGGTGTTGAGCGGGAGGTACACATAGCCGGCACGGATCGTTGCAAGGTACAGCATCAGCGCTTCAGGCGACTTTTCCACCTGCACCGCGATGCGCGAGTCCTTCGGCAGGTCCAGCCCGGCAAGCAGGTTGGCCAGCTTGGCCGTGGCGCGGTCGAGGTCGTTCCAGGAGTAGTACAAGCCGTCGTGCGTTTCGATGCAGCAGGCGGTGCGGTCAGCGGGGAATCGGGATTCGAAGAGTGCGTAGAGGTTGGCGTTCATGGATGGAAGGTTATTGGCCGTTGAATTCGGGTTTTCTTTTTTCGAGGAAGGCACGGACGCCTTCGCGGTAGTCGCCGGAATGAAAGAAGGAAAACGCATCGCGCAGCTCTTCCTCGGTCAGCGGCGCCACCTCGGGTGACAGCCTGCGCGCGAGTTTTTTGTTCATGCGCGCGGCAAGTGGGGCACCCTGGGCGATGCGCTGCGCCGTCTGCCTCGCCTCTGCCGGGACGTCGTCGACGACACGGTGCAGGAGACCTTTCTCCTTCGCTTCCGCCGCATCGAATACACGTCCTTCAAGAAGGATTTCCAGTGCGACGGCCTTGCCGACGAGTTGCAGCAACCCCTGCAACTCGCCCGGTGCAAGCGGGAATCCGAGCCGGTTGATCGGAATGCCGAAGCGCGACGCGGGCGAGGCGATGCGCAGGTCGCAGGCAGAGGCAATTTCAAGCCCGCCTCCCACGCATACACCCTCGATCGCAGCGATGGTTGGATGGACGCACCGGGCGATCGCATCGAGCGCGCGGGCGATGCTTTTCGTGTGATAGTCGACGCCTTGCGCATAGCTGCTGCGCACCGAGGAGAATTCCTCGATGTCGGCCCCGGCCGCGAAATTGCCTTCGGCGCCTGTGACGATGATGCACCGCAGGGATTCATCCGCAGACAGGGCGTGAAAGGTTTCGGCAAGCCCATGCCACATGGAGATGTCGATGGCATTCAGTTTGCCGGGGTTCGACAGCGTCACCATCGCGATGACACCGTCCTTGTCGATGCGGATTTTTTCCATGATGTTCAGTCGAGCTTCACGCCCGCTTCCTTGACGACTTGTCCCCAGCGGGCGATTTCGGAGGTCACCATCGCACCGAATTGCGCCTGGACCAGGTTGGGCGTGTCCGAGCCGATGTTGTGCCAGGTGTTCTTCAGCTCCGGTGTCGCAAACGCTTTCTGTACTTCTGAGGCCATGCGCTCCACAATTTCAGCGGGCGTTCCCTTGGGCGCCCACATGCCGTACCAGGTCGAAACCTCGTAGCCGGGGACGCCGGCTTCCGCCGCAGTGGGCAAGTCGGGGAAGCCCGGAGCACGGGCAGGGGCGGCGACGGCAAGTGCTTTGATGCGGCCGCCTTTCAGGTGTGCGGCCGACGAGCCGAGGCCGTCGAACATCATGTCGACCTGCCCGGCGATCAGGTCCTGAAGGGCGGGGCCTGCGCCGCGGTACGGGATATGGGTGATGAAGGTCTTGGTCTGCAGTTTGAACAACTCACCGGCAAGATGATGCGACGTGCCGTTGCCGGCGGAGGCGTAATTGAGCTTGCCGGGATTGTTGCGCACGTATTCCAGCAAGGATTTCAAGTCGTTCACCGGCACCTTCTGCGGGTTCACGACAATGACCTGCGGCGGCGTGGCAACCAGCGCGACGGGGACGAAATCCTTCTGGATGTCATAGTCCAGCTTGGGGTAGATCGACGGTGCGATTGCGTGGTGGGCGCCGCCGATGAAGAAGGTGTAGCCATCGGGTGCCGACCGCGCTGCGATGCCGGCCCCAAGCGTTCCCCCGGCGCCGCCGCGATTGTCGATGATGACCTGCTTGCCCAGCTGCTTCGTGAGCTGGGCGGCGAGCGGGCGGGCAAAGGCATCGGTGCCGCCGCCGGCGGGGAAGGGAACGATGAAGGTGATGGGCTTGTTGGGCCAGGCTTGCGCGCCGGCGTTGAAGGACAGAAGCAGACCTGCGGCAAACAGCAACACACGTGCGAGTTTCATGGCGATGTCTCCTTGATGTTGTTGTACTTCAGTTGGCTCTAATGGCTCCTTTGTTTTTGTATGCTACCAGCAATAGAACGAGTCCGAGGGCGACCATCGGCAGCGAGAGCATTTGGCCGGCGGAGATGCTGACCGGCCCGATGGAGACGACGTAATCGGGCGTACGGAAGTATTCGGTGAAGAAGCGCGCACAGCCGTAGCCAAGCGCGAAGACGCCACTGACAGCCATCACCGGCCGGGCCTTGCGCGCATACAGCCACAGCACGATGAACAGCAGTACGCCATCGACGAGTGCCTGGTAAAAGGGCGAAGGGTGGCGCGGCAGGTTGTCGACGTTCGGCCAGATCATTGCCCAGGGAAGCGAGGCATCGGCAACCCGGCCTGGCAGTTCGGCATTGATGAAGTTGCCGATTCGCCCTGCGGCATACCCGAGCGGCACCAGGGGCGCGATGAAATCCATGACTTCCCAGAAGGCCCGGCCCCTCTTGCGGGCCCAGAGTGCCATGGCGATCATCACTCCGAGAAAACCGCCGTGGAAGGACATGCCGCCTTTCCAGACCGCGAAGATCTCGAGAGGGTGCGAAAAGTAATAGGCAGGGTTGTAGAACAGGACTTCGCCCAGTCGCCCGCCGACCACGACCCCGAGTACACCGTAGAACAGCATGTCGTCCAGGTCCTCCGCCTTCCAGCCTGCTGCCCCGATATGCGGCTGCCGGATGCGAGCCCGACCCAGCAGCAGGAACTGCACGAAGGCGACCAGGTACATCAGGCCGTACCAGTGCACGGACACGGGGCCGAGCGAAAAGGCAATCGGGTCGGGGAGGGGGTGGATCAGCATCTATCGTTTCTTTCGCAATAGTTCGAGGAAGGTGTGCAACACGGGCGAGGCATTGTCACGGCGCCAGGCAAGGCCGGTTTCGAATGTCGCCGTGCGGTCTGTCAGCGGCCTGTATTCCACGCCGGGCCGCTTCAGGTTCGACACGGATTGTGGCACAAGCGCAATACCCATGCCGGCAGACACGAGGCCAACAATAGTCTGCATCTGGATGGCTTCCTGGCCGATGCGTGGCGTCAATCCTGCGTCGCGGAAGCAGCCGACGATCGCATCATGGAAGGCCGGTGAAATGCGGCGCGGGAAAATAATGAGGGGCATGTCGGCCACCGCCTTGAGCGAGACGGCGTTCCTGCCGCGCAATCCTTTCAGTCCATGGGGCGCGGCGAGGACCAAGGGCTCGGAGAGCACGGTGAGGTAGTCCAGCTCTGTCCTGGCTTTCTCGTGCAGTGGCGGGATCAGCAGACCGGCGTCGATGCGTCCCTGCATCAGGTCTTCGAGCTGCACGTCGGTGGTTGCTTCGCGCAGGTCGATCTGGACTTGCGGGAAGCGCTCGCGGAACTCGCGCAGTAGCGGCGGAAGCACGCTGTAGTCGGCGGTGGAGACGAAGGAGAGCGAAAGCAGGCCGGATTCACCTGACGCGGCGCGGCGGGCAAGATCGGGCAGGGCAGCCACCTGCTGGAGAATGCGGCGTGCCTCGGGCAGCAGTGCCGTGCCGGCGGGCGTCAGGGTGACGCTGCGTTTGGTGCGCGCAAAGAGCGGCGTGCCGAGCGCTGCTTCCAGGGACTGGATGGTTTGGGACAGCGGCGGCTGGGTCATGTGGAGGCGCACCGCGGCTCGGCCGAAGTGGCGCTCCTCGGCCACCGCCACAAAATACCGCAATTGCCGCAGTTCAATATTCATATGCATTTCGTCTTAATAGGGAAGGAATCATATATTTGACACGC
The DNA here is from genome assembly GCF_048799745.1 of Noviherbaspirillum sp. ST9. Taxonomy (NCBI): domain Bacteria; kingdom Pseudomonadati; phylum Pseudomonadota; class Betaproteobacteria; order Burkholderiales; family Oxalobacteraceae; genus Noviherbaspirillum; species Noviherbaspirillum sp. ST9. The sequence goes on along the minus strand of NZ_JBLWFR010000007.1, from coordinate 94,804 downwards.
AGCTAAGGGCAAGGGACACTAGCCGTCTTTCCCCGGTTCCGCACGGAATCGGCTTGCCTAAACAGATCAATCCGGAGACTGAACATGCCTCAATACCGCTCCCGCACCACCACCCACGGCCGCAACATGGCCGGCGCCCGCGCCCTCTGGCGCGCGACCGGCATGAAGGACGGCGACTTCGGCAAGCCGATCATCGCCGTGGTCAATTCCTTTACCCAGTTCGTGCCGGGCCACGTCCATCTGAAGGACCTCGGCCAGATGGTGGCGCGCGAGATCGAAGCGGCCGGCGGCGTGGCCAAGGAATTCAACACCATCGCCGTGGATGACGGTATCGCCATGGGCCACGGCGGCATGCTGTATTCGCTGCCGTCGCGCGAACTGATCGCCGATTCGGTCGAGTACATGGTCAACGCGCACTGCGCCGATGCGATGGTCTGCATTTCGAACTGCGACAAGATCACCCCCGGCATGCTGATGGCCGCGATGCGCCTCAACATTCCGGTCGTGTTCGTTTCCGGCGGCCCGATGGAAGCCGGAAAGGTCATCGAGGCGCTGCACGGCAAGCAGGAAGGCACGCAGAAGATCATCAAGGTCGACCTGATCGACGCCATGATCCAGGCCGGCGATCCGAAGGTCTCCGATGAGCAGGTCGCCAACATCGAGCGTTCCGCCTGCCCGACCTGCGGTTCCTGCTCCGGCATGTTCACCGCCAATTCCATGAACTGCCTGACCGAGGCGCTGGGCCTGTCCCTGCCAGGCAACGGCACCATCGTCGCTACCCATGCGGACCGCAAGCAGCTCTTTCTGCGCGCCGGCCGCCTGGTCGTCGAGCTCGCCAAGCGTTACTACGAGCAGGAAGACGCATCCGTCCTGCCGCGCAACATCGCCACCAAGGCCGCCTTCGAGAATGCGATGGCGCTGGATGTCTCCATGGGCGGCTCCACCAACACCGTGCTGCACCTGCTGGCTGCGGCGCAGGAAGCGGGCGTGGACTTCACCATGGCGGACATCGACCGCATCTCGCGCAAGGTGCCTTGCCTGTGCAAGGTGGCGCCGGCGACCCAGGACTATCACATTGAAGACGTGCACCGCGCCGGCGGCATCGTCGGCATCCTCGGCGAGCTCGATCGCGCTGGCCTGCTCGACACCACTGTCCCGACGGTTCATAGCAAGACCATGGCCGAATCGATCGCCAACAACGACGTCATGCTGAACAAGGACGATGCGGTGCGGCAGCGCTTCCTCGCCGCACCCGGCGGCGTGCCGACCCAGGTCGCGTTCTCGCAAGACAAGCGCTTCGACAAGCTCGATACCGACCGCGAACACGGCTGCATCCGCAACAAGGAGCACGCCTATTCGAAGGACGGCGGACTTGCCGTCCTGTATGGCAACATCGCGGAAAAAGGCTGCATTGTGAAGACTGCGGGTGTCGACGAGAGCATCCTCAAGTTCACCGGCAAGGCGCGTGTATTCGAGAGCCAGGACGCGGCCGTCGAAGGTATCCTCGGCGACGTGGTGCAGCCGGGCGATGTCGTGATCATCCGTTACGAAGGGCCGAAGGGCGGCCCCGGCATGCAGGAAATGCTGTACCCGACTTCCTATATCAAGTCGAAGGACCTGGGCAAGGTGTGCGCACTGTTTACCGACGGACGTTTCTCCGGCGGCTCTTCCGGCCTCGTCATTGGCCATGCTTCGCCGGAAGCAGCCGAAGGTGGCGCGATCGGGCTGGTGAATGACGGCGACACGATCGAGATCGATATCCCGGAGCGCCGAATCAACTTGAAGGTCAGCGACGAAGAACTGACAAAGCGCCGCGTCGCGATGGATGCGAAGGGTGACAAGGCATGGAAGCCGGAGAACCGCGAACGCGTCGTTTCGCAGGCGTTGCAGGCATATGCAGCATTGGCGACGTCCGCCGACCGGGGCGCGGTGCGCGACCTGTCGCAGCTGAAGCGCTAACGTTGGAGCGGTAAGGAAGGAAGAGCGGGGCGGCCAAGGCTGCCCCGTTTTACTTTCTGAACGGGATTATTTCTTGAAGGTCTTTGTCACCCGCTCCTTGCGGGCGCGTTCAAGCTCTTCGTGGGCCTTGCGCTTGTCGAGGCCGAGCATGCGTTCTCCAAACTCGAACCAGGCGAAGGCAACGCCGAACAGGCCGATAATCCACCACCATGACAGTTCGGCAAACGGACCGACTTCGAAATAGCGGAGCGCGGACAATAATACAATGGCAATAATCAGTGGCATGACATCTCCCTTTCCTGCAGGATATTGCTAAAGTTTGTAACGGTCAATTCGCAGGGTCAACCGGTTTGGCGTATAGTGCGTTTCGGGGTGGTAAGCCGCATTTGTAACCGCCACTTACGCTGTAAAATGACGCGGGTTTTTTTCTTTTGGAGAGAGAGTAATGAAACGTTCTTTGCTGGTTTTCGCTGTAGCTGCTTTGGCTTCCGGTGCCGCAATGGCAAACGCTGATCTGGCCAAGGCCAAGAACTGCATGGCCTGCCACGCAGTTGCCAACAAGGTTGTCGGTCCGGCATTCAAGGATGTGGCCGCGAAGTACGCTGGTCAGAAGGATGCGGAAGACAAGCTGGTCCAGAAGGTCCTGAAGGGCAGCAGCGGTGTCTGGGGCGCGGTTCCGATGCCCGCAAACGCCCAGGTCAACGAGGCGGAAGCACACACTCTGGTGAAGTGGGTCCTCTCGCAGAAATAATCTGCGCGGCCTGACAGAAGAAAAGCGCTCCTCGTGAGCGCTTTTTTATTGCACGCCAAGCGGCGCAAATAAAAAACCCCGGCGCATGGCCGGGGTTTTCATATGGCGAGGCGAATTACTTCGTCACGGCCAGTTGCTGGCGCTGGCCACCCTTGTAGGTGTACAGGGTCAGCGTGCCTTCCTTGATGTCGCCCTTGGCATCGAAAGCGATGTTGCCGGTCACGCCCTTGTAGTTGATCTTCGCCAGTTCCGGCAGGTACTTCGCCGGCTCGGCGGAGTTCGCCTTCTTCATGGCTTCGACCATCACCATCACCGCGTCATAGACATACGGTGCGTAGATCTGCACGTCGGTGTTGAACTTCTTCTTGAAGGCAGCGCGGAAATCTTCCATGCCCTTCTTCTGCGCTTCTTCCACACCGCCTGCCTCGGCGCACACCACCTGGCCGTCGCCCATCGAGTCGCCTGCCAGCTTGGCCAGCTGCTCGGAGCAGATGCCGTCGCCGCCCATGAACTTGGCGTTGATGCCCAGTGCCTTCATCTGGCGCAGCATCGGGCCGGCCACAGCGTCCATGCCGCCGAAGAACACGGTGTCCGGATTCTTGGCCTTGATGGCGGTCAGAATCGCGTTGAAGTCGGTCGCCTTGTCGTTGGTGTATTGCTGCGCCACGATCTCGGCGCCGCCACCCTTGGACTTGACGCCCTTGATGAATTCTTCAGCCACGCCCTGGCCATAAGCGGTGCGGTCGTCGATGACGGCGATGCGCTTGGCCTTGTTGATCTGCACGGCGTAACGGCCCAGCGTGCCGCCCAGCTGGCCGTCGTTGGCCACCACGCGGAAGGCGCTCTTGAAGCCTTGCTGCGTGTACTTGGGGTTGGTCGCGGACGGGGAAATCTGCGGGATGCCAGCGTCGTGATAGATCTTGGAGGCCGGGATGGTGGTGCCAGAGTTCAGGTGGCCGATCACGCCGTTGACCTTGGCGTCGACCAGTTTCTGTGCAGCTGCAGTCCCTTGCTTCGGATCGGCGCCGTCGTCTTCAGCCAGCAGTTCGAACTTGACCTTCTTGCCGCCGATGGTCACGCCCTTGGCGTTGAGTTCGTCGATCGCCATGCGGGCGCCGTTTTCATTGTCCTTGCCCAGGTGTGCGATGGCGCCGGAGATCGGGCCGACGTGGCCGATCTTGACGACTTGTTCCTGTGCCGATGCCGCACCTGCGAAAGCAAATGCGATTGCGCCAGCCAACGGAATCATTTTTGTAGTGAACTGCATAAAATATCCTCCTAAGGATTGATAAAACACAAGGTTGCTGCAAGACTCACTTGTTTTCTACTCGTCTTCACCTTGATGAGAAGAGCCGTAGCTTATCTATCAGGGGCCGTTTGTCCGGGTGGGAAAAGGCGGCCCCATGACATACTGTTACCATTCAGATTTCTGAACAGGCAGACGGTACAACAGAAAAAACGGTTCGAAAAGAGTTTTTCTGCGGTTTTTTGCAAAAATCATCAATTTTTATATGCCTAAATTTCGTGCACTGGACAAGGTCGACCGCAAGCTGCTGAACCTGCTTCAGAAGGATAACCAGATGCCGACACGCACCTTGGCCGAGAAGGTGCATATCTCCCAGCCGACCTGCCTGCGCCGGCTCCGTGACCTGCGCGACGCAGGAATCATCAGTGCGGACGTGGCCCTGGTCGACCCCTTTGCCCTTGGCTATGGCATGCTTGCCTTCCTCGAAGTGTCGCTGAACAACCAGTCCGACGAGCACATGCAGGAGTTCGAGGCGCGCATGGCGAAGGAGACGGAGGTCATGCAGTGCTATTTCGTGTCCGGCGAATATGACTACTTCCTCGTGGTGCATGTCATCGATATGGATGCTTACTACCAGTTCGTGCGCAAGGTGATATCCGGCTCGGGCAACGTGCGCCATTTCCAGTCGCGCTTTCCCATGAAGCGGGCCAAGTTCGCCACGCGCGTCGCCTTCGACGAGAAGGCGGCGGAAGTGCAGGTACGTGTGGCGAAATAGCCTGTTGTCCTATAACGCCTGTCTGTCGAAGAGGATGACAGGTCGATAAAAAAACCGCCGGTTCGAAGAAGCGGCGGTTTTTTATTTGAGCGCGAGATTCAGGCGCGAGCGGGCCGGGCCGCCTTCATGCTGTGATGCCCGTCCGATTGCATCCCCGTGAATGCGAAGTCCACGTCCGGGTGGCGGCCGGAAATAATGTCCGCAATGGCGCGGCCGGAACCGCAGCCCATTGTCCAGCCCAGTGTGCCGTGCCCGGTGTTCAGGAACAGGTTGCCGTAGCGCGTCCTGCCGATATAGGGCACGTTCGATGGTGTCAGCGGCCGCAGGCCGGTCCAGTAGACGGGATTTTCGTAGTCGCATGCCCCGGGAAAGAGTTCGCGCGTGCGACGTGTGATGGCTTCGCAGCGAATCGGATTGAGTTCCCGCGTGTACCCATTGAACTCGCAGGTTCCTGCCACCCGGAGACGGTCGCCGAGCCGCGACAGCACGAGCTTGTGTCCGTCATCCGTCAATGAGACGGTGGGCGCAAGGTCGGGATTGGTGATCCGGTAAGTCGCCGAATAGCCCTTGCCGGGATAGATCATCAAATCCAGGCCGAGCGGTTTGAGCAGGGGAGTGGAGAAGCTGCCGAGGGCAACGACGAAGGCGTCCGCGCACAAAACCTTGTGCCGGCCTTCGCCGTCGATGACCTCGACGCCGGTCACGCGTGCCGACGCGCCGGTTCCTTCGGTGATCAGTCGCGTCACGCTGGCATTGAACTGGAATGTCACCCCGCCTTCGGCAGATTTTTGCGCCAGGCTGCTCGTGAACTTGTACACGTCGCCCGACTCGTCCGTGGCGGTATAGTCGCCGCCGACAATCTTGCTGCGGATGCCGGCGAGCGCAGGCTCGATGCGCACCACATCATCGGCATCCACGGAATTGCGCGGGCAGCCCAGTTCTCGCATCAGTGCCGCTGTCGCCTGCGCGTGGTCGAATTCATGCTGATCCGTGTAGAAGTGCAGGATGCCGCGCGTAAGCTGATCGTAGGCAATGCCGGTTTCCGCTCGCACCGCTTGCAGCGTCTGACGGCTGTACTCGGCCATGGCGACGATCTGCCGCATATTTGCCGCTGTCCTTGATGGCAGGCATTCACGCAGGAAGTGCATGCCCCATTTCCATTGCAACCATTCAGGGCGGAATCGGTACAGCAGTGGTGCGTCTTCGCGTCCCAGCCATTTCACGATCTTGAGGGGCGCCGAGGGATTGGCCCACGGTTCGGCATGGGACACGGAAATCTGGCAGCCATTGGCAAAGCTGGTTTCGAGTGCAACACCGGGCTGGCGCTCGATGACCGTTACCTCGTGGCCTGCCTTGTTCAGGAACCATGCAGAGGCGGTTCCCAGGATACCGGCGCCAAGTACGATGACTTTCATGAATCGTGTCGCTTCTTACTTTTTTGCGGACTTCAGCTTGGTGATTTCATGGGTCACCGCGCGCGTGACGACGTCGCGCATGGAAGCATGCAAGCCGCCCTTGATGTCCGCCGCAAGGCCTTCGACCGCTGTCTGCAGCACGTCGGCCAGGCTGTCGCGGACGCGCTGTTCAAGGACGAAGTCGATACGTTCGATGATCTGGTACAGCACGCGTTCACGGATCTCACGTTCGAGGCGGTCCCATTCTTCCTCTTCCAGGATCGCTGCGGCGCGCGCCTCCAGCGTGGAGATGTCCTCCTTGACGCCCTCGATGGTTGCTTGCGTCGTTACTGCATGTTTGCTGTCGGCGGGCGCCGGGCCGGGGATGACTTCCGTCAGGAGGGGAATGCCGGCGTCCGAGGTGGTCGAGCTCATGCCTTGTCTGCTTCGAAGTGTGTCAATGGATATCCGCGCTGCTTGTAGAAGCGAAAGCGCTCACGCCCTGCGATTTTCTCCGACTCGTCGGAGGAAATGACCTCGATCATGCGTTCGAAACGTGCAAAGTGCGCGGGGGTGGCCGATGTCAGATTGACCAGCACATGGTAATGCGGCAATGCGGCGTCATCCCGGTCCGTCAGGATGATCGGGGTCTGCGCGGCAAGCGGATCGCCTGCCATCACGTGCGCCAGGAATTCCTGTTCGGCAAACGTCCACAGCGCCTCGTCGAGCGTCATCAGTTCCTGCCGGTCTTTTGCCAGCAGAACGACCTGGCAGTTCGCCGCACGCGCTTTGCGCGTCAGACGGCAGGCATACGCGATCCTGTCGGGAACGTTGCTGTGAAAATCGATACGTGTCATGTCAGTCATGCCGCGCATCAGAAGCGGAAGCCGGGAGGCGCATTGCCGATGGCGGGGGGCAGGTCGGTGGCCGCTGGCTTTGCTCCTGCATTGCCTGCGCCTGCATTGGCCGACGCGCGCTTTTCCTCCGCCGGTACTGCCGGGGCTGCTGCCTGTGGCGACGGATTGCGGTAGCTTTTCGGCAGCTTGCTGCTTTCCGGGTAGCCCGCCGTGGTCAGTACGTTGTTCCAGGCGGCTGCTTCGAAGGCGCGTTCCCGGAACTTCCCGACGGTCAGGAGGGGAAGCTGGCCCTCACCGCCGGCCTGCTTGTACTGCGCAATGTCGGCGTTGGAATTGACGGTTTTTTCAATGAACGGAATGCCGCGCGCAGTAAGCAGTTTGCGGCCTTCGTCGCACGGCTGGCAGTCCTTCGTGGTGTACAGCGTGACGGGGTGCGACTTCGTCGCTTCGGCGACTTCGTAGGGAAGATCCGCGGTGTTGACGCCCGATGTGGCGAGCGACTTAGTTTCGACCTTGGTCGCCACCGCCGGCGGCGGGGCGTCACTGTACGTCACTTTGCCGTCCGGACCGACCCATTTGTACAACTGGGCATTTGCAGAACCGACGCACAGCAGCATGAGGATGGAGCAGGATTGCAGTATGCGTTTCATTGTTTTCTTCCCTGATGATCAGGCTGTCATCCCGTTGTGCCGCAGCAACGCGTCGATGCTCGGTTCACGACCGCGGAAGGCCTTGAAGGATTCCAGTGCCGGGCGCGATCCGCCCATGGCGAGTACTTCGCGCTGGAATTTCTGGCCGATTTCCGCGGAAAGGACGTTTCCACCGGCCGCAGCGGCTTCTTCGAAGGCGCTGTAGGCATCGGCGGACAGGACTTCAGCCCATTTATAGCTATAGTAACCTGCGGCATAACCGCCTGCGAAGATATGTCCGAAGGAATTCTGGAAACGGTTGAACGCGGGCGGGATCATGACGGCCACCTTCTGGCGCACTTCGTTGAGCACGTCCTGCACGGATTTGCTTCCGTATGGGTCATGGTCGAAGTGGAGGTGCATGTCGAACAGCGCGAATTCCACCTGTCGCAGCGTCTGCAGGCCGGACTGGAAGTTCTTTGCGGCGATCATCTTGTCAAACAGTTCACGGGGCAGCGGCGCACCGGTATCGACATGCGAAGTCATGTGCTGCAGCACGTCCCATTCCCAGCAGAAGTTTTCCATGAACTGCGAGGGCAGTTCCACCGCGTCCCATTCCACACCCGCGATGCCCGATACACCGAGTTCATCAACCTGCGTCAGCATGTGGTGCAGGCCGTGGCCGAATTCGTGGAACAGGGTGATCACTTCGTCATGGGTGAACAGGGCGGGTTTCGCCTTGCCGTCGATGACCGTCGGTTCGGAAAAGTTGCAGGTCAGGTAAGCGACCGGGGTTTGCACGCCCGCGGCTTGCTTGCGCCGGCCGCGTGCATCGTCCATCCAGGCGCCGCCGCGCTTGCCGTGGCGCGCGTACAGGTCAAGGTAGAACTGGCCGATCAGATGGCCGTTCTTTTCGATGCGGAAGAACTTCACATCCTTGTGCCAGGTCGGCGCGCTGTCCGGCTTCACATCGACGGCGAACAGGGTCTGGATCACGCGGAACAGTCCCTCGACAACCTTGTGCTCGGGGAAGTACTGCTTCACTTCCTGTTCCGAGAATGCGTAGCGCTGCTGGCGCAGCTTTTCCGACGCGTAGGTGACATCCCAGGCCTCCAGCTTGTCGAGACCCAGTTCCTTCTTCGCGAAGGCACGCAGTTCGGCGAGATCGTTCTCGGCAAACGGCCGGGCGCGTTTTGCCAGGTCTTCCAGGAAGGAAATCACTTGCTGCGGCGTTTCCGCCATCTTGGGAACCAGCGACACTTCGGCGAAGTTCGGGAAGCCGAGCAGCTTCGATTCTTCGTCGCGCAGCTTCAGGATCTCGACGATGTTCTGCGTGTTGTCCCATTCCGGTTTCACGCCGAGCTCGGACGCCTTGGTTGCATTGGCGCGATAGATCTGCTCGCGCAGCTCGCGCTTGTCCGCGTACTGCAGGATCGGGAAGTAGGAGGGGAAATGCAGGGTGAACTTGAAGCCGGGCTTGCCGTCCTTCTCGGCGGCGGCGCGCGCGGCGTGCTTCACATCGTCCGGCAGCCCGGCCAGTTCGGCCTCGTTTTCGACGAACAGGCCATAGTCGTTGGTGGCATCCAGCACGTTCTCGGAAAACTTCGTCGACAGTGCTGCCTGTTGTTCCTGGATCTCGGCAAATCGCACCTTCTTGTCGTCCGGCAGTTCGGCGCCGCCGAGACGAAAATCGCGCAAGGCATTCTCGATGATTTTCTTGCGCGCCGGCGACAGCGACGCGTACGCGCTGCCCGCCTTGAGCGACCTGTACTTGTCGAACAGCGCCAGGTTCTGTCCCAGCGCTGTCCAGAACTCGGTCACCTTGGGCAGGTTCTCGTTGTACGCGGCGCGCAGCTCCGGTGTATCGACGACCGAATTCAAATGGCCGACCACGCCCCAAGCCCGGCCCAACTTTTCGGTCGCGTTCTCGAGCGGTTCGACGAAGTTGTCCCATGTGACCGTGTCCGCTGGCGCTTCCAGCCGCGCGACGACGGCGCGGTTTTCATCGAGCAGGGCGGAAACCGCCGGCGTGACATGCTCCGGTTTGATGTCCGCAAAACGGGGCAGGTCGGAAAAATCGAGCAGGGGATTCAGGGCGGAAGTCATTATGTTCAGGTTCTTTCTGCGGCCTCAATAGTGTTGACGAGCAGCATCGTAATCGTCATCGGACCGACACCGCCCGGGACGGGAGTGATGTAGCCCGCGACTTCCTTGGCATTGGCGAAATCGACATCGCCGCACAACTTGCCGTTATCGTCGCGGTTCATTCCGACATCGATCACGACCGCGCCAGGCTTGACCATGTCGGCAGTGACGATATTACGCTTGCCGGTTGCAACCACGAGGATGTCGGCCTGCCGCGTGTGATGGCCGAGATCCCGGGTCTTCGAATTGCAAATGGTGACGGTCGCGCCCGCCTGCAAGAGCAGCATGGCTTGCGGTTTGCCAACGATGTTGGATGCCCCGACGACAACGGCATTAGCGCCGCGCACCGGATAGTCGATCGATTCCAGCATCTTCATGACGCCGTAGGGCGTGCAGGGGCGGAACAGCGGCTGGCCGGTCATCAGCAGGCCGGCGTTGCTGACGTGGAAGCCATCCACATCCTTCTCCGCAGCGATCGCTTCAATCACCTTGTGGGAATTGATATGGGCCGGCAAGGGAAGTTGCACGAGGATGCCGTTAATTTTCGGATCCTTGTTGAGGGCGTCGATACGCGCCAGCAGCGCTGCTTCCGTCATGTCGGCATCGTACTTCTCCATCACCGAATGGATACCGTTGTCCTCGCACGCCTTGACCTTGTTGCGGACATAGACCTGTGACGCGGGATTGTCGCCGACCAGGATCACGGCAAGTCCGGGCTGTTTGCCCTTGGCGGTCAGGGCGGCGGCGCGCTTGGCGACATCGGCGCGCAGTTGCTGGGAGAGGAGGTTTCCGTCGATGAGTTGTGCAGGCATGGTTGTGGTTAGGGTGAGTACGGATTAAAACAAGATTATAAGTCCGCGAGCCTTGTCGGGCTGTAAGGAAAGGTGCGAACGATTGCTGCGATGCCGCACGAAATTTCATAATATAAAACGCGATCCCGTAATTTGAAAAGTTATAAAAGTACTGTTAGAATCTTTTCACCGCGCACCATCCCAGCTGTTTCTTGTCAAAAAATCCTCCAGCCGCTACCCGGCCGGAACGGCACTTAACCAAGGAGACACACCAATGTCCGCCCAGCTCGACCAAGTGTTGGCGCAAGCCGCCAATGATCCCGATGTCATGGAAACGCAAGAGTGGCTTGACGCGCTCGAAGCCGTGATCGAAACCGAAGGCCCTGAACGCGCGCATTACCTCATGGAGCGCATGGTCGACCTGGCCCGCCGCCGCGGTGCCCACATTCCGTTCTCCGCCAATACCGCGTACGTCAACACCATCCCCGCCCACGTCGGCGAGCATTGCCCCGGCAACCTTGAATACGAAGAGCGCCTGCGCTCCTGGATGCGCTGGAACGCGATGGCGATGGTCGTCAAGACCAACCGCGCAGATGGCGACCTGGGTGGTCACATTTCTTCCTTTGCCTCGCTGGCCAACATGCTGGGCATCGGCTTCAACCATTTCTGGCACGCCCCGACCGAAGAGCACGGCGGCGACCTGCTGTACATCCAGGGCCATTCCTCCCCCGGCATTTATGCCCGCGCCTATCTCGAAGGCCGCCTCACCGAAGACCAGCTCCTGAATTTCCGCCGCGAAGTCGACGGCAAGGGCCTGTCTTCCTATCCTCACCCGAAACTGATGCCGGAGTTCTGGCAATTCCCGACGGTGTCCATGGGCCTCGGCCCGCTGATGGCGATCTACCAGGCGCGCTTCCTGAAGTACCTGCACGCACGCGACATCGCCAAGACCGACAACCGCAAGGTCTGGGCCTTCTGCGGCGACGGCGAAATGGACGAGCCGGAATCGATGGGCGCGATCGGCATGGCCGGCCGCGAAAAGCTCGATAACCTCGTCATCGTCGTCAACTGCAACCTCCAGCGTCTCGACGGCCCGGTGCGCGGCAACGGCAAGATCATCCAGGAACTGGAAGCCGATTTCCGCGGCGCCGGCTGGAACGTGGTCAAGGTCATTTGGGGTGGCTACTGGGATGAACTGCTGGCACGCGACAAGGAAGGTATCCTGCAGCGCGTGATGATGGAAACCTGCGACGGCGAGTACCAGAACTACAAGGCCAAGGACGGCGCGTACGTGCGCAAGCACTTCTTCGGCAAGCATCCGAAGCTGCTGGAAATGGTGTCCAAGATGTCCGACGACGACATCTGGCGCCTCAATCGTGGCGGCCACGATCCGCACAAGATTTACGCCGCATTCAAGAACGCCCAGGAACACAAGGGTCAGCCGACCGTGCTGCTGGTCAAGACCATCAAGGGCTTCGGCATGGGCAAGTCCGGCGAGGCGCGCAACACCGCCCACCAGACCAAGAAGCTGGACGATGCCGCCGTGCGCGAAATGCGCGACCGCTTCAACATCCCGATTCCGGACGACAAGCTGCCGGAAATCCCGTTCTTCAAGCCGTCCGATGACGCACCGGAAATGAAGTACCTGCACGAGCGCCGGAAGGCACTCGGCGGCTACCTGCCGCAGCGCCGCGTGAAGGCAGACGAAGCGCTGACCGTTCCGGATATCTCCGCATTCCAGGCAGTGCTCGATGCAACGCCGGAAGGCCGCGAGATTTCGACGACCCAGGCCTACGTTCGCATCATTACCGCATTGCTGCGCGACCAGAGCCTCGGCAAGCGCGTCGTGCCCATCCTCGTCGATGAAGCGCGTACCTTCGGCATGGAAGGCCTGTTCCGCCAGATCGGTATCTTCAACCAGCAGGGCCAGTTGTACGAGCCGGTCGACAAGGACCAGGTGATGTACTACCGCGAAGACAAGGCCGGCCAGATCCTGCAGGAAGGCATCAACGAAGCGGGCGGCATGAGCTCCTGGATCGCCGCGGCGACGTCGTACTCGACGAACAACCGCGTGATGATCCCGTTCTACATCTATTACTCGATGTTCGGTCTCCAGCGCGTGGGCGACCTCGCATGGGCGGCGGGCGACATGCGTGCTCGCGGTTTCCTGCTCGGCGGCACCGCCGGCCGCACGACGCTGAACGGTGAAGGCCTGCAGCATGAAGACGGCCACAGCCACCTGATGGCAGCGACGATCCCGAACTGCGTTCCGTACGACCCGACCTTCGCGCACGAAGTCGCCGTGATCATCCACGACGGCCTGAAGCGCATGGTCGAAAAGCAGGAAGACGTGTTCTACTACATCACCCTGATGAACGAGAACTACGCGCATCCGGGCCTGAAGCCGGGCACTGAGCAAGACCTGCTGAAGGGTATGTACCTGCTGCAGGAAGGCGACAAGAAGTCGAAGAAGCGTGTCCAGCTGATGGGCTCCGGCACCATCCTGCGCGAAGCCATCGCCGCGGCGGACCTGCTCAAGGAAGACTGGGGCGTTGCTGCTGACATCTGGTCCGCACCGTCCTTCACGCTGCTGGCCCGTGACGGTCAGGATGCGGACCGTTGGAACCTCGTGCATCCGACCGAAGCGCCGCGCGTGCCGCACGTGACCAAGCTGCTGGAAGGCACGACTGGCCCGGTCGTTGCGACGAGCGACTACATGCGCCTGTTTGCCGAACAGATCCGCGCCTTCATTCCGAAGGGCCGCAATTACAAGGTGCTCGGTACTGACGGTTTCGGCCGTTCCGACAGCCGCGCGAAACTGCGCGAGTTCTTTGAAGTCAACCGCTACTACGTAACGGTCGCGGCGCTCAAGGCACTGGCGGAAGACGGTACGATCGAGGCATCGGTGGTTGCACAGGCGATCGCAAAATACGGCATCGATCCGAACAAGCCGAATCCGGTGACGTTGTAACTCAGATCAATAAGACTAACAATTCCCTCCCCTTCAGGGGGAGGGTTAGGGTGGGGGTGGGTTTTGTCCTTTGCTTGCGACGGAAACCCATCCCCACCCCGGCCCTCCCCTTGAAAGGGAGGGTGAGAACGGAGCTAACGCTATGAGCTTAACGGAAGTCAAAGTCCCGGATATCGGCGATTTCAAGGAAGTGGAAGTCATCGAGCTGATGGTCAAGCCGGGCGACACAATCAAGGTTGACCAGTCGCTGATCACCGTCGAATCCGACAAGGCGAGCATGGAGATTCCCTCCAGCCACGCCGGCGTCGTGAAGGAAATCAAAGTCAAGGTAGGTGACAAGGTGTCGGAAGGCACCCTGGTTCTCCTGCTGGAAGAAGGCGCAGGCGCTGCTGCCCCGGCAACACAAGCCGCGGCTCCCGCGCCGGCTGCAGCCGCCCCCGCACCCGCTGCGTCACCTGCTCCCGCAGCAGGCCCCGCCGTCGTCGATGTGTTCGTTCCGGACATCGGCGACTTCAAGGATGTGGAAGTCATCGAGCTGATGGTCAAGCCGGGCGATAGCGTCAAGGTTGACCAGTCGCTGATCACCGTCGAATCCGACAAGGCGAGCATGGAGATTCCCTCCAGCCACGCCGGCGTCGTGAAGGAAATCGTCGTCAAGGTGGGCGACAAGGTATCCAAGGGCTCGCTGGTCCTGAAGGTCGAAACGCAAGGCGGCGCCGCTGCACCCGCGCCGGCACCGGCCGCAGCGGCAGCCAGCGCTCCCGCCGCCGCCATGGCATCCGCGCCTGCTCCGAAGGCAGCGCCGACCGCTGCACTGGAACCCGCAGCGCCGTCCAATACCAAGGCACACGCATCGCCGTCCGTACGCAAGTTCGCACGCGAACTGGGCGTCGACCTCGGTCGCGTCACCGGTACGGGTCCGAAGGCCCGCATCCTGCATACCGACGTGCAGAACTTCGTGAAATCCGTCATGGCAGGTGCCGCATCCGCTCCGGCCGCAGCAGCGGCCAAGGGCGGCAGCGGAGCAGGCCTCGACCTGCTGCCGTGGCCGTCGCTCGACTTCTCCAAGTTCGGCGAAACCGAGCTGCAGCCGCTGTCGCGCATCAAGAAGATCAGCGGCCCGAACCTGCACCGCAACTGGGTCATGATCCCGCACGTCACGCAGTTCGACGAAGCGGACATTACGGATCTGGAAGAATTCCGCAAGGATTCCAACAACGCGATGGCCAAGTCCGGCGTCAAGCTGACGATGCTGGCATTCGTGATCAAGGCCAGCGTCTCGGCGCTGAAGAAGTTCCCGGCGTTCAATTCCTCGCTGGACGAAAAGGGCGAGAACCTGATCCTCAAGAAGTACTACAACGTCGGCTTCGCCGCCGACACGCCGCAAGGCCTGGTGGTGCCGGTGATCAAGAACGCCGACAAGAAGAGCCTTTCCGAGATCGCCAAGGAAATGGGCGACCTCTCCGCGGCTGCACGCGACGGCAAGCTGAAGCCGGCCGACATGCAGGGGGCGACGTTCACGATTTCTTCGCTGGGCGGCATCGGCGGCACGGCGTTCACGCCGATCGTCAATGCACCGGAAGTCGCGATCCTCGGCCTGTCCAAGTCCTCGATCAAGCCGGTATGGGACGGCAAGCAGTTCGCGCCGCGCCTGATGCTGCCGCTGTCGCTGTCCTACGACCATCGCGTCATCGACGGCGCGATGGGGGCGCGCTTCGCGGCCTACCTGGCGGACGTCCTCGGCGACATGCGCAAGACATTGCTGTGATTCCGGACGTGGGAAGCGGGCGCTGCCGATCCGGGAAAATGAGAAAATTTCTCACTTTTCCCGCTGCGCGCCGCGCCGGCTTCCCCATTCAAGGAGATCAACAATGACCACCTGCGTCGTCGTCAAGAAGGACAACGAAGTCGCCATTGCGTCGGATTCGCTCGTCACCTTCGGCGACACCCGTCTTTCGCATGCGTACGAACTCAATGAAAAGGTTTTTCCTGTCGGTGATTCGTATGTGACGCTTGCCGGCACCGCCGCCCACTTTCCTGTCATGCGCAAGCTGTTGACCGGAATGGGTGAGGAGTGCAGGCTGGGCACGCGCGACGAAGTGTTTGAGACGTTTTCCAAGGTGCACGAAATACTGAAGGAGAAGTATTTCCTGAACACGAAGGAAGATGAAGACGATCCGTACGAGTCATCGCAGATTACGGCGTTGATCGCCAACCCGAATGGCATCTTCGGTGTGTATTCCTATCGCGAAGTATTCAGCTTTGAACGCTTCTGGGGAATCGGCAGCGGCCGCAACTTTGCGCTGGGCGCCATGTATGCCGTGTACGACAGCAAGCTGTCGGCCAGGGAGATTGCGGAGATCGGTGTACGCGCAGGTGAGGAATTCGATAAGAGCACATCGGGACCGTTCCGGATTTTCAGTTTTCCGATGAGAGATTAATAAATTCCCGCCCACTCAAGCGGCGGGAGAGAATGGAGCAAACGCTATGAGCATTGTGGAAGTCAAGGTTCCCGATATCGGCGATTTCAAGGAAGTCGAAGTCATTGAACTGCTGGTCAAGCCGGGCGATACCATCGCCGTCGACCAGTCCCTGGTCACGGTGGAATCCGACAAGGCCAGCATGGAGATTCCGTCGAGCCACGCCGGCGTGGTCAAGGAGCTGAAGGTCAAGATGGGCGACAAGGTTTCCGAAGGCTCGCTGCTGCTCCTCGTGGAAGCAGCCGCCGGCGCAGCTGCAGCGGCGCCCGCTCCGGCACCCGCAGCCGCAGCGCCTGCCCCTGCCCCTGCCCCTGCCGCCGCGGCTCCGGCACCCGCACCGATCGCCAGCAGCTACGGCGGCAAGGTCGATATCGAGTGCGACATGCTCGTCCTGGGCGCAGGCCCCGGCGGCTATTCGGCGGCATTCCGTTCCGCCGACCTCGGCATGAGCACTGTGCTCGTCGAAAAGTATTCGACCCTCGGTGGCGTGTGCCTGAACGTCGGTTGCATCCCGTCAAAGGCCCTGCTGCATGTTGCTGCCGTCATCGACGAAACCGCCACGATGGCCGCACACGGCGTCACCTTCGGCAAGCCGGAAATCGACATCGACAAGCTGCGCGGTTACAAGGAAAAGGTCATCAAGAAGATGACCACCGGTCTGGCCGGCATGGCGAAGTCGCGCAAGGTGAACGTGGTGCAGGGTGTCGGCCAGTTCATCAGCCCGAACCACATGGAAGTCACTGCTGCCGACGGCACCAAGAAAACGGTGCAGTTCAAGCAGGCGATCATCGCCGCCGGCTCCGCCGTCGTGAAGCTGCCTTTCGTACCGGAAGATCCGCGCATCGTTGATTCCACCGGCGCGCTGGAACTGCGCCAGGTGCCGAAGAAGATGCTGGTCATCGGCGGCGGCATCATCGGCCTGGAAATGGCCACCGTCTACTCCACGCTCGGCGCACGCATCGACGTGGTCGAAATGATGGACGGCCTGATGCAGGGTGCCGACCGCGATCTGGTCAAGGTCTGGCAGAAGTTCAACGACAAGCGCTTCGACAAGGTCATGACCAAGACCAAGACGGTCGCGGTCGAGGCATTGAAGGAAGGCATCAAGGTCACTTTTGAAAGTGCCGACCCGTCGGTTGCCGCACCGGAGCCGCAACTCTACGACATGGTGCTGGTCGCTGTCGGCCGCAGCCCGAACGGCAAGAAGATCTCCGCCGACAAGGCTGGTGTTGCCGTCATGGATCGTGGCTTCATCAATGTCGATTCACAGATGCGCACCAACGTTCCGCACATCTTTGCGATCGGCGACGTCGTCGGCCAGCCGATGCTGGCGCACAAGGCGGTGCATGAAGCGCACGTGGCCGCCGAAGCGGCCGCAGGCCAGAAGTCCTTCTTCGACGCGCGCGTGATTCCGTCCGTGGCTTACACCGATCCGGAAGTGGCATGGGTCGGCATGACGGAAGACGAGGCGAAGGCCAAGGGCGTCAAGCTGGAGAAGGGCCTGTTCCCATGGGCAGCCAGCGGTCGTGCGACGGCCAATGGCCGCGATGAAGGCTTCACCAAGCTGCTGTTCGATGCGGAAACACATCGCATCGTCGGCGGCGGCATCGTGGGCACCCACGCGGGCGACATGATCGGCGAGATCGCGCTGGCCATCGAGATGGGCGCGGACGCAGTGGATATCGGCAAGACGATCCACCCGCACCCGACGCTCGGTGAATCGATCGGCATGGCCGCGGAAGCATTCGAAGGTGTGTGCACGGACCTGCCTCCCGCGCGCAAGAAGTAAATTCGTTGCAAAAGAAAATGGGGGCCGCCTGTCACAGGGCGGCCCCCATTTTCTTTGGGCGAGACAATCAGGCGGTGCCGAAGATGCGCCGGAATCCGATTCCGATCCGATGCATGAACGAGCCATCGTTCATTGCCTGCCCGGCCGAGGCGGCGGGCGCGGCGTTGCGCACGGCTTCAAGCTGGATATCCTGCTCGAGCTTTTGCTCCAAACCTTCCGGCGTCTTTTCGACTGCATGGCGCCGAACCGCGCCCGGACTGCGCTTGAGCTCGCGATGCTTGTTCACTGCGGAGCTCAGCATGAGTTTCAGGAAACCGGGCTTGACCGGTTTCGGAATGAAGCGGTAGATCTGTCCCTGGTTGATCAGCTTGATGATGGCATCGACGTCGCTATTCACGGTGAACACCATCGAAACGATCTCCGGATGCTTCTGCTTGAGCAGTTTGACCAGCGGCGTTGTATCCATGCGGCCGACACGCGTTTCGCTCATCAATACGCCGACCGGTTGAGCACTCAGGATCGTCACCGCTTCCGACAGGGTGCTTGCATGCCTGAACTGCGTGTCCGGGCCGACGGCTTGCCTGACGAGTTCGATCATTTCCTTGTCATCATCGATCAGCAGGATGCTTTCGCCGCCGGGCCCCGCGTCTTCAACGGGAGCGGGAAGCGGTTGCGTCTTGGCGATCGTTGCCGCCTCGGCGACGGTCTTCGTCAGTTCTTCATTGGACCACGGCTTGTTGACGAAGCGGAAGACTTCACCTTCATTCACCGACCGCAGGATCGCCTGCAAATCGGAGTAGCCGGTGAGCAGGATGCGCATGGCGCGTGGTGCGATCTTGCAGGCCTCGCGCAGGAACTCCGAACCCATCATCCCGGGCATGCGCTGGTCGCTCACGATCACGTCGAAATCGTGCTTGCGCAGCATCTCCAGCCCGCTCAGTCCGTCAGGCGCGGTCATTACGTCGAAATCCTTGTGCAGCATCCAGTGCAGCGAGCGAAGGATATTGGGCTCGTCATCGACGCACAGCACCAGACCTTTCTTGTCCCTCATCATCGCCTCCTTCAGGCTGCTTCGAGCAGGGTTTCGGGAAACGCTGCCGGCAGGTAGACGGTAAATGTCGTGCCGGTCCCCGCCTGTGTGGTGAATGTGACCGTGCCGCCGTGCTCTTCGACGATGTTCTTTACGATGGGCAGGCCGAGTCCTGTGCCTTCGCCTGGAGGCTTGGTCGTGAAATAGGTGTCGAAGATGTTCGGCTGGACATCGGCGGGAATGCCGCTGCCCGTGTCAATGATGTCAATCCGCACCCGCAGGTCTTCCACGGACGTGCGCACGGTAATCTTTCCGTTGTCCGGAATCGCCTGCGCCGCATTGTTGATCAGGTTGAGGAAGACCTGGTTGAGTTGCGACGGGTTGCATTCGACTTCAGGCACATCGTTGTACTCCTCGACGACCTCGATGCGATGCGGGATCACGCTCTTGGCAATATAGACAACGGTATGCAGCCCCTTGTTGATGTCGAAGTGCGTGACCTTCTCGCGATCGAGGCGCGTGAAGTCGCGCAGGTTCTCCACCAGCTCGCGCATCTGCTCCAGGCCCTGCAGCGTGTCGCCGAGCATTTGCGAGAGCATGAGTACGTCGTCATCGTGCGACTCGATCTGCTGCAGTTGTCCGCGCGAGCGGGAAATGTTCAGCGTCACGCGATCGCCTTCCGTCTTGCGCACGGCGCGGGCAAAAGCGTGCGCAACCTTGAGCGGCAGCTCGAAGCTCTTGAGCCCGTCGATCACCATGCTGATGTTGCTGCGCGAGAATGCCAGGGGCGTATTGAGCTGGTGCGCTACACCGGCGACCATCTGGCCAAGCAGGGCCATTTTTTCAGCCTGGGCCAGCTGCTGGTGGGCGTGCTCGCGGTCCAGTTCCTGCTGGCGGATGGTCTTTTCCGCACGGCGCACAATGGCAAACAGCGATGCGAAGAGGAGCAACAACAGCCCGGCGACGATTGCAATTCCGTTGTTGGACATCTTGTTCACTTCGTCCAGGTTGTACTCGGCGACATTCACCATCTGGTTTTCGTTGTCGCGCGCGGTCGTCGCAATCTTGGCCGAGGTTTGCTTGATCTGGTCGAGGAAGCCCGTCACGTCCGTATAGACTTCAAATACGCCGATGACTTTTTCGCCATCCTGCGCATTCACAGGCAGGTAGCTCGAGATGAGGTCACGGTTTTCCACGACACCCTCGAACGCGCTGAATTTATCCCGGTGCGTGAGCTCGCTGACCGGCTTGCCTTCCATCGCATTCTTCCATCCTGCGTTGCCGCTCTTGTCGTCGCCGACCTGTGCCGCTTCAGAGGAATATGCGGTGATGCCGCGCATGTCGAATACCTTGACCTTGAAGACGGAACTCTTCTTCATGGTGCTGAACACCTTGGCATCCAGCGCCTTGTATTCCGCAAGGGCGCGGATCTTTGCCCCCAGTTCCTGGTAGCAGGCTTTCTTGCTGTCCGGCTGCCTTTTCTTTCCGTCCTCGCCGGTGATGTCGGCAATGGCGCGGCAGTGTTCCACGGGGATCGCCTGCACCTTGGCGACGAACGGCGCGAAGTCCCTCTCCCACAGCATGTTGGCGAACAGGCGCGTCAGGTCCATGTTTGCGCGCTCATGAATGGCGAGCAGGTCGTGACGAGCCGCTTCTTCCTGCTGCCTGGCAAAGCTTGCCTGCACGCGCTTGACGAATTCGCTTTCAGCGGACTGGACTTCCTGGAAAAAGGCCGCTTGCTGGCGCTCGAAAAATACCAGGGCAATCGTCACGACGATGAACATGCCGAGGCTGGCAAAGGTGAAATAGCGAACCAGGCGGAATCGCATGTGTTTACTCCTGATCATGGAACTGTGCGCCAAATGGTTCAGTACTGCGCAGCCATCGCTCGCTCGATGCCTTCAAAGGTGTCGGAAAGGGCGTGGGGTTGCGCATGTACGCCAAGCTGGCGCGCAATCTGCGAAGCGGAAAATATTCCGCGGATAGTGGTTTTGCCCGTGGAGGAATCCTCTTCCACGACAAGCGCGTGCTGGCGGCCGGAATGCTTCAGCGTTTCCACGACATCGCCGACATGCGCGTGCAATACATCGTCGAGGTGCAGCACTTCGATGTGTTCATCGCTCGTCATGACGTCGCTCACGCGGACTTCGCCGAACGGGATGCCGCGGGCATGCATGGCCGCCTGCGGACGCTCGCCGAGGAGGTCGCGCGATGTGATGATGCCGATGACATCCTCGAGCGCGTTGGTCACGAGCAGCGAACGCACGCCGCGCGCGATCATTTTTTGCGTGGCGGTATCCAGGTCGAGGTCGGACGACACCGTTGCCGCGGGAATGAAGCGCAGGTCCGTCATCACCTCGAGCGCCGAGGACGATGCCTTCACCGGGTTCTGGATATAGAAGTGCGGACGTGCGTATCCCGTGTGCGGTGTCAGACGCGAGATGCGCAAGCGTTGGAAGGGTTTGGACTGGTCGACCATCAGCAGCCTCCGGTCAGGGCTAATGGCGGGCTATTCTAGGTTGCCTAGTTGCAAACGTCCTTGATCTGGAAATGGGTTTTCCGGGAAATGCCGGGAGATGCGCCAAATTGACGCATCTCCGGTGAAAGATCAGTGACCGAGTTTGGTCAGGATGTCGGACAGCATGGAAATCATCTGGTCGATTTCATCTGTCGTCAGGTTCAGCGAGGGCATGAAGCGCAGCAGGTCGGGGCGCGGCGAGTTGAGCAGCAGGCCGACCGGTTCCATGTCGCGCGCGGTTTCTACGATCTTCGGGCCGATATCCTTGCCGAGCTTCAGTGCGCGCAGCAGGCCTTCCCCGCGCTCGCCTTCGAGGCCGTGCTTCGCGCTCAGCTTGTTCAGCGCCGCGCTCATGTAGGCGCCCTTGTCCTTCACGGATTGCAGGAAGCCGGGCTTGAGCAGTTCGCTCAGCACGGCGATGCCTACAGCGGTCATTACCGGGTTGCCGTTGTAGGTGCCGCCTTGCTCGCCCGGTTCGAAGCAGGCGATCTCTTCGCGCGCCAGCAGTGCGGAGAGAGGAACGCCGCCGCCGATGCCTTTGCCCAGGGTCATGATGTCGGGCTCGATGCCGGAGAGCTGGTAGGCGAACAGTTCGCCGGTGCGGCCCATGCCGGCCTGCACTTCATCCACGATCAGCAGCAGGTTGCGCTGCTTGGTCAACGCGCGCAGCGCCTGCATGAATTCGCGGGTGGCGGGGATGACGCCGCTCTCGCCTTGTACCGGCTCGAGCATTACGGCGACAGTCTTGTCGGTGATCAGCTTCTCCACGCTGGCGATGTCGTTCAGCTCGGCCTTGTGGAAGCCTGGCACCTGCGGTGCGAACATCGTGTCCCAACCTGCCTTGCCGCTCGCTGACATGGTGGCCAGCGTACGGCCGTGGAAGCCGTGGTTGAAGGTAATGATCTCGTAGCGGTTTTCACCGGCGGCGTTCTTGTTCAGCTTGCCCCACTTGCGCGCC
Source organism: Noviherbaspirillum sp. ST9 (assembly GCF_048799745.1). Lineage (NCBI taxonomy): Bacteria > Pseudomonadati > Pseudomonadota > Betaproteobacteria > Burkholderiales > Oxalobacteraceae > Noviherbaspirillum > Noviherbaspirillum sp. ST9. Next base: position 72,511 of record NZ_JBLWFR010000007.1, on the reverse strand, counting down.
AGCTTGATCGCGCCTTCGTTCGCTTCCGCGCCGCTGTTGGCGAAGAACACGCGGTCGAAGCACGAGTTCTTGGTGAGCATGTTCGCGAGGACGATCGACGGTTCATTGTAGAAGGCCGGCGAGGGGTTGATCAGCTTGCCGACCTGCGCGGTCACCGCATCGACGATGCACTGCGGCGAATGGCCGAGGCAGTTGACCGCCCAGCCCTGCAGGTAGTCGAGGTAGCGCTTGCCATTGTTATCCGTCAGCCACATGCCGCGGCCTTCGGTAAACACAAGCGAAGGCCGGTTGGTGATCTGCATGAGGGCGTTGACGTCGTATTGGCTGAATTCCATTTCGGGGCTCCTGACTGGGGGTTACTGAGAGATCAAAAAAAAAGCCACAGGGCGGGCCTGTGGCTTTGTGAGCATCAAACGCTTACATGCACGGCTTCCCAGGCTGAGGCAGCTGGGTACGGCGTCGCAAGAGTTTGGCTGTTGTGTTCATACCAAAGATGGTAAGGCATTTTTCCGCAATGCGTCAAAGCATTATTTTGTTGCCATATCGACAGCAAGATCCGCTTCCGACGTGAACGCGTCGGCATAGAACTCCGCCTCCGGCAGCTTGCATTGGGCGACGAAATCCCGCTTGGCCGAATCCACCATGATTGGCGCGCCGCAGGCGTACACCTGGTAGCCGGACATGTCGGGCAGGTCTTCCATTACCGCGCGGTGGACGAAGCCGCTGCGGCCGGTCGAGCCATCCTCGGCCTGGGCATCGGAAATCACCGGCACGTACTTGAAGTTGGGTACGGTGCGCGCCCACTCCTCGCACAAAGCGTGCATGTAGAGATCCTTCGGACGGCGGCCGCCCCAGTACAGGATCATTTCGCGGCCGGTCTTCTGGTGGATGGCATGCTCGATGATGGCCTTGATCGGCGCAAAACCGGTGCCCGAGGCGAGCAGCACCATGGGCTTGTCCGAATCCTCGCGCAGGAAGAAGGTGCCGAGCGGACCTTCGAAGCGGAGGATGTCGCGCTCCTTCATGTTGTTGAACACGTGGTCAGTGAACACGCCACCGTGCATGTGGCGGATGTGCAGCGTCAGGTGCTCGTCGAGGTGCGGCGCGTTGGCCATGCTGTAGCTGCGGCGCTTGCCGTCTTTCAGCAGGAATTCGATGTACTGGCCGGCCTTGTACTGCAGGCGCTCGTTGGCCGGCAGCTGCAGCGATAGGACGATCACGTCGTCGGCGACCTTGTCCAGCTTGGCGACGCGGGTCGGCAGCTTCTTGATGGGGAATTCGCCGGCGCCCAGCACTTCACGCGCTTCGATGACGATGTCGGAATGCGGCGTCGCGCAGCAGAACAGCGAGAAACCCTTTTCCTCTTCCGCCACGGGCAGGGCCTTTTCCTGGTGCGCCTTGTGTGTCACATTGCCCTCGACCAGCTTGCCCTTGCAGGTACCGCATGCGCCGTTCTTGCAGCCATACGGCAGTCCTACGCCGGCGCGGATGGCCGCGCTCAATACGGTCTCGCCGTCATCGCAGGTGAACTGGCGTCCGCTTGGCTGAACAGTTACTTGGAAAGTCATACAATCCTGATGATGAAAAATAAAGAAAACCTGACTGCCCCGGGATTCGGCCGGCCGCGATTGCTGGTCCTTGGCTGCGGCGATGTCGGCATGCGCCTGCTGCCCCTTGTCCGCGACCGCTTCCGCGTGTTTGCCGTCACCAGCCAGCCCGAGCGCCGCGAGGAGTTGCGTGCCGCAGGTGCTGTTCCTGTTGTTGCCGACCTCGACAAGCCGCAAAGCCTCGCGCGCCTGGCGCGCCTCGCACAGTGCATCGTGCATCTCGCGCCGCCACAGGCAGAGGGCGTGACAGACCGGCGCTCCCGAAATTTGACCGCCATTTTACCCGAGCGGGCGAACATGGTTTATGTGAGCACAACGGGGGTATACGGTGACTGCCGCGGTGAAATGGTCGACGAGACGCGCGCCGTGAATCCGCAGAATGCGCGGGCGAAACGCCGCGTCGACGCGGAGCAGGTGCTGCGCAAGTGGGCGAAGCGTTCCGGATCGCACCTGGCCATTCTGCGCGTGCCCGGCATTTACGCCGCCGACCGGCTGCCCATCGAGCGGCTGCGGAAGGGGACGCCGGCCCTGCGCGCCGAGGACGACGTGTATACCAACCATATCCACGCCGACGATCTTGCCCGGATCATTGCTGCCGCCCTGTATCGTGGCCAGCCGAACCGTATCTATCACGCTGTGGATGATTCGGACATGCGGATGGGCGACTACTTCGATGCGGTTGCCGAGAAGGCCGGACTCCCGCGTCCGCCACGCTTGCCGAAAGAGCAATTGTCGGCCGCCGTATCGCCGATGATGCTGTCGTTCATGTCGGAATCGCGACGGTTGAGCAACCGTCGCCTGCGTGCCGAACTTGCCGTACGCCTCCAGTTTCCGCGCGTCCAGGACGCCCTGGAACGGATTTATCCCGCACCTTGATCTGCGTGCTTGACCTTCCCATCATGGTAAGGTCAATAATGAAACCATCCTGAACGAACTAGGACTGGATCATGAGCAACGCAACGTCACTATCGACAACCACCATTCCGCCCGCTGGCCGGGAGCTGGACGTGCCCATCGAGGGCATGACCTGCGCGTCCTGTGTCCGCCGCGTCGAGAAGGCGCTGCGCGCCATCCCTGGCGTGAGCGGCGCCGATGTCAATCTCGGTACCGAGCGTGCCCGCGTCACCGTCGATAAGACCGTCGACTTCGGAACCGTCCGGCAGGCCGTCGAGAAAGCCGGCTACCAGGTTGCCCACCAGGAAATCGATCTCGATATTGAAGGAATGACCTGCGCTTCCTGCGTCGGGCGCGTGGAAAAGGCGCTGCGGAAAATTGACGGCGTGCTCGACGCCAGCGTGAACCTTGCTACGGAGAGCGCGCATGTGCGCGTCGCCGCCGGCGTCGCAGCAGATGTATTGGCGCGCGCAATCGAAACGGCGGGATATCACGCCAGGCCGCATGTGGCAGAGCAAGCAGGGCCGCAGGATGCGCGGCGCGACACGGAGTACGCCAAGGTCATCATCGCCGCTCTGTTGTCGCTGCCCCTGATCGTTCCCATGTTGCTGGAGCTGGCCGGCGTGCATTGGATGCTGCCCGGATGGCTGCAGCTTGTGCTGGCAACACCGGTGCAGTTCTGGCTGGGCGGGCGCTTCTATCGCGCGGGCTGGAAAGCGGTCAAGGCGGGGGCGGGCAACATGGACTTGCTGGTCGCGCTCGGGACGAGCGCGGCGTACGGATTGAGCGTGTATCAATTGCTGGCGTACGGGGATGACATGCCGCACCTGTACTTCGAAGCGGCTGCTGTCGTCATCACGCTGGTGTTGCTCGGCAAGTGGCTCGAGGCACGCGCCAAGCGGCAGACCAGCGCGGCGATTCGGGCGCTGCAGGTGTTGCGTCCGGAAGTCGCCCGTGTACGACGCGGGGTGGACGAGATCGAAGTTCCGATTTCACAGGTGAATGTGAGCGACCTCGTGGTCGTGCGGCCGGGTGAGCGCGTGGCGGTCGATGGCCTGGTGGAGGAAGGGCGCAGCCATATCGATGAATCGCTGATCACTGGCGAAAGCCTGCCTGTTGCCAAGCAGCCCGGCGACAAGGTGACCGGCGGATCGATCAATGCCGAGGGCTTGCTCCTCGTGCGCACGACTGCCGTCGGCGGCGAGACGACGCTTTCGCGCATCATCCGTCTCGTTGAAAACGCGCAAGCGGCAAAGGCGCCGATCCAGCATCTGGTCGACAAGGTCAGCGCCGTGTTCGTGCCGGTTGTGCTGCTGATTGCATTGGTCACGTTCGCCGGATGGTGGATGGCCGCCGGCAACCTTGAAACAGCCATCATCAACGCGGTTGCGGTGCTGGTCATCGCTTGTCCCTGCGCGCTTGGCCTCGCAACGCCTGCTGCCATCATGGCGGGCACGGGCGTCGGTGCGACGCATGGCATCCTCATCAAGGATGCAGAGGCGCTCGAACTTGCGCACTCCGTCACCACGGTTGTCTTCGACAAGACAGGCACGCTGACGGAGGGGAGGCCCGTGCTGGCCGAGGCGGTGCCCAACGGCATCGGCAAGGATGAACTGGTCCGGCTCGCCGCTGCAGTCCAACAGGGCAGCGAGCATCCCTTGGCCCGTGCCGTGGTGGAGGCGGCCAAGGCGAAGGGCATTGCCGTTCCGCCTGCATCGCAAGTGACGGCACTGCCGGGACGCGGTGTTTCGGCAGTGATCGAGGGGCGTCCATTGAAGCTGGGCAGTAGCCGCCTGCTGCAGGAATCCGGCATCGAAGCGGGATCGCTTGCGGCGGCTGCGGAGGCATTGCAGCAGAAGGGCAACACCGTGTCTTGGTTGATGACCGATGATGGCAGCCTGCTGGGCCTGCTGGCGTTTGGCGACAGGGTGAAACCGTCCGCGGCGCGCACAGTCTCGAGACTGCATGCACTGGGCGTGAAAACCGTCCTGCTCACGGGCGACAACAAGGGCAGCGCAGCCGCGGTGGGCGATGCACTTGGCATCGACCAGGTGATCGCGGAAGTGCTGCCCGCCGACAAGGCGGAAAAGGTCAACAGCCTGAAGCAGCAAGGGCAGGTCGTGGCGATGGTGGGCGACGGCATCAACGATGCGCCCGCGCTTGCCGCCGCGGATGTGGGAATTGCGATGGCGACCGGCACTGACGTTGCGATGCATGCTGCGGGCGTTACCTTGATGCGGGGCGAGCCGGCACTGGTTCCGGATGCGATCGACATCTCGCGCCGCACGTACAGCAAGATCCGGCAGAACTTGTTCTGGGCATTCATCTACAACCTGGTCGGCATTCCGCTCGCGGCGTTCGGCCTGCTCAATCCGGTGATCGCCGGAGCGGCAATGGCCTTCAGTTCGGTCAGCGTGATTACAAACGCACTATTGCTGCGCCGCTGGAAAGCGGCATCGTAAGAGAGGGAAACATGAATATCGGCGAGGCTTCCAAGGCGTCTGGCGTGACCGCCAAGATGATCCGCTATTACGAGAGCATTGACCTGATCAAGGCCGGCAAACGAACGGATTCGGGATATCGCATTTACGGTGAGAACGATGTGCATACGCTGCGCTTCATCAAGCGGGCGCGCACACTGGGGTTTTCACTGGAGCAGATCAAGGACCTGCTGTCGCTCTGGCAGGACCCGCATCGCGCGAGTGCAGACGTGAAGGCGATTGCACGTTCACACCTGGAAGAGCTGGAGACGCGTATCAGGGAATTGACGGAGATGCGGGATACGTTGAAGCATCTTGAGCATGCATGTTCGGGCGACCACCGGCCCGATTGCCCGATTCTGCACAGCCTGGAAACGATGGGTGAAAAGGCTTCGTGTCATTAAAACGCGAGGGAGCGGAGTTGCTCCCTCGACGCCGATTCAACGCTCGGTGCTGGCAAGGACGTCGTAACCTGCATCCACGACGGCAGCCTTGATGTTCTCGAGGCTTGCGCTCGAATTGACAAGCACCATCTGCGTCGGCAAATCCACTTCGACTTTCGCGCCGGCGTCCACGGCCTGTACCGACTTCGTCACGGCACTGACGCAATGGCCGCAGCTCATTCCTTCAACTTTCAGTTCGTACATGATGTTCTCCGGTTGGGTTAGTGGAACGCATTGTGAAGCTATCCACCGTGGGAAGGTCAAGCACTTGGATCAAACTTCCGAAAAGGTATTCCGGGGGAGGGGAGCGATGGTGCCCATGGGCAGGATTGAACTGCCGACCTCTCCCTTACCAAGGGAGTGCTCTGCCACTGAGCTACATGGGCACGATCCGGGGCCATTGCAAAATGACACCCTGAAAGGCGGGGCAACAAAAAGCCCGGTCAGGAGACCGGGCTAGATGTTTGAAACTGTTGGTAGGCCGTGTAGGGATCGAACCTACGACCAACGGATTAAGAGTCCGCTGCTCTACCAGCTGAGCTAACGACCCAACGAAGACAAAAATTATAGCAGTACTTTCCGGAAGGAGTCAAATTGCCGGGCGCAAAAATGTCGCGATCAGGTCAACGCGGAAGTGACCTTCAATACTTCATCCACCGTCGTCGCACCTTCGGCCACCTTCAGCGCGCCGGCAACGCGTAGCGGCTTCATGCCATCCTTGATGCTCTGGTTCCGCAACGCGTGGATATCAGTCTCTTCCTTGATCAGGCGCGAGAAAGGCTGGGTGATCGTGAGCAATTCGTACAGGCCGGTACGGCCGCGGTAACCGGTCTGGCGGCACTCGGGGCAGCCTACCGGACGATAGACCGACGCCGGCTTCGGGATTTTCCAGCCTTCGACCAGGCCGTCCCAGACATCGTCCGAGATTTCGCCTTCCACCTTCTTGCAGTCGGGGCAGAGCGTGCGCACCAGGCGCTGCGCCATGATGCCGATCAGCGTGGCTTCCAGCAGGTAGTAGGGCACGCCGAGTTCCAGCAGGCGCATCACTGCCGATGGCGCGTCGTTGGTGTGCAGTGTCGAGAGGACGAGGTGGCCGGTGAGGGCGGCCTGGATCGCCATCTCGGCGGTTTCGAGGTCACGGATTTCGCCGACCATGATGATGTCCGGGTCCTGGCGCATCAGGGCGCGCACGCCGTCGGCGAAGGACAGGTCGATGCCGTGCTGCACCTGCATCTGGTTGAACGAACCCTCCACCATTTCGATCGGGTCTTCCACCGTGCAGACATTGACCTCGGCGGTGGCGAGCGCCTTGAGGGTCGTGTACAGCGTCGTCGTCTTGCCGGAACCGGTGGGGCCGGTGACGAGGATGATGCCGTTCGGGCGGGAGGTCAGGCTGTCCCAGCGTTTGGCGTCATCGGGCGGGAAGCCGAGTTCGGGCAGTGTCTTCACCACGACGTCGGGATCGAAGATACGCATCACGAGCTTTTCACCGAAGGCGGTGGGCAGCGTTGACAGGCGTAGTTCGATTTCCTGGCCGCCGGCCGTGCGCGTCTTGATGCGACCGTCCTGTGGGCGGCGCTTCTCGACCACGTCCATGCGTCCGAGCAGCTTGATGCGCGCCGTCATCGCAATCATCACGGTCGCGGGTACCTGGTAGACCTGGTGCAGGATGCCGTCAATGCGGAAACGGATGGCGCCAAGGTCGCGCTTGGGCTCGAGGTGGATGTCGGAGGCGCGCTGTTCGAACGCGTACTGCCACAGCCAGTCGACAATATTGACGATGTGCTGGTCGTTGGCGTCGAGCGATTTGTTGGCTTTGCCCAGTTCGACCAGCTGCTCGAAGTTGTTGCGCAGCGCGGTGTCGTGCTGGCCGTGCTTGCTGGCGCCCTTGATCGACTTGGCGAGCGTGAAGAACTGCGCCGTGTACTGCGCGATGTCGAGCGGATTGGAGACAACGATCTTGACGTTGCGTCGCGTGATCTTGGAGATCTCGGCTTCCCATTCGATGGCGAAGGGTTCTGCGGTTGCGATCACGACATCGGTCTGCGTCAGCTCCACCGGCAGGATGTTAAAGCGTGCGGCATAGGTGGCCGACATGACGTCCGCCACGCGGGTAAAGTCGATCTTCAGCGGGTCGATGCGGAAGAAGGGGACTCTTGCCTTGCCCGCAAGCCATTCCGAGAGTACGTCGAGCGTCAGTAATTTGTGCGGTGGCGTGCACGACGTCAGCTTGATCTGCGCGACCGCTGTGAGCGGATGCATGTTGGCCGATGCGTTGCGGAGCAGGGCTTGCGCCTCGTTGTAGCGCGCCTTGGCTTCCGCCTTCGTGATCATGCCGTCGGCCAGCAGCCAGCTGAAGACCTGGTGGAGATCGAGTGCCTTGTGCGCGGGTTTATGCGCGGCGACCTGGGCGGCGGAATGTTCGGCGCGTGCGTTCAAGATGTCTTGCTCCTCCGGGGTTTGTCCTTATCCATCCAGGCCTTGATACCGTTGACCCAGGACTTGGCAGGCAGCTTGGTCGCGGTGGCGATCTCGTCCGCGCGTTCGTACAGCGCCTCGTAATCGAGCTCGGGCCGCTTGTTGAAACCGAGCGCCACGACATTGCCTTCGTGGCAGGGCGGCAGGCAGATCACTTCGGCGAACGCGTGCTTCATCGCCTTGAAGTTCTTCGGGTAGCTGGGATGGTCGCCGAACAGGTTGACGCTGACCACGCCGTCCGGCGTCACGCAAGCGGCGCAGGCTTCGTAGAACTCGGGCGTGTCGAGCACCGGGCCCTGGACCAAGGCATCGTACAGATCGATCTGCAGCGCGTCGAACTTGCCATGGTTATTGGGATCGGTGACGAAATCCATCGCGTCCATTTCCAGCACGGAGAGCCGGTCGTCGTCCGGCGGCAGGCGGAACATCGAGCGGCAGACGGAAATCACTTGCGGATTGAGGTCGACTGCCGTCACCTGCGCTTGCGGAAACTGGCGGTAGCAGAATTTGGTCAGCGCTGCCGAACCTAAACCAAGCTGGACAAGGTGCTGCGGATCTTTGTCGAACAGCATCCACGCCATCATGTGCTGCGCATACGTGAGTTCGATCCAGTCGGGCTTGCGAATGCGCATCGCCCCCTGAATCCATTCATTGCCGAAATGGAGGAAGACGACGCCCGCTTCCTCGGACAGGGTGATGGGCGCGAACTTGGGCTTGCGCGGTTTCTTGCCCGGGCCGGCCTTGGTGTTGCCCTGGGCTTCCATGGAATTGCGTTTGATAAGCATGGTGGACATAAAAACTGTTTCTTCCATTCTACAGAATGATGTTCTTCCATTGCGCCAGTTTTTCCTCAAAGGAGAGCTGGGCGTTGGCCGGCGACGATGACGGAAGGACAAGCGTGCGGAAACCCGCGGCGGCGAAGACGGCTTCGAAGCGGCCGGAGGTCTTGCCGTTGAAGCAAACCTTGGCCAGGTGCGGACATTGCTGTTTCAGCATGTCGAATTCGTTCGCCTGCGCCGCGCGGATCGCGGTGTCCAGGCTGCCTTGCCGCGCACATGCCGCGATCACGTCCCACAGTCCGATACCGTGGGCGAGCAGCCGCTGCAGGCGTTGTTCATAGGGCAAGCCGGCGAGTGCATCGCCGAGAACGGCAGACAACAGGCGCCAGAACTGGTTGCGCGGATGGGCGTAGTACTGCTGGGCGGCCAGCGAAGCCTCTCCGGGAAAGCTGCCGAGGATGAGGATGCGCGTTGCATCATTGATCACCGGCGGAAAGCCGGACAGCAACGGGGAGGGAGCGGCTGCGGACATGCATTATTGTAGACGCCTGTTCGCAGCCCTGTTGCGGTCATGCCGGAAGCGGCTCTCCGTTGGATATGGATTGCGCGAAATGCAGCACTTTCGGAATGTAGGTCTGGTCGCCGGTCCCGGCAGGAGTGGCATCGGGATTGTTGACATCGACACCGTTCTCGCCCGAGTTGTAACCGCGGAGTGCCAGTTCCCAGGTGCCGAACTTGTCCTTCAGTTCGGCCAGGAAGTATGCGGCAGCCTGGATGTTGGTCTCCGGATCCGAGAGGTTCTTCCCTTGGAGATCGGGATATTTTGCCTGCAACTCGGCAAACTTGTTCGGATTGACCTGCATGAGGCCGGTGTCGTTCAGGCCGTTGCCGCCGTTGACGGAGCCGGCATCGATCTTGCCTCGCGACTCCTGCCAGAGCATGCCGCCAAGGATGTCGGCGGGCACGCCGGCTTTTTCCGCAGCGGCTTCGATCAGCGGCATGAACTCGTCGATCTTCTTGCTGGTCGGCCCGCCTTCGCCCGAGGCGCCGGCGGCACCTGGATCTGCCGCACCGGGTGCGCCAGGCGCTTGGCCGGGAGCGCCGCCGCTTTCGGCTCCTCCCGGCGCCTTGCCTTCCATGGCGTCCAGCGTCAGCTTGATCTGTTTCGCTTCGGCTTCCGCATGCGCCTTCAGCGCCGGGTCCTTGGCTTCGGTCGCGCGCTTCATTGCCTCTTCGTATTTGCTCTTCCAGACTTGGGCCACCGGGTCTTTGGCCTCGCCGGACTTGGCGTCCTTCGGCTTGGCATTCCCTTCCCCGGGCTTCTCGCCGGTACCTGGAGCCCGGCCGAAGGCGCCTTTCAGCGAATTGGCGAGCGCGTCCGGTTTTTCGGGCAACTTGTCTTTCAACGGAGGCTGGCCCGGGGGAGCCGGCCTGGCTGCCGGAGATGAGCCCGCAGTGGGTGCAGGTCGTGATGGCGGTTTCGGGCTGATTCGAGTAACCATTATTCTGTCCCTTCCTCAAACAAGGCTGTGGAGTGGCGTTGAGGAGCCCGTTGGAATAATGTCGTTGCTTTTTGCGGGGCCCTGATCTCAGATAGGAGAAGCGGCGGGCATTTTCAATGGCGACGATGAAAGTTTGCGGCGGTTGGCGCGTTCTTCGGGCATCAGTCGCGGTTGCCGTTGATCTGCGCTGCCCGATTCAAGTCCGCCAGATGCAAGTCTCGCCGGGGCACGCCCACCACGTGCAGTTCCGCCTGGGGCAAGTGCGGCGGGCGCCGGTTCGCCCGGTGCCTGCGTGCTGGACATCGCTCCGGCCGTCGTGCTGCCGGGAGTAGGGTTGCCAGCTGGCAGGCTGCCAGACGACCCAGTACGCGCCGACCGGTAGCCCGGTGGCGCTTCCTCCTGGCGCGGAGTTGCCCTGTGCAGTGCGCTCCGGCAACGGGGGGCCAGGATTCGCATTGCCAGGACCATAGATATCCAGTCCTTCTTCAAACGGTTCGCCATCATGTCCGTGCAGGCAAGACGCACGTTCGCGGGCCGCACCGTCATCCTGTCGCTTCCTTTCGCCTCGTTTATCGGGCGCGTTGCCTCCGGCAGACTTGGCGAGGGAATCGATGGTCCGCCTGACCTGCGATGCTTCTTCTTCCGCGTGCGCCTTTTCCGCCGGCGTCTTCGCTTCTTTCGCCCGACACAGCGCTCTTTCATAGAGGCCGTTCAATGCCCGCATGAATGGGTCCCTGGTTTCTTCCTGTTTCGGCGCGTGATTGCCTGGACTGGCCGGTTTGGTGCATGCGGCCGGCAGGAAATCGTTTGATGCAGGCGCAGGAATGCCGGCTGGGCGGTCGCCGGACGCGTGCGGCCGTCCATTTGCCGGTTTGTCGGCCGTTGCAGCCTTGGGCGTGTCTTTCGCCGCATGTTTGGGTCCGCAGGATGGCGCACTCCTGGGTACATCCTTCGCCACGTCCTTCGGTCTGCCAGAAGGCGTTTCCTTGCGCGCGTCCTTCGGCAGGCTGGAAGGAATATCCCCGGGTTTGTCCTGCGAGGCATTCTTTGGATTGCCGGCCGGGGTGCATGAAGGCGTATCCTTCAGCCTGCCGGGTGGGGCACCCGCAGGTACATTCTTCAACTGACCGGCAGGAGTGCCCTGGAACGGGGCCTTCGACGCTTCCTTTGGAATGCCTGCAGGAGTATCCCGTAACAGAGCTTTCGGCGCACTTGCCGGTGTGCCGAAAGGCGCACCCTTGGGATGCTCTCTCGGTGCATCCTTCGCACGGTCGAAGGTAGTCCACTTTGGAGCGGCCTTCGGAACATCCTTCGATACGCCGGCCTTTGGATCGGGCACGCGCTTCGCGCATTTTCCAGGCAGTGATCCAACTTCATGTTTCAGCGATTGCGCGAGTGCGTGGGGCGTCCGCTCAATCTGGTCCTTGATCGCCGGCCTGGGCTTCGGGATCGGCGTGCTGGAAGCCGGGTTGCTTTTCGCGGCGTGGGCATCGGCGGCTGGGTTGGAACTGACTGCAGAAACCATGATCCCGACTTTCTGCGATGCGCAGCGATGACCTTGCCGCGAAGTTGATAAGATGGTTGTGTGAAGAGCACTTAGACAAGCTTTCAATATTTATCAAGGGTTATCAGCGAGAATTTGGCGAGGGAGGGACGGATGCAACGAAAGGTCATGGTGATTACGGGGGGCAGTCGAGGCATCGGTGCGGCTACCGCGCGGATTGGCGCGCAGCGAGGCTATGCTGTCGCAGTGAATTACGTGCACAACCGTGCCGCGGCCGACGAGATCGTGTCGGCCATCCGTGCGGCGGGGGGCGAAGCGCTCGCGGTGCAGGCTGACGTGGCTGTGGAGGCTGACGTGGTACGCATGTTCGAGGAAGTGGATCGCGGGCTCGGAACACTGCAGGCACTCGTCAACAATGCCGGCATCCTGGAGCGGCAGGCCCGCGTCGACGAGATGGATAGCGCCAGGCTGGCGCGGATCTTCGCCACGAATGTGACCGGCAGCTTCATGTGTGCGCGCGAAGCCGTCAAGCGCATGTCGACCCGGCGTGGCGGCTCCGGGGGCGCGATCGTCAATCTGTCTTCGATCGCCGCCCGGCTGGGTGCGCCGAACGAATACGTGGACTACGCCGCGTCCAAGGGCGCGATCGATTCGCTGACCATCGGGCTGGCGAAGGAGCTGGCGGAGGAAGGAATCCGTGTCAACGGCGTGCGCCCGGGCGTCATCTACACGGACATCCATGCCAGCGGCGGCGAGCCGGGACGCGTCGAACGTGTCAAGGACGCCGTCCCGATGAAGCGCGGTGGCGATCCGGAGGAAGTGGCGCAGGCGATTCTTTGGCTGCTGTCAGACGAGGCGTCTTATGTAACGGGCACGTTCGTCGACGTCACGGGCGGGCGTTGATGGCGGAGCCGGCGAGCCTGTTCCTGTGGCATGGCCGTGCCCTGATCGTCGGACCGGGCATCGATTCGACGCCGCACGCGCATTTCGCGGCGCAGATCACCCTGGGCCTCGATCGGCCCTTTCGGGTGCGTCTCGGTGCCGATGCACCTTGGGTGGAAACACAGGCTGCGGTCTTCGCGCCGAACCAGCAGCACCAGCTTGACTGCGGCGGCAGCATGCTTGCCCATCTTTTCGTCGAACTGCCGCAGCGGCAACATGCTGTCGCGACCGAGGTCAACGCCGCCTACAACACATTGCCCGATTTTCAGCCAGTCAACGCGGCAATCGAGGCAGCGCGAAACGGAATGCTCGATCTCGACACCGCAGAGAATGCGGCACAGCAATGGTTATGCTGCGCGCTGCCGTCTGCGCTTTCTCACTACGGCTCCGACGCGCGCATTTCCCGTGCACTGGAATGGATTGCCGCCAATCCCGGCGTAACGCCCAGCGGCGAATTGCTCGCCGCGCAGGTCCACTTGTCTGAAAGCCGATTCACTCATCTGTTCCGGCAGCAGACCGGCTTGTCGCTGTCGCGTTACTTGCTCTGGCTGCGGCTGTTCGAGGGTGTGGCGGCCGTTGCGCGCGGGGATAACATGACGGCCGCCGCGCACCGCGCCGGTTTTTCCGACCTGGCCCATATGAGCCGCACCTTCCGCAGCACCTTCGGCGTCGTGCCGTCCGAGCTGCACAAGATGACGATTGCGTTCAAGCAGAAAGCGGGTTGACGATCTAATATGAATTCACAGAGCGGACATTTGCAGCCGCCGATTCATCACAGGAGACCGTCATGCAAGGTGTTGCACAGCGACAAATCGAAGCATTGCTCGCGAAATATTCCGAGAGTCATCTGAACCCGACGAACGAAATCATTCACTTCGTCTGCATTCCACTGATTGTTTTCTCCTTCCTTGGCATGCTGTGGGCCGTGCATCCGATGGCCGCGCTCGCTGTGACCGTCGCCAGCCTCATTTATTACATCCGCCTGTCCGTGCCGTTCGCCTTCGGCATGCTGCTCATGTCCGGCGTGATGCTGTGGATCCTGTCCATCCTGCCGCAAGCGTGGATGCTGGAGATCTCGCTCGGCGTTTTCGTCGTTGCCTGGATTGGCCAGTTCATCGGCCACAAGATCGAGGGCAAGAAACCGTCCTTTTTTGAAGACCTGCGCTTCCTGCTGATCGGACCCTTGTTCGTCCTCAGCTTCCTGTATCGCCGATTCCGCATTGCCTACTGACCGGCGCATGAAGATCGTCGTCTTCGGCGCCGGTTCCATCGGCGTCTACGTGGGGTGCTCGCTGCTTGCGGCGGGCGCCGACGTCCTGTTGATCGGCCGCGCCCGGATGGGCGAACGGATTGCGCGGCAGGGTGTCGTCCTGACCGACCTGCAGGGCAAGCGTATCGTCTTCGACGGCCCACGGATTCCGTGGTCGGAAGATCCTGGCCGGCTTGCCGAGGCCGACCTCATCCTCGTTACCGTCAAGAGTGCCGATACCGCTGCCGCCGCCGATGCCATCCATGCGTATGCCAAGCCGTCCGCACTCGTCCTGAGCCTGCAGAACGGCGTAGGCAATGTGGCGACGCTGCGTAACAGGCTCAAGGACATGCGCATCGTGGGCGGCATGGTGCCGTTCAACGTTGTGCAAATGGCGGATGGCCGCTTTCATCGCGGCACGGAAGGGGAGTTGATGGTGGAAGCGGCGCCGGGCATCGTGCATTGGCTCGGACCCTTTGAAGCCGCGCGCCTGCCGCTGGTCGAGCGCACGGATTTCGCCAGCGTGCTGTGGGGCAAGCTGCTGCTCAACCTGAACAATTCCGTCAATGCCCTGTCAGGCCTGCCATTGAAGGCGGAGTTGTCGCAGCGTGCCTACCGCCGCTGCCTCGCGCTCCTGATTGAAGAAGCGCTCGACGCGCTGCGCGCGGCAGGCATTGTCCCGGCGAAGGTGGCGCGGGTTGCGCCCGCCATGCTGCCGCGCATCCTGCGCCTGCCTGACTGGCTCTTCAAGCGACTGGCGGGAGCCATGCTGCGGATCGATCCCGAAGCGCGCTCCTCGATGTGGGAAGACCTGCAGGCAGGACGCCGGACCGAAGTCGATTACCTGAACGGCGCGGTAGTCGCGCTGGCGCACGCGTCCGGGCGTGGTGCGCCGGCGAACGAACGGGTGGTTGAACTCATCCGCCGCGCGGAAGCCGGCAAAGGCAAGGACATGGACGGTGCCGTCCTTTACCACTTGCTGAGCACACCGGCACTTGAAAAAGCGCTGGCTAAGGCTTGACCGAACTCCAGGCCGCTTCGGCGAACACGTCGCGGTATGCCTTGATATCCGTCTTCGCTCGTCCTGACAGCCACAGCCGGGCATAGTCGTGCGCCGGTCCGGTGATCAAGGAGGCATACAGCTCCTGCGGCACCTGCTTCAGTTCGCCACGTGCAACAAAGGGCTGGAACCAGGCAAGGATTTCTGTGTACTGCTTGCGCGTCCGTTCCTTCAGTTCAGCAGCCTTTTCCGTCTTGGCCAGCACGCTGCGGTTGTACAGGATGAAGCGCGCCTTGTCCGGATTGGCCGATACCCAGTCAATGTAGGCGTAAGTAATTGCTTTGACGCCGTCCTCTGCGGTACGCGCCTTCTGCAGCAGCGACTGCTGGTATTCATGGTGTTCTGCCAGCGCTTCGACATAGAGCGAGGCGGCGATCGCCTCCTTGTTGCCGAAGTGGTGGTACATGCTCCCGACACTTGCCTGCGAACGCTCGCGGATCATGTCGATGGTCGTCGCCTCCACGCCGTTTTCGGTGAAGCAGGCGAGGGCGGCGTCGAGGATTTCCTGTTTTCTGTTTTTCCTGGTCGTGGTCATGGCATCCAGTCGTTTGACTAGAATTTTATTCTAGAATAGTATTCTAGTGCGGTCTGCACTACCTGTGCACCTTAACAACAATCCACGATCAAGCAAAGGAGAAGACAATGAACCAGACCCTCGGCATGTACAAGCAGATGGGCAACGAGGCATTCAGCAAGGCTGTCACCAACTTCGCGCCGTACTTCGCAACGATCGACCCGACCTTCACCGAGCTTCGCCCAGGCTATGCCGAAGTGAAGTTCGCCAACCGACGCGAAGTGCACAACCATCTGGGTACGGTTCACGCGATCGCCCTGTGCAACGCCGCCGAACTCGCCGCCGGCACGATGACCACCGTTTCCATCCCTGACGGCCGCCAGTGGATCCCGGTCGGGATGACCGTGCAATACCTCGCCAAGGCGCGGACCGACATGCGCGTCGTCGCCGACGGCGCTTCCGTCGACTGGGAGCAGACCGGCGACGTGCAAGTGCCGGTCGATGCGTTCGATGCGGAAGGCAGGAAAGTCTTCACCGCCAAGATCACGATGAACCTGAAGTGAGCCGGCCATGAACCTTGTCCTGCGCATGATGTATGTGCTCGTTCTGTCGCTGTTCCGCGAACGGCTGCCGGCGACGGCGCTGCAGAGTACGCTGACCCTGCGCACCCTGCCCAATGACCTCGACGTCAACCTGCACATGAACAACGGCCGCTACCTCACGATCTGTGACCTGAACCGTGTCGATCTCTTCATTCGCACCGGCCTGCTGAAAGTCATGCTGAAGAAAAAGTGGATGCCGATGATTGCGGACCACACGATGACATACAAGAAGCCGTTGAAGGTGCTCGAGCGTTTCCGGGTGTCCCTGGCAGTCACCCATTGGGACGAGAAGTTTTTCTATATGACACATACCTTTACCTCGGGCGATCGCGTTGTCGCCGAGGGCACCTCGAAGGCCGTGATCCGGTCCCGCGAAGGTGTGGTGAATCCGGCCGAAGTGATCCGCGCGGTCGATTAGTAAAGGAGACGAAGATGGAAACGATCACCATTCGTGCCGATGACGGCTTCGAGCTCGCAGGGCGCCGTTTCACACCTGCGGGAAAAGCACGCGGCGTCGTCGTGCTGTCCAATGCCATGGGGGTGAAACAGGACTTTTACATCCCGTTCGCGCAATTCCTCGCAGAGCAGGGGTATGCCGCCTTGACCTTCGACTACCGCGGGTCCGGCGCCTCGACTCCGGCGCGCTTCAAACGCTCACTGCGCGGTTTCGAGGCCGACCTGTTCATCTGGGCGGGGCGGGACTATAACGCCGCGTTGCGGGCGGCGAAGACCTGGCAGCCGGATGTACCTCTGCTGGTGGTCGGACACTCGCTTGGCGGGCAGCTGCCGGGCTTGCTGCCAGACCGCCAGCTGATCGACGGCCTCGTCACCGTGGCTTCCGGCAGCGGCTACTGGAAGCGCAACGCGCCGCAAGTACGGCGCTTCGTCTGGTTCATGTGGTACTTCGCTGTGCCGCTCTACTCGCGCCTGTTCGGCTACTTCCCAGGTAAGAAGGTGAAGAAAGTCGGCGACCTGCCCAGGGGCGTCGCCACCCAATGGGCGCAGTGGTGCAAGAGTCCGCATTATGTCGTCGATCGCAAGGGCAATCCGATCCGCGCCGGCTACGACGAGATCCGGGCGCCCATCCTGGCGCTAAGTTTTACCGACGACGAAATGATGAGCCGCTGGAGCATCGACAGCATGCACGACAAGTACCGCAATGCACCGGTCGATCGCCGCTACATTTCGCCTCAGGATGTGCAGGCCAGGCGGGTCGGCCACTTCGGCTTCTTCCGGCCGGAGTTCAGGGAAACGCTGTGGCAGCAGGCGCTGGAGTGGATGGAGCAGCGCGCCCAGGCCAGGGCGATCCCCGTGACGTCGGGCATGCTTCGCGCGGGTGGCAGGGTGTGAAGCATTGACGGGAAAATGAAAAACGGGCTGCGATTGCAGCCCGTTTTTTCGTTGCATGCGGCGTTACTTTACCGCCAGCAGCATCTCGTTCAAACGCTTCACAAATCCTGCCGGGTCGGCGAGCGTGCCGCCTTCCGCTAGCGTGGCCTGGTCATACAGGATGTGGGACCAGTCGTCGAACTTCGCCTCTTCATACTTCAGGCGCTGCACGAGCGGATGGTTCGGGTTGATCTCGAGGATGGGCTTGCTCTCCGGTGCGTTCTGGCCGGCGGCCTTGAGCATGCGAATCAGGTTGCCGGACAGTTCATGCTCGTCCGCCACCAGGCAGGCCGGCGAGTCGGTCAGGCGGAAGGTGACGCGCACTTCCTTGGCCTTGTCGGCCAGCGCGGTCTTCATCTTCTCGACCAGGTCCTTGTACTCGCTCTCGGTCTTTTCGTGCTCCTTCTTCTCGGCCTCGTCTTCCAGCTTGCCGAGGTCGAGGTCACCCTTGGCTACCGAGACCAGTTCCTTGCTTTCCACTTCGTGCAGGAAGGACAGCATCCATTCGTCGACGCGGTCGGTCAGCAGCAGGACTTCGACGCCTTTCTTGCGGAAGATTTCGAGGTGCGGGCTGTTCTTCGCGGCGGCGTAGTTGTCGGCCGTGACGTAGTAGATCTTGTCCTGGCCTTCCTTCATGCGACCGATGTAGTCGTCGAAGGAAACGTTCTGCGCATCGTTGTCATTGTGCGTGGAGGCGAAGCGCAGCAGCTTGGCGATGCGTTCCTTGTTGGCGTGGTCCTCGCCGATGCCTTCCTTGAGCACCTGGCCGAATTCCTTCCAGAAGGTGGCGTACTTGTCCTTCTGTTCCTGCTCCTCGCTGTTGGCCAGTTCTTCCAGCAGGCCCAGCACGCGCTTGGTCGAACCTTCGCGGATGACCTTCACGTCGCGCGATTCCTGCAGGATTTCACGGGACACGTTCAGCGGCAGGTCGGCCGAGTCGATTACGCCCTTGACGAAGCGCAGGTAGACCGGCATGAGCTGCTCGGCGTCGTCCATGATGAAGACGCGCTTGACGTAAAGCTTGATGCCGCCGCGCTTGTTGCGGTCCCACAGGTCGAACGGGGCACGCTTCGGCACATACAGCAGCTGGGTGTATTCGCTGCGGCCTTCAACGCGGTTGTGGGTGAATGCGAGCGGGCCTTCGAAATCGTGCGAGACGTGCTTGTAGAACTCCTCGTACTGCTCGGAGGTGATGTCGTTCTTGCTGCGGGTCCAGAGCGCGCTGGCCTGGTTCACCGTCTCGAACTCGTCCTTGACGACGGTTTCCTTTTTCTCGTCGTCCCATTCTTCCTTCTTCATCAGGATGGGCAGCGAGATGTGGTCGGAATACTTGCGGATGATGGACTTCAGCTTCCACACGGAGAGCAGCTCGTCCTCGCCTTCGCGCAGGTGCAGCGTGATGTCGGTGCCGCGCGCCGGCTTGTCGATCGGCTCGACGGTGAAGTCGCCTTCGCCGCCCGATTCCCAGCGCACGCCTTGCTCAGCCGTCAGACCCGCGCGGCGGGTCTCGACGGTGATCTTGTCGGCGACGATGAAGCCAGAGTAAAAGCCCACGCCGAACTGGCCGATCAGCGCCGCGTCCTTCTGCTGGTCGCCCGACAGGCGGGAGAAGAATTCCTTGGTGCCCGACTTGGCGATGGTGCCGAGGTGCTCAATGGCTTCCTCGCGGCTCATGCCGATGCCGTTGTCGGAAATGGTGACGGTGCGGGCCGCCTTGTCGAAGGTCACCTTGATCTTTAGTTCAGGGTCGTTCTCGAACAGCGCGGCGTTGTTGATCGCCTCGAAGCGTAGCTTGTCGGCCGCGTCGGACGCGTTGGAGATCAGTTCGCGCAGGAAGATTTCCTTGTTGGAGTACAAGGAGTGAATCATCAATTGCAGGAGCTGTTTGACTTCTGCCTGAAAACCCAGGGTTTGCTTTTCGGCTACGACCATTTTTACCTCTAGAGTCTGTTGAAAGGTTGCGATTGCACGCCTTCCGGACCATGTCTGGAAGACAACTCTAGCGATATGGGGATGGCCGGGCGGATTTCAAGGCCGGTTTAGCGTGCGATATTCCCGATTTCGCGTTCGAGGAAGCGCAGCAGACCGATTTCCCCGGCACTCGCCACATTCATCCGCATCCGCGTCGATGGCAGCTGGCTGGGCGAGAACAGGCTGCCGGGCGCCAGCAGATAGCCTTCCTGGACCGCTTTTTCCGCCAGAACGTTGGTATCCACGCCGGTATCGATCCAGACAAACATCCCGGCCGGCGTCGTGATGTCGGCCTTCAGTCCGACGCGCTCCAGCTGCTTGATCGTCTTGTCTCGGACTGAATCGAGCTTGCCGCGCAGCCGGTCGACGTGCTTCCGGTAATGGCCTTCGGACAGGATCTTGTACACCGTGCGTTCGCCGATGTCGGACGTCGTGAGGGTAGTCAGCATCTTGCGGTCGGCCAGCCGCTGCGCCATTTCCGGTGAGGTGGCAATGAAGCCGACACGCAGGTTGGCCGCCAGCGTCTTGGAAAAACCGCCGAGGTAGATCACCCGGTTCAACTGATCCAGCGAAGCGATGCGCGTTGCCGGCTGAACGCTGCTGCCGGGGTGCAGGTCGCAGTAGATGTCGTCTTCGACGATGGTGATGTTGTGCTGCTCGGCGATCTTCAGGATCTGGAAGGCCTTCGCTGCCGACAGGGAGGTGGACGTGGGGTTGTGCAGCACCGAATTGATGACGTACAGCTTGGGCTTGTGCAGTTCGGCCAGCTCCGCCAGCTTGGCGATATCCGGGCCGTCGGGCAGGCGCGGGATGCCGACGACCTTGGCGCCCAGTGTGGCGAAGGAGCCGAACATCAGGAACCACGCGGGATCGTCGACGAAAATTGTATCCCCCGGCTGCGTGAAATGACGCGCGATGAGGTCCAGTCCCTGCGTAATGCCGGAGGTGGTCACGAATTGCTCGGGCGAAGCGGCGATTTCCAGCTCGGCCAGCTTCAGCTGGAGCTGCTGGCGCAGCAGCAGGGAGCCTTGGGGATTGCCGTACTGCAGGAGCAGGCTCTGGTTTTGCCGGCTGATCGCGCGCAGGGCGTTGGCGACCAGTTCGCCGTCCAGCCAGTCGGCGGGCAGCAGGCCGGAACCCGGCATCTTTTCCTGCGGATGCTGGCGGAACATGTTGCGGACCAGCCAGACCACGTCGAGGTGCTGGGGCATGGCGTCCACTGCGCGCGGCGCATTGCTTGCCACCATCGGCGAGCGTTCCCGCACATAGAAACCCGAGCCCCGGCGCGACTCGAGGTAGCCCTTTGCCACCAGCCGGTCGTAGGCTTCGACGACCGTGAATCGCGACACGCCGTAGGTTTCCGCGTACTGCCGGATCGACGGCATGCGTGCTCCGCTGCGCAGCAGCTTGTCGTCCACGCGCGCCTCGATGGAGCGCACGATCTGGTCGACGAGTGATTCGCCGCCTTCGCGCGACAGGACCTGCGGCGCCGCGACGCTGAATTCCGCGGTGACGCCTTTACGCATGCTGGCTGTATTGGTCATTTTGCCGTGACAGTGGTTGGGATTATTTGAAAAGGTGTACTGGTACTGTACCGGTATAGTCGTTTAGGATAGTTCAACACCTGAAAAACTTCAATCGCATGGAGACGTCATGAAAACAATCGGCCTGCTGGGCGGCATGAGCTGGGAATCCACCGTTCCCTACTACCGCATCATCAACCGGACCGTGCAGGAAAAGCTGGGCGGACTGCATTCGGCGAAGCTGTTCCTGTATAGCTGCGATTTCGAGGAGATCGCGCAGCTGCAGCGTGCCGGCGAGTGGGACGAGGCCGCCAGCCGGCTGGCGCGCGCAGCGAAGTCGATGCGGGCTGCCGGTGCCGACTTCCTGGTCATTTGTACCAACACCATGCACATCGTCGCCGACAAGATCGCATCGGAAGCCGATATTCCGCTGTTCCATATCGTCGAGCCGACGGCGCAGGAAATCCGCCGCAGTGGACTGAAGAAAGTCGGGCTGATCGCGACCGGCTTCACGATGGAAAAGGATTTTTACAAGCAGCGCATGCGCGAGCGCCATGGCATCGAGACGATCGTGCCGGACGAGGCCGATCGCGCCGTGGTGCACAGGGTGATTTACGAGGAACTGTGCCGCGGCGTGGTGCGCGACGAGTCGCGCGAGGCCTACCGCCGGATCATCCGGCGCCTGGTGGAGCAGGGCGCGGAAGGCATCATCCTCGGCTGCACGGAGATCTCCATGCTGATTTCGCCGGAAGATTCGCCCGTCCCGGTGTTCGACACCACCGCCCTGCATGCGCGCAAGGCGGCCGAATACGCGCTGGGTGGATAACCATGGAAACCCTGCTTCCGCTCGCCACCTTCGCCTTCGTGTCCTCGATCACACCGGGGCCGAACAACATCATGCTGACGTCGTCGGGCATCCTGTTCGGCTTCGTCCGTTCGATTCCGCATATGCTTGGCATCACCTTCGGCTTCGGTGTGATGCTGGTGCTGTGCGCTGCGGGCATTGGAAGCCTGGTGCTGGCTGTTCCCGCGATCCATGTCGTGCTCAAGTCGCTCGGCTCCGCTTACCTGCTGTACCTGGCCTGGCAGTTGCGCAGCATGGCATTCCGTCAGGACGCCGATACGTCTGCCAAGCCGATGTCATTCCTCGGCGCGGCGCTTTTTCAATTCGCCAACCCGAAAGCATGGGTGATGGCCGTGACCGGCGCGTCCGCCTTCCTACCTTTGGTGCAACCGGTGTGGTTTGCGATTGCCCTGTTCTGCCTCGTGTTCTGCGCGATCAACCTGCCATGCGTTAGCGTGTGGGCGGGAACGAGCGCGGTGCTGCGGCGCTATTTGGCGCAGCCGCTATGGCAACGGATGTTTTGCGGCGTGATGATGGCGTTGACCGTGTATTCCGCCATTGCAATCTGGATGTAGGAGCGGCAGATGAGCACAAGTGTGACGCAGGAAACGCGGGGCATGTGGCTGGGGACGGTCGGTGTTGCGATCTTCAGCCTGACGCTGCCGTTCACCCGCATGGCAGTGGAGGAATTGAATCCGGTGCTGGTTGCGCTTGGAAGGGCGGTCGTGGCGGCGGCTGCTTCCGCCGCTTTGCTATGGTGGATCGGCGCGCCGCGGCCGACGCGTTCGCAGTTCCGGGCGCTCATCATCACCTCGCTCGGCGTTGTGGTCGGCTTCCCGGTGTTCTCATCGATTGCGATGCGCTATGTCCCGGCTTCGCACGGCGCCATCGTGGTGGGCATACTCCCGCTGGCGACCGCCTTGTTCGGTGCATTGCGCTTCGGCGAGCGGCCTTCGCCCGGCTTCTGGATTGCCGCGCTTGCCGGCAGCGGCCTCGTCGTCGGGTTTGCTCTCTGGCAAGGCGGCGGGAGTTTGCATCCCGCGGACTTTGCCCTGTTTGCCGCGACGATTGCGGCTGCGATGGGCTATGCCGAAGGCGGCAGATTGTCACAATCCATGGGCGGTCAGCAGGTCATTTCCTGGGCGCTGGTGCTGTCGATGCCGGTGTTGCTGCCGATCACGGTCTGGCTCGGCTGGAACTATGGCATGACGGCCTCCGCCAAGGCCTGGATAGGATTCGGCTATGTCTCCCTATTTTCGATGTTTATTGGGTTCTTCTTTTGGTATAAAGGGCTGGCGTTGGGCGGTATCGCACGCGTCGGGCAGGTGCAGTTGCTGCAACCTTTCCTGACGCTGGTCGGTGCGGCCCTGATCCTCGGCGAAGCGCTCGATCCGCGCAACTTCCTGTTCGCCATGGCCGTCATCGCCGTCGTGGCAATCGGACGGCGCACGGCGGTGAAGCGTTAAAATCGTCATCCCTTATTCCCCATCCATCAGGAGAGCATCTTGTCCGTCTACGAAAAACTGAAAGCACTCAACATCGAACTGCCGGCAGTGGCCGCACCGGCCGCGTCCTACGTCATGTTCGCCCAGACCGGCAATACGGTGTTCCTGTCCGGCCACATCGCCAAGAAGGACGGCAAGCCCTGGGTCGGCCAGCTCGGCAAGAACATGACGACCGAAGAAGGCAAGCTGGCTGCACGCGCCGTGGCCGTCGATCTGATGGCGACCCTGCAGGCAGCCTGCGGCGGCGACCTCAATCGCGTGAACCGCATCGTCAAGGTGATGAGCCTGGTGAACTCGACCTCCGAATTCACTGAACAGCACCTCGTCACCAACGGCGCTTCCGACCTGATCGGTGAAGTCTTCGGCGAGAAGGGCAAGCATGCCCGTTCCGCCTTTGGCGTCGCCCAGGTTCCGCTCGGCGCCTGCGTCGAGATCGAACTGATCGCCGAACTTTCCTGATCCGATACAAGGACAATCGCCATGCAGCAGCGCCGCTTCCGCCAGGTCGATGTATTTACCGCCGAACCGTACAAGGGCAATCCCGTTGCTGTCGTGCTTGATGGCGACGGCCTGGAGACGGCGCAGATGCAGGCGATTGCGCGCTGGACCAACTTGTCCGAAACGACGTTCGTTTGCTCGCCGGAGCATCCGGATGCGGACTACCGGCTGCGCATTTTCAATCCGGCGAACGAAATGCGCTTTGCAGGGCACCCGACGATAGGCAGCGCACACGCAATGCTGTCGTCGGGGTTCATCCCGAAGCGCGACGGCGCGCTGGTGCAGGAATGCGGCGTCGGACTGGTGCAGATGCGGATTGACGATACCGGCATCCGGATTGCACTTCCCCGCGCGCAGTTCAAGACCGTGGACAAGGAAACCCGAGCGCTGGTGGAAGAAGCATTGGGCGCATCGCTAGTGGAAGACCCTGTCGTCGTTGATCTCGGCGTCGCCTGGCTGACGGGGCAGGTTGCAAGCGGCGAACTGCTGCGCAGCCTGCGCCCCGACATGAATCGTATCGGCATGGCCACGACACGGGCGGTGGCGAGCGGGCTGAACATCTTTGGCCTCGATGAGGCGACTGTCGAAGTGCGCTCTTTCGCGCCGACCGAAGGCACGCCGGAAGACCCGGTCTGCGGCAGCGGCAATGGCGCAGTCGCCTATTACCTCCGCGAACGACGCGGGCCGGTCGATTATCGCGCACGGCAGGGGCGTTGTATCGGCAGCGATGGTCAAATAGAAATTACCTACGAAAATGATGTGATCTGGCTCGGCGGCTTGGCAGTAAACTGCATCGAGGGATACATTAGCGCCTGACCCGCCAACTTTTCATTTCGACAGACACCTACATGGAAACCTTTCAACCGCCATCCGTTGCATCGCTCGACCATATCCTCCCGCAGGAACCGCTGCTGATGATGGGCGCCGGCCCCGTGCCGATCCCGCATAAGGTGGCCTACGCCAACTCCATCGTCATCAATCACCTCGGCGAGACGATGAACAAGGTGATCGAGCAGGTGAAGGAGATGGGACGCTACGTCTTCCAGACCTCCTCGCGCCATGTGCTCGGCGTTGCCGGTCCTGGTTCAGCGGCGATGGAAATGGCGATCTGCAACCTGGTCGATCCTGGCACCAAGGTGCTGGCGGTATGCAACGGCTACTTCAGCCGCCGCATGGCCGAGATGGCGACGCGCATTGGCGCACAGGTGACAACGCTCGACGTGCCCGACAACCAGGCGGCCGATGTCGAAGCCGTTGAACACTACCTCAAGCAGGGCGATTACCAGACGCTTACGATCGTGCAGGGCGAGACATCCAATACCGTCTTCAACCGCAACCTCGAAGCCATCGCGCGCCTTGCCAATTCCTACGGGTGCATGGTGATTGTCGATGCCGTCTGCACCCTCAGCACCATGCCCCTGGAGATGGACCGCTGGAAGGTCGACGCCGTGATTACCGGCGGGCAGAAGGGCTTGTCGTCCATTCCCGGCGTATCGCTGCTTGCCTTCTCCGAGAACGCCTGGAAACGCATCGAGGCGCGCAAGAAACCGATCACCCACTGGTGCCTGGACGCGCTGCTGGCCGACAAATTCTGGAACCAGAAGTCCTACCATTACACCGCGCCGGTCTCCGGCATCCTCGCGCTGCACGAGGCATTGCGCCTGGTATGCGAAGAGACGCTGCCGCGCCGCTTCCAGCGTCACGAAGTCTGCTCCAAAGCGCTTCAGCGCGGTATCGAGGCGATGGGGCTCAAGCTCCTCGTGCCCGAGCAAGCGCGACTGAATTCCGTGGTCGGGATCACCATTCCTGACGGGATTTCCGGCGACGCCGTCCGCACGCACATGTCGCGCGTGCACCGCGTCGAAATTTCCGGCTCCTTCGGCCTGAACATTGTCCGTATCGGCCAGATGGGCGAGCAAAGCCGCGCGCATAACCTGTTCCGGACCTTGCATGCGTTCGGATCGAGCATGCAGTACGCGGGCGCATCCCTCGATCTCCCGGCCGGCATCGCCGAGCTGGAAAAGGGCTTGTCTGAAAAGTTTTCAGCTTAGGCCGTTGTTTCAATACGCAGGTAAAATCGACTATTTCGGCCGGCATGTATCCCATGCCGTCTTTTAGCAGGTGCGCCACAAGCGTGCTGACATAACAGGCGTACAACGCCATTCAACCAGTGAGACAAGTATGAAAATGGAAAACCCGACTCCCATCCAATGGCAATTCTCCGAGCGCGCGCAGCAGCTGCAAAGCTCGGTCATCCGCGAAATCCTCAAGGTGACGGTGCGTCCCGACGTGATTTCTTTTGCGGGTGGCCTGCCGTCGCCCGAGACCTTCCCCGTAGAGCGCATGCGCGCTGCCTTCGACACGGTGTTGTCGAACCAGGGCAAGGTGGCACTGCAGTACGGCCCGACGGATGGCTATGGTCCGCTGCGTGAATGGATTGCCGACTCCTTGTCCACCGACGGCGCGAAGATCGTGCCCGAGCAGGTGCTGATGGTGTCCGGGTCGCAGCAAGGACTCGATCTGCTGGCGAAAGTACTGGTCGACGAAGGCAGCAAGGTGCTCGTGGAGACGCCGAGCTACTTGGGCGCGCTGCAGGCATTTTCCGTCTACCGTCCCGAATTCGTCTCGGTTCCCACCGACGACCATGGCTTGATTCCCGAACAACTCGCCGATGTCGCGCCGGGCGCGCGCCTGCTGTACGCACTCCCGAATTTCCAGAACCCGACCGGCCGCTCCCTGTCCGTCGAACGCCGCGTCGCGCTGGTCGAAACCTGCGCACGCCTCGGCCTGCCGCTGATCGAGGACGATCCCTACGGCGCCCTCAGCTACCGCGGCGACCCGCTGCCGAAGATGCTCACGATGAACCCCAACGGCGTCATCTACATGGGTTCCTTCTCCAAGGTACTCACGCCGGGTATCCGCCTCGGTTACGTGGTCGCTCCCGTGCCGCTCATCCGCAAGCTGGAACAGGCCAAGCAGGCAGCGGACCTGCACACGGCACAACTGACCCAAATGGTTGTTCACGAAGTGGTCAAGGACGGTTTCCTGAAGGAGCACATCCCCACGATCCGCAAGCTGTATGCGGACCAGTGCGAAGCCATGCTTGGCGCACTGACCGAGTTCTTCCCGTCGTCCGTCACCTGGACGCGTCCGGAAGGCGGCATGTTCATCTGGGTCACGTTGCCGAAGCACATCGACAGCATGAAACTGCTCGACGAGGCGATCGCACAGAACGTCGCCTTTGTTCCGGGTGCGCCGTTCTATGCGAACGCACCCGAGAAGAACACGCTGCGCCTCAGCTTCGTTACCGTGCCGCCGGCCAAGATCCGCGAAGGCGTGGAGAAGCTGGGCAAGCTGATTACTGCCAAGCTGTAATTCTCGGGGAATGGCGGCGGCAGACATGCCGCCGCCATCTTCCGGGCACCTGATGTGCCCGTTTTAGTGCATTTATCGAATTGCCTGCAATCCCGCCGGCTTGATCTTCGACTCCAACGCCTTGCCCTTGCGCGCGCGCTTGCCGATATGCGGTGCAAGTGCCGATGCAGACAGGGAAACTTCCTGAGCTTTCCCGCCGCGTCCGGTTCCGGACACTGAGACACCCCTCTGGCTGATCGGCTGTGCAGCAACCAGCTTCTCGTTCGTCTCCAGGTCCATCAGGATGACACCACGTCCTCCTCCGGAAAGGGTCTTGAGTTCATCCAGGCCGAAGACCAGCAAACGGCCTTTTTCCGACAGGCACGCCACAGCGCTGGCATCGGCAAGTACCATGCGCGGTGCGAGTGGCTCGTCGCCGTCATCCAGCGTCTGGAAGGCCTTGCCGGCCTTGATGCGGCTGACCATGTCGCCCGCTTTGGCGCTAAAGCCGTAGCCCGCCGTGGATGCCAGCATCAGGATCGTGTCTGCCGGACCGGCGAAATAATGCAGGATGCGCGTGCCGCCGGCGACCTCGATCAGCGTGGTGACCGGTACGCCGTCTCCGCGCGCGCCGGGCAGGGCGGAGACTGCAACCGAGTAAATGCGGCCATTGGAGCCGAAGGCGAGCAGCGTGTCGATCGTACGGCACTCGAACGTGCCGTAGAGGCTGTCGCCGGCCTTGAACGTGAATTGCGCCGGATCGTGGCCGTGGCCGGTGCGCGCGCGCACCCAACCCTTCTGCGAGATGACAACGGTCACCGGTTCGTCGATCACCTTCTGCTCGACGCTGGCGCGCTCCGCTTCCTCGATGAGCGTGCGGCGCGCGTCGCCAAACTGCTTGGCATCGCCTTCGATTTCCTTGATGACCAGCCGCTTCATCGACGAGGGGTTGTCGAGCAGGTCATGCAGCGTTTCCTTTTCCTTGCGCAGATCCGACAGTTCCTGCTGGATCTTGATCGCTTCGAGGCGCGCAAGTTGGCGCAAACGGATTTCCAGGATGTCCTCGGCCTGGCGGTCGGACAGCTTGAATGTCTGTATCAGTGCTGGCTTCGGCTCATCCGATTCCCGAATGATCTTGATGACCTTGTCGATATTCAGCAGGACCGCTTCGCGGCCTTCCAGGATATGGATGCGGTCGTCGACCTTCTGCAAGCGGAAACGGGTACGGCGGGTGACCGTATCGAAACGGAACTCGATCCACTCGTGCAGGATATGCGACAGGCCCTTCTGGCGAGGACGGCCGTCGCGGCCGATCATCACGAGGTTGATCGAGCTGCCGGTTTCCAGCGAGGTGTGCGCCAGCAGGATATTCATGAACTCGGTCTGGTCCTGGTTCTTCGATTTCGGTTCGAAGACGAGGCGTACCGGCGCATCCTTGCCGGATTCGTCGCGCACGGTGTCAAGTACCGACAGGATCATCTGCTTCATCGCCAGCTGGTCGGGCAGCAGCGATTTCTTGCCGAGCTTGACCTTCGGATTCGTGAGCTCTTCGATTTCCTCGAGGATCTTTTGCGCGGAAGTGCCCGGTGGCAGCTCCGTGACCACCGCCTGCCACTGGCCGCGCGCGAGGTCCTCGATCTTCCAGCGAGCGCGCACCTTCAGCGTGCCGCGGCCGTTTTCATACATTTCCGCGATCGCCGTCGCCGGTGTGATGATCTGGCCGCCGCCCGGGAAGTCGGGACCGGGGACCATTTCCATCAATTCGGCGTGGGTGATCTTCGGGTTGCGGATCATTGCCACGGCCGCCTTGGCGACTTCGGTCAGGTTGTGCGACGGGATTTCCGTGGCGAGGCCGACCGCAATGCCGGACGCGCCGTTAAGCAGCACGAAGGGCAGGCGTCCAGGCAGCAGCTTCGGCTCCTGGGTCGAGCCGTCATAGTTCGGTTGGAAATCAACCGTGCCCATGTCGATCTCGTCGAGCAGCAGTTTCGAGATCGGGGTCAGGCGCGCTTCCGTGTAACGCATGGCCGCGGCGCCGTCGCCGTCGCGCGAGCCGAAATTGCCCTGGCCGTCGATCAGCGGATAGCGCAGCGAAAAATCCTGCGCCATGCGCACCAGCGCGTCGTACACCGACTGATCGCCGTGCGGATGCAGCTTGCCGAGCACGTCGCCGACCACAGCAGCGGATTTGCGCGGCTTGGCGGCGGAGTCGAGGCCAAGTTCGTGCATCGCATACAGGATGCGGCGCTGGACCGGTTTCTGGCCGTCGCAGACATCCGGCAATGCACGGCCCTTGACGACCGAGATGGCGTAGTCGAGGTAGGCACGCTCGGCAAAGGTCGCGAGCGTGAGCGCTTCGCCGTCACCCGACGGCGCTTCTTCAAACAGGGTGGCTTGTTCAGTCATTGTTTCACTTGTCTATTGATCGCGGCCATCAGATATCGGCTTCGGCTTCGTTGCCGTGCTCTTCGAGCCAGGCGCGGCGTGCGGCGGCTTCGCCTTTGCCCATCAGCATGTTGAAGCGCGATTCGGAGGCGGCGAGGTCGAAGTCGCCGAGCGACACCGGCAGCAGGCGG
This sequence comes from Noviherbaspirillum sp. ST9, assembly GCF_048799745.1. Lineage (NCBI taxonomy): Bacteria > Pseudomonadati > Pseudomonadota > Betaproteobacteria > Burkholderiales > Oxalobacteraceae > Noviherbaspirillum > Noviherbaspirillum sp. ST9. The sequence goes on along the minus strand of NZ_JBLWFR010000007.1, from coordinate 42,797 downwards.
CGCGTGTCCGGATTCATGGTGGTTTCCCACAGCTGCTCCGCGTTCATTTCACCGAGACCCTTGAAGCGGGAAATGCTCCAGGCGCCTTCCTTCACGCCGTCCTTGCGCAGCTTGTCTTCGATGGCTGCCAGTTCGCCGTCGTCCAGTGCGTACAGCTTCTGCGCCTGCTTCTTGCCGCGCGCGGGGGCGTCGACACGGTACAGCGGCGGACGGGCGACACAGATGTTGCCGTGGGCGATCAACTGCGGGAAGTGCTTGAAGAACAGCGTCAGCAGCAGCACCTGGATGTGCGAGCCGTCGACGTCCGCATCGGAGAGGATGCAGATCTTGCCGTAGCGAAGACCGGAGAGGTCCGGGGTGTCGTTCGGTCCATGCGGGTCGACGCCGATTGCGACAGCGATATCGTGGATTTCATTGTTGGCGAACAGGCGGTCACGTTCGGTTTCCCAGGAGTTCAGTACCTTGCCGCGCAACGGCAGGATGGCCTGGAATTCCTTGTCGCGGCCCATCTTGGCAGAGCCGCCCGCGGAATCGCCCTCGACGAGGAAAAGCTCGTTGCGGGAGATGTCGTCCGATTCGCAATCGGTGAGCTTGCCGGGCAGCACAGCCACACCGGAGGATTTTTTCTTTTCGACCTTTTGCGCCGAGCGCAGGCGGGATTGCGCCTGCTTGATCACCAGTTCTGCCAGCTTCTTGCCGTAGTCGACGTGCTGGTTGAGCCAGAGTTCGAGGGCTGGGCGGGTGAAGGAGCCCACAAGACGCACCGCGTCGCGGGAATTCAGGCGCTCCTTGATCTGTCCCTGGAATTGCGGATCGAGCACCTTGGCCGACAGCACGAAGGAGACACGCGCAAACACGTCTTCCGGCAGCAGCTTGACGCCCTTGGGCAGCAGCGCGTGCATTTCAACGAAGCTCTTGACCGCATTGAACAGGCCTTCACGCAGGCCAGCTTCGTGCGTGCCGCCCGCAGGCGTCGGGATCAGGTTGACGTAGGACTCACGCACGACATTGCCATCTTCCGTCCAGGCGACGACCCATGCGGCGCCTTCACCTTCGGCAAAGCCTTCCGCGTCGTTGCCGGCGTATTGCTCGCCTTCGAAAAGCGGGATGAGCGGCTCGGCGCCGGAGGTTTGGGCCAGCGATTCCACCAGGTAGCCGCGCAGGCCCTGGTCGTATTTCCAGGTCTGCGTCTCGCCGGTCTTGCCGTTGACCAGGGTGACTTTCACGCCCGGAAGCAGGACCGCCTTGGAACGCAGCAGGCGCTGCAGTTCGGCGCTGGGGATGGCGGAGGAGTCGAAGTACTTGGCGTTCGGCCAGACGGTTACGCGCGTGCCGGACTTCTTGTCTTCCTTGCCTTGCGGACGCGATTTCAGTTTCTCGATCACGTCGCCTTCGGCGAAAGCGATCTGGTGCACGCCGCCTTCGCGCCAGACGGTGATTTCGAGGCGAGTGGAGAGGGCATTCGTGACCGACACGCCGACACCGTGCAAGCCGCCGGAGAAGGAGTAGGCGCCGCCCGAACCCTTGTCGAATTTGCCACCCGCGTGCAGGCGCGTGAAGACGATCTCGACGGTCGGCACTTTCTCTTCGGGGTGCAGGCCGACCGGAATGCCGCGGCCGTCATCCTCGACGCTGACACTGCCGTCGGGATTCAGGGTAACGATGACGTTCTTGCAAAAGCCGCCGAGCGCTTCGTCGGAGGCATTGTCAATCACTTCCTGGATGATGTGCAGCGGGTTTTCGGTGCGGGTGTACATGCCCGGACGCTGCTTGACGGGTTCGAGTCCTTTCAGGACGCGGATTGACGATTCGCTGTAATCGGAAGATTTTCTGGTTGCCATTCAATGGGAAGCGGAGTTGCTATAGGGTATGCATTAACGCATAAGTCCCAGCATTCTAATGAAAATCGGCGCTCGTCGGGCATTGGTTTCGGCCCTGCAAGCGGTTAAGGAACGAAAACGCGGCGCCGTGGCGTAAATGCCATTCCCGAAAATTTATTTAATGAAACATATAAAAATATTTATAAAATGAAACGCCATGATCAGCCAGACCTTCCCCTTTGCCGTTCGACTCATCGGCTTTACGTCCGAGGAGGAGGCCTGCTTTGACGAAAATTTCTCGATCAGGCAGACCTGGGGGTACGGCTATTTCAGACTTGAGGACGACAATCTGCAGGATCCTGACCTCTACGTCGCGAAGGCAAGCCAGCTCAAGGCGCTGGTGACGCTTGCAGACGTGCGCCCCAGCGAGGTCCGCCCGGCGATGCTGGTCGGCACGCCGGACGTACCCTTGCCGTATCCCGCGGTCGACGATCCGATTCGCTGGGACCAGTTGTTCGAAACGCTGGATGAACTCGTGGAGCGGCGTGCGGACGCATTGTCGCGGCTGGAAGCGTCCGATATTGTCACCGTCCCCGAAAGGCGTCGCCGTGACCGCATCGACCTCGATCTTACCGATCCCGCCGAGTACGAGAAAATGCGCGCCAAGGTGCCGGAAAACGGGATCGTTCTTGTCGTGGACAAGGCGCCGGCCCTGCGGGACTACCTCTCCGACCTGCTGGCCCGTCAGAAAGTGCCCGTCGCATGGGTGAGTGACGAGGTTGAAGCAGTTGAAGTCTGCAAGCGCGAGCCGGTCGCCTTCGTCATGATCAATACGTCAACACCCGGCCTCGATCCTTACCGTCTTTGCTGGGCGATCAAGGAGAAGGACTCGCTGGTCCGCATCGCCGTCGTTTTCCTGGTCAGCAAACCCTTCGTGTACGACGTGCAGCAGGCCCGTTACGTCGGTGCCGACGGCTTCCTGAACAAGCCGCTCGCGAGTCATCATCTGGTGACCGTACTGAAGAAATTCCTGCCGTTCGCCTGACAAGCGGACTACTTGCTCAACACGCGCATCCCGCGTTCCAGTCCCTCGATGGTGACGGGGAACATCCGGTTGTTCATGATCTGCCGGATGACAGAAATCGATTGACGGTACTGCCACAAACCCTCCGGCTCGGGATTGAGCCAGATGAACTTCGGGAAGGTGCTGGTGAAGCGTTGCAGCCACTCGGCCCCGGCTTCCTCGTTGTTGTATTCGACCGACCCGCCCGGCTGAAGAATTTCATACGGGCTCATCGTCGCATCGCCGACGAAGATCAGCTTGGTGTCCGGCGTGTACTTGCGCAGCACATCCCAGGTATGGAACTTCTCGGCGTGGCGGCGGCGGTTGTTCTTCCACAGGTAGTCGTAGACGCAATTGTGGAAGTAGAAGAACTCCATGTTCTTGAACTCGGTCTTCGCTGCCGAGAACAATTCCTCGGTGCGGGCGATGTGGTCGTCCATCGTGCCGCCGACGTCGAGCAGCATCAGTACCTTGATGTTGTTCTTGCGTTCCGGCTGCATCTTGATGTCGAGGTAGCCGGCATTGTTGGCGGTGGCGCGGATGGTGTCGTCGAGGGCCAGCTCTTCCTCGGCGCCTTCGCGCGCGAACTTGCGCAGGCGGCGCAACGCAACCTTGATGTTGCGCGTGCCGAGCTCGCGCTCGTCGTCGTAATCGCGGTAGCTGCGCGCTTCCCAGACCTTGACGGCAGTGCGGTTCCCGCCTTCGCCGCCAATGCGGATGCCTTCAGGATTCGTCCCGCCATTGCCGAACGGGGAGGTGCCACCGGTGCCAATCCAGCGGTTGCCGCCCTCGTGACGTTCTTTCTGCTCCTTGAGCAATTCCTTCAGGCGGTCCATCAGCTTGTCATAGCCGAACTTCTCGATTGCCGCCTTCTGCTCGGGCGTCAGTTCACGCTCCATGCGCTTCTGCAGCCATTCGAGCGGGATCTCGGGATGTTTCTCGAAGATAGCGTCGATGCCGCGGAAATACAGGCCGAATGCTTTATCGAACTTGTCGTAATGCGCCTCATCCTTCACCAGCGTCGTGCGCGACAGGTAATAGAAGTCGTCCAGTGACGGGCTGATGACGCTCTTCTGCATTGCTTCCAGGAGGATCAGGAATTCCTTGATCGAGACCGGAATCTTCGCGTCTTTCAGGGTGAAGAAAAAATCGATGAGCATACTGTCTCCTCAGCGCCCCAGCTTGAACTGCAGGTGACGCTTGATGGTCGGCCACTCCGATTCGATGATCGAGAACACGACCGTATCGCGGAACGAGCCGTCCGGCATGCGCTGGTGGTTGCGCAGGATGCCGTCCTGCTTCGCGCCCAGCCGGGCAATGGCGGCGCGCGACTGCTGGTTCATCCAGTGCGTGCGGAATTCCACGGCGATGCAGCGCAGTTCTTCGAAAGCGTGCGTCAGCAGCATCAGCTTGGCTTCCGTGTTGACCGCGGTGCGCTGGACGCTCTTCGCGTACCACGTCGAGCCGATTTCAACGCGACGATGGACCGCATCGATATGCATGTAGGTCGTCATGCCGCACAGGGCGCCGGTGTCATTGCGGCGGATGGCGAAGGGCATCATGCTGCCCGACGCCTGCAGGCCGAGGCGCCGGTCGATTTCGGTACCCATGCCTTCGGGCGCCGGAATGGATGTGTACCAGAGCTTCCACAACTCCCCATCCCTGACCGCCTCAGCCAAGCCGGCGGTATGGGAGATCTGCAGGGGCTCCAGCGTGACGTGTTCGCCCTTGAGCGTGAGCGGCGTGACGAAGGTCATGGCGTGCTAGCGGTTGGTCCGCGACATGAAGACCAGGCGCTCGAACAGGTGCACGTCCTGCTCGTTCTTGAGCAGCGCGCCGTGCAGCGGCGGCACGACGGCCTTTGCATCCTTGCTGCGGAGGGCTTCCGCGGGAATGTCTTCCGCCAGCAGCAATTTCAGCCAGTCGAGCAGCTCGGACGTAGACGGCTTCTTCTTCAGTCCGGCGACTTCGCGCACTTCGTAGAAGGTCTGCAGCGCCTGCGCCAGCAGATCCTTCTTGAGCTGCGGGAAATGGACATCGACGATCTGCTCCATCGTGTCCTTGTCGGGGAACTTGATGTAATGGAAGAAGCAGCGGCGCAGGAAGGCGTCCGGCAGTTCCTTCTCGTTGTTGGAGGTGATGATCACCAGCGGGCGCGTCTTGGCCTTCACCAGCTCGCGCGTCTCGTAGACGTAGAACTCCATGCGGTCGAGTTCGCGCAGCAGGTCGTTCGGGAATTCGATGTCGGCCTTGTCGATCTCGTCGATCAGCAGCACGACCTGCTGGTCGGAGTTGAAGGCCTGCCACAGCACGCCCTTGACGATGTAGTTGTGGATGTCCTTCACCCGCTCGTCGCCCAGCTGCGAGTCGCGCAGTCGGGAAACCGCGTCGTATTCGTACAGGCCCTGCTGCGCCTTGGTGGTGGACTTGATGTGCCATTGCAGCAGCGGCATGCCTAGCGCGGCGGCAACTTCCTCGGCCAGCATGGTCTTGCCGGTACCCGGTTCGCCCTTGATCAGGAGGGGGCGCTGCAGTGTCAGCGCGGCGTTGACGGCAAGTTTCAGGTCATGGGTCGCGACATAGTTCTGTGAACCTTCAAAGCGAGTTTCTGGGCGCATGGTACCGTTCGTCAGAGAAAGGGGAAAAAACAAGTATAAGCGAGTTGGAAATCCGGGGTTGGAGGCCTTCCTCCAGACGGTTTTCGCCCGGTGTCCCGGTTCGTGGACTGCTTGTCAGTCTTCAGGTAGAATGAGACGGTTTTGGTGCGTCGGAGAAACACCTACAAGCTTCATGGTCAAATCCGCCGATGTCCCGAGAATTTATCCGTAAATGATTCTCTGCCTGGCTGAATTCTTTCCGGATGTATTTTGAAATTTCGTCTTAAACCTCCCGAGCTATCATGAAAAAACTAATTGCGTTTGTCGCGCTCGCGGGTGTCGCCGGTTTCGCTGCCGCAGCGGAAGGCAACGCCAAGGCAGCTGAAAACAAGGTGGCGATGTGCATCGGCTGCCACGGCATCCCCGGCTACAAGGCAACCTTCCCCGAGGTGTACCAGGTGCCCAAGCTCGGCGGCCAGTCCGCCAAGTACATTGAAAACGCCCTGCAGGCCTACAAGAAGGGCGAGCGCAAGCACCCCAGCATGCGCGGCATCGCTGCCGGACTGTCGGACCAGGACATCTCCGACGTCGCCGCCTACTACGCACAGCAGAAATAAGAGGGGACAACGCAATGAAGAAGATTCTCGCAGCCGCAGCCGTGCTGGTTTCGTTCAACGCCTTCGCCGGCGGCAACGCCGAAGCGGGCAAGGCCGCCGCCGAAAAGTACAACTGCTTCTCCTGCCACGGCAAGGACTACAACACCCCGATCGACCCGAGCTACCCGAAGCTGGCCGGCCAGCATGAGGATTACCTCGTCGCAGCACTGACGGCGTACAAGCGAGGCGGAGACGGCGCCAATGGCCGCGGTAACGCGATCATGGGCGCACAGGTCAAGCCGCTGTCCGGCCAGGACATCAAGGACATTGCGGCCTACCTGCACGGCCTGCCGGGAACGCTGGTACTGCGCAAGTAAGCGCCCCCGGCAATTCGACGAAGAAAGCCACGGACTCCGTGGCTTTTTTTATTTCCGGATGTCCCGCAATTTCCTCCAACATGGTGGCGGCGACACACAAAATCAAGGTATTGAAAATCCTCCCGGTGCTCCTATTTTGGGGATGTAAGCCGATTTGACGGCCGCACCTAACCAGTCAGGAGGACAAAATGATGTACAGAGCCTTGTTTCCCCGCGATGTCTTCGCCGAACTCGATCGCCTGCAGCGCGAGATGCAGGAAGTCTTTGAAACGGGCCCCAGCATTCGTGGCGTAGGACGTGGCGGCTTTCCCGCGGTGAATGTGGGAACGACGCCGCAGTCGCTTGAGCTGTATGCGTTCGCGCCGGGCCTGGATCCGGCAACGATAGAAGTCAACCTGGAGCGCGGCGTGCTCACCATCGCCGGAGACCGCGCTGCCGACTTGCCGGGGCAGGATGAAAAGGCCGCGCTGCATATCAACGAGCGATTCGCTGGCCGCTTCCGCCGCGTGGTCAGCCTGCCTGAAGACGACGTGAACCCGAGCGGTGTAAGCGCCGAATATCGTGACGGCGTACTGCATGTTTCCGTCAAACGCCGCCAGGCACCGGCACCGCGCCGCATCGCCATTCAGTAAGAAGGAGGAACGAACATGAGCGCAAATACCAATGTGACGCAACGCACGAATGAGAATGTCCGGCCCGAGGCTGCCTTGCTGCCGCCGGTCGATGTGATCGAGGACGCTTCCGGCATCACGCTGCTGGCCGACCTGCCCGGCGTGCCGAAGGAAAAGCTGAACCTGCAGCTTGAAGCAGGCAGCCTGACCATCGAAGGCGAAGTGAGCCTCAGTACACCCGAAGGCATGGAATCCGGCCATGCGGAAGTGCGGCTGCCGCGCTATCGCCGCGTCTTCACGCTTTCCAAGGAACTGGACAGCGAGAAAACGACGGCAGAGTTCAAGAATGGCGTGCTGCGCCTGCGCATTCCGAAGACCGAGCATGTCCAGCCGCGCAAGATCGAGGTGAAGGTCGTTTGATAAAGCAAGCGCTGGGCTTCGGCGGCTGCGGTGTCGTTGAAGCTCAGCGTCGACGTACGCATTCGATATAAGCCGCGCCATCGGGCGGCAGACCGCTGCGCTGGGAATTCCAGATCATCTCACCCAGGCATTCCATCATCTGGTGATGCGCATCGTGCTCGGAGCCGAGCCGCTGTGCCAGCGAGAGGAACGCGGCGCGAATTCCAGGCGGCTGATCGATGGAAATCTGTTCCGCGATGGACAGGTGCATCGACAGGTGGAGGAAGGGATTGCTTTGGCCGCGTTCGACCGAGTAGTCCGCCGCCAGCGCTTCGTTGACGTCCTTCAGCGCGTCCGCATACTCCTCGTGCTGAACGATCCAGTCGCGCGCGATGGCTTCCAGCGGCGTGAGGATTTCATTGGCACGGACCTTGCGGAAAGTCTCGCAGAAAAAGCGGCGCACGTCGTGCTGTGAGGGATTGAACATCGGATCGGACGGAAAGGCGGAGAAACGTCTATTCTACCGCCCGCAGGAACGGATTCGTTTACCATATGTTCCGTTTGCCGGCACCACAAGCGCCGAATGCTCCTGACACCCATCAAAAATGGAATTCCACATGCTGAACGACACCGCACTCCAGACGCTTTTCACCGATGCGCGCACGCACAACGGATGGCGCGACAAGCCTGTCACTGACGAACAACTGAAGCAGCTCTACGACCTGCTGAAATGGGGCCCTACCTCGGCGAATTGCTCGCCTGCGCGTATCGTGTTCGTGAAATCGCCTGAAGCGAAAGAGAAGCTGCTGGCGTGCATGAACCCGGGCAATATCGACAAGACGAAATCTGCCCCGGTGACGGCCATCATCGGCATGGACATGGAGTTCTACGAGAAGCTGCCGCAGCTCTTCCCGCATAACCTGGATGCGCGGTCCTGGTTCGCCGGCAATCAGCCGAACATCGACGCGACGGCCATGCGCAATTCGTCGCTGCAGGGCGGTTATTTCATCATGGCTGCGCGCGCGCTTGGTCTCGACTGTGCGCCAATGTCGGGCTTCAATGCCGACAAGATGAACGAAACGTTCTTCAAGGGCACGTCCGTGAAGGCAAATTTCGTGTGCAGTATCGGCTACGGCGACACCAGCAAGCTGCATCCGCGCGGCCCGCGCCTGTCGTTCGACGAAGCCTGCCGGATCGAATGAGTTAGACGCCCTTCTCAGGCAAGGGCGTTTTGTCCCTGAATTCGCACAAGTCGTTGATGATGCAGTTCCAGCATTGCGGCTTGCGTGCGATACAGGTGTAACGGCCATGCAGGATCAGCCAGTGGTGAGCGTCATGGCGGAATTCCTGCGGCACCGTCTTGAGCAACTTCTGCTCAACAGCGTCCACATCCTTGCCCGGCGCAATGCCAGTACGGTTGGAAACGCGGAAGATGTGCGTGTCGACCGCAATCGTCGGTTCGCCGAAGGCGGTATTCAGGACCACATTCGCCGTCTTGCGGCCGACGCCTGGCAGTGCCTGCAATGCCTCCCGTGAACGCGGCACCTCGCCGCCATGCTGCTCCAGCAGGATGCGGCAGGTTTCGATCACATTCTTCGCCTTGGTCCGGTACAGGCCGATGGTGCGGATGTATTCTTCCAGCCCCTCGGTACCGAGCGCGCGCATCTTTGCCGGTGTATTCGCAACGGGATATAGGCGCCGCGTCGCCTTGTTCACCGAGACGTCGGTCGCCTGCGCCGACAGGATGACGGCGATCAGCAATTCGAAGGGCGTGGTGTATTCGAGTTCGGTGGTCGGATGGGGATTGGCCTGGCGGAAGCGGCGGAAGATCTCGAGACGTTTTTCGGCGTTCATTGCGGGTCTTTTTGCTGTTCGAGCTTCTCGCTGATTTCTTCGATCTGCTTCTTCACGGAGCGCGAAACATCGTCGATTCCGGTTGTTCCAGCAGCCTGCGCCGCCATCTGCTCCTTCTTCAGGCGGGCGCGCTCCATGGCCGCCTGGATGATGGCCTTCTTGCGGTCCGCTGCCGCTTTTTCCTCCGGCGATAGCGTGGACTCGGCTTCGACCGCTTTCAACTTGGCGGCAGCTTTCGCTGCGAGGCGAGCGTCGTTTTCCTCTTTCTCGCGGCGCAAGCGTGCTACCCGGAACTGGTGGCGCTCGCGTGCGGCATCCGCCTGCGGCTGCGACCACGCATCCCAGCCGGTTTTGCCCGGTGTAACGTCGACCATGGCAATGCAGTCGACGGGACAGGGTGCGACGCACAGATCGCAGCCGGTGCACAGGTCGTTGATGACGGTGTGCATCTGCTTGGCAGCGCCAACGATTGCATCGACGGGGCAGGCCTGGATGCACAACGTGCATCCGATGCAGAGGGTTTCGTCGATGACGGCGAGCGGTCTCGGACGCTCCACGCCGTTAACTGGATTGAGCGGGATGACCGGCTTGCCGAGTACCGCAGCAATCCGCGCGACACCTTCTGCGCCGCCGGGCGGGCACTGGTTATAGCCGGCGGTGCCGTCGGCGACCGCCTCCGCATAAGGGCGGCATGCCGGATAACCGCACTTCGTGCATTGGGTCTGCGGCAGGAGGTTTTCGATGCGGTCGGCCAGGGTGGGGGCGGGAGTGGAGGACACAGCGGGGGTTTTGCAATAAAAAACAGCATTATCCGGGCAAAGGGCGTCTTCTTCAAACAAAAAAGCCGTTCCCCTTTCGAGGGAACGGCTTTCGCCTACACCGGTAGTTAAATCAGGAATGCGCGCGAATGAATTCGCCGATCTTCGGGCACACCATTTCGCGCCAGCGGCGACCGGAGAAGATGCCGTAGTGGCCGGCCTTCGGCACGGTGAAGTGTTGCTTCTTGGCCTTCGGAATGCCCTTGCAGAGATCATGCGCGGCTTCAGTCTGGCCCGTGCCGGAGATATCGTCCAGCTCGCCTTCGATGGTGAATAGCGCGACGTTCTTGATGTCCTGCGGACGTACCAGCTTGCCCTCGACTTCCCATGTGCCGAGCGGCAGGCGGAATTCCTGGAACACCATCTTGATCGTCTCGAGGTAGTACTCGGCCGGCATGTCGAGGACGGCGTTGTACTCGTCGTAAAACTTGCGATGCTCTTCGGCCGATTCCTGGTCGCCTGCACGCAGGTGCATGTAGAAATCCCAGTGGCTCTGCGCATGGCGGCCCGGATTCATGGCGATGAAGCCGGCGTGCTGCAGGAAGCCCGGATAGACCTTGCGGCCGAAACCCGGATAGTTCGGCGGAACGCTGTAAATGACCTTGTCCTCGAACCACGAGAACGGGCGCTTGATCGCAAGGTCGTTCACTTCGGTCGGCGATTTGCGCGGGTCGATCGGGCCGCCCATCATGGTCATGGTCTTCGGCAGCATCGGATCGTTGTCCGAAGCCATCAGCGAGATGGCGGCGAGGACGGGAACGGTCGGCTGGCAGACGGAGATCACATGCAGGTCCGGGCCGAGCTTGCGGATGAATTCCTGGACGTAGTAGATGTAGTCGTGCAGGTGGAACGCGCCTTCGGTCGTCGGCACCATGCGGGCATCGGTCCAGTCGGTGATGTACACGTCATGGTTCGACAGCAGTGCGCGGACGGTGTCGCGCAGCAGGGTGGAGTGGTGGCCCGACAGCGGGGCGACCAGCAGGACGGTCGGTTGCTTCAGGTCGGCGAGCTTCTTGTCGCTCATGTCCTTCTTGAAGTGGATCAGGCGGCAGAACGGTTTCTGCACGGCGACTTCTTCGAACACGCCGACGGACTTGCCTTCGACGGGAACGGTTTTGATACCGAACTCGGGTTTTTCATAATCCTTGCCGAGCCGGTACATCAATTCGTAGCCGGCCGCGATACGTTGCGCGAACGGCGTGTGTGCGAGTGGCGAGACCGGGTTCGTGAACAGCTTTGCAGAAGCTTCCGCCCATTGGATGAGCGGGTTCAGGAAGGTGCGGTTCAGCTCGTGAAATTGGTAAAGCATGATGGCCTCTTTCAAGTGGTACCGGTGTCGCTAGATTCTGCAGATAAATATTTCTTGCTGCAATGCATCATAGACAATTTTTGATCTTTCCGCGAAAAAATAAATCGTTCGTTCGCAACACTTTTCCGAGGAACTTCTATCGTTTCCACTCTGCAACAGGTTTGCTCTAGATCAAACCCATTAACAACATAACACAATCTGCAATTTTGTTTTTCCTGAGAAAAAAGAGCCGTTTATCACGTTGTTTCACCTATGCCTTAGTCGAGGCATCGCCACTTCTCCGACACGCTAAAATCCCCCGGCGCAGGCATTGCCAACGACGATGTATCACCTTGGGGATGGCGTGCGATTGTGCTGGCCTTGGAGTGCGTCCAAATAACTGGATCGTTAAAACACTCCGGACTTATTGCTCGTTGTTCGCCTGCCTGTCTCGAAAGAAAAGCAGCATAAAGTGTGCCGGGCTTGGGATGGATTCTTTTTCGGGGCGCCTTTTTAGTCAGGAATGGTGCTGTGCAGCGTAAAAGGCAGGTTTCGCATTCCCACCTTTACACGGAGCAAGAGAACGATGTGTAATTTTTACGCGTTTATGCCACCGGGACGCGGGTGAAAACTTCATGGGAAGAGGTGTTCGTACAGAACGAACAACATTCTCAGCGAATTTGGCCAGGTACAAACCCGCATTGACGCAATTTGTCAGGCCGGTGTTTGACATCCTGTGCGATTGAGACAAACAGTTGAAGACAGCGAAGTCGGCAAGCCTCCAACAGACGGTTTCATTGCATTCCGTAGACGAATGCGTGATCCGCAGGCGGATGCGATGCAGCCTCGGTGGAGGAAAGAGGAGCGGAGGCTGAAGCGGGGGAGGGGGGCTGGGGGAGTGTTGGTGCTGCAGCGCCGGACGGCGCACCGTCCGGCGGGAATGCTTACTTGGCGAGTTCGTCCAGCTTTTCCTTGACGTCCTTCCACTCATCAGCGTCAGGCAGCGGATCCTTGGTCTTGGTGATCGAGGGCCACTTGCGCGCGAGATCGACGTTCAGCTTGATGAAATGCTGCTGGTCCGCCGGCACGTCTTCTTCGGCATAAATCGCGTTGACCGGGCATTCGGCCACGCAAACGGCGCAATCGATGCACTCGTCCGGATCGATCGTAAGAAAATTCGGGCCTTCCCTGAAGCAATCTACCGGGCATACATCCACGCAGTCGGTGTACTTGCAGCGGATGCAGGATTCGGTCACAACGTGAGTCATAACAGTCCTATCTATGGATTTTTGTGAAACTGGTCTGATTTGGAGCCGAGAGGGCGGTGGCTGCGGGGCGCAACCGAACCGGACAACCCGCTGCAAAGCCTTGTATTTTAAGATAATTGGTTGTTTCTAACAAACCAAACTTATACAGTTTATGAATAAGCAAATGCGCCGGAATACGATCGCCGCGCCGTATTGCGCTGTTTGTGGACGAATTGGCAATGCTCCGTCCGTACAGCATGAATAATTTGCGCCGCGCGTTTGAAATTAAATCAAGCGCTCGCGTGGCTATCATGCAAATCAATTCCGGTAGACTGCGAAGCCAGTCATCAAGGGGTCAATATGGATACGTCCGCCGCTCGCCAAGCCATCTTCAACCGCATTCGCAAGGCGCAGAATCGCCCGGCCGAGCCGACACAGGCCGAACGGGGTGCCGTGAAGGACTACATCGCGCAGCATGCGCAGGGACCGCGTCCCGCCGTCGGCGACGACCTTGTGACTCACTTCAGGGACCAGGCGGTGCGCATGTCCGACACCGTCGCGGCTGTCGCGGACATGGCGGCGGTGCCGGCTGCCGTCGCGCGTTACCTCGACGAGATCGGCGTGGCGCGCAATGCGATCGCCTGGAAAACGCTCGGCGAAATGCACTGGAACGAGGCCGGCGTGCAGGTGGAATTCCGCCGTCCGCGCAATGAAGATATGGTCGGCATTACCGGTGTCTTCTGTGCTGTCGCGGAAACGGGCAGCCTGATGCTGATGTCCAGCCCCGAGACCTGGTCCTCCGCCAGCCTGCTTCCGGAAACGCATATCGCCATCGTGCCTGCATCGCGCATCGTCGCGCACATGGAAGATGCCTTCGCCCTTGCACGCGCGGAGGGCGTCGACATGCCGCGCGCGATCAACTTCATCTCCGGGCCTTCGCGCACGGGCGACATCGAGCAGACGATCGTCCTCGGCGCGCATGGCCCGTACCGCGTCCACGTGATCCTGGTACGCGGCGCCTGACCGCTTTCCGCCGTAGTAATACGTACGCGCTTTATAAAGCGCCGCCATTGTTCCACGCTACAATGGCGGCCGATCAAAAAAATCGGAGACCGGAATTGAGAACAAGAATCCTGGCTGCGCTGGCCGGCGTCGTGCCTGCACTTCTTCCAGCGATTTCCCACGCCGCGACGATTGACGGCAGCCTGATGTCGGCATGGTGGGGCGTCCCCTTCGCCGGCCTGCTGCTCTCGATTGCACTGTGCCCGCTGCTCACTCCGGCCTTCTGGCACCACCACTTCGGGAAAGTATCGATCGCATGGTCGCTAGCGTTCCTGCTGCCATGCGCCGTGTACTTCGGGGCAGGGTCGGCGGCTGGCGGCGCCGTGCATGCTTTCGTCGCCGAATTCATCCCCTTCATCATCCTCGTGACATCGCTGTTCGTCGTGGCCGGCGGCATTTGCGTCCGCGGCAATCTGCACGGGACGCCAGCCCTCAATACCGGCCTGCTTGCGCTCGGAACCGCGCTGGCCAGCATCATGGGCACGACTGGGGCTTCGATGCTGATGATTCGACCGCTCATTCGCGCCAACGATAATCGCAAGCACGCCGTGCATATCGTTGTGTTCTTCATTTTCCTGGTGTCGAATGCCGGCGGCTCCCTAACGCCGCTCGGCGATCCGCCGCTCTTCCTCGGGTTCCTCAAGGGAGTCGATTTCTCCTGGACGATGAAGAACATCTTCCCCGAGACGCTCTTCCTGTGCGCGGCGCTGCTCATCATCTTCTATCTCCTCGACCGGCACTATTACAACAACAAGGAAGAGGAATTCCAGCCGTCATCGGATCCCACGCCTGATTCGGCGATCCGTTTCGAAGGGCAGTTCAATTTCTTCCTGCTCGCCGCGATCGTCGGCCTGGTGCTGATGAGCGGGCTGTGGAAACCGGGCGTCGAGTTCGATGTATTCGGTACCGAGGTCGAGCTGCAGAACATGGTGCGCGACGTATTGCTTGTTGCCGTGATTTTCATTTCGCTGTGGGCTACCCCGAAGGCCGCGCGCCAGGGCAATGAATTTTCGTGGGGACCGATCCAGGAAGTGGCGAAGCTGTTCGCCGGCATCTTCATCACCATCATCCCCGTCATTGCAATGCTGCGCGCCGGCGAGGCGGGGGCGTTTTCGGCCGTGATCCGCGCTGTCACCGACGAGAGCGGCCAGCCCATCAATGCCATGTACTTCTGGGCGTCTGGCCTGCTTTCCTCCTTCCTCGATAACGCGCCGACCTATCTGGTATTCTTTAATACAGCCGGCGGCGACCCGGCCGTACTGATGACCACACTCGCGAGCACGCTGGCCGCGATTTCCTGCGGCTCCGTGTTCATGGGCGCGAACAGCTACATCGGCAACGCGCCGAACATGATGGTGAAAGCGATCGCGGAAGAACGCGGCATCAAGATGCCGTCCTTCTTCGGCTACATGGCCTGGTCCTGTGCGGTGCTCGTCCCGCTGTTTATCGTGATGACCTTCATCTTCTTTCGGTGATGTGCGATGACAAAAGCCAGGATACTCGTGACGCGGGCGGTGTTTCCCGACGTCATTGAACGCCTCGAGCAATATTTCGAGGTCGAGTCGAACCAGGATGACCGCATCCTGCCCGCGAGCGAACTGGCGGAGAAGGTAAAGGGCAAGGGCGGCATCTTTACCACTCCCAGCGAGCGCATCACCGCCGACATGCTGGCCGCCAATCCGTCCCTCAAGGCGGTGTGCAACATGGCGGTCGGATTCAACAACATCGACGTCGATGCCGCCACCAAGGCGGGAATCATGGTGACCAATACCCCCGACGTGCTGAATGAAACCACGGCCGATTTTGCCTGGGCGCTATTGCTGGCGACCGCGCGCCGCGTGACCGAATCGGAGCACTGGCTGCGGGCGGGAAAATGGAACAAGTGGCGATTCGATACGTTCCTTGGCGCGGACGTGCATGGTTCGACGCTGGGCATCATCGGCATGGGCCGCATCGGACAGGCGATCGCGCGCCGGTCGATGGGGTTCGACATGAAGGTGATCTACCACAACCGGTCGCGCGTGGCGCCGGAGCTGGAAGCGCGTGCCAATAACGCCCGCTACGTGGGCAAGGAAGAATTGCTGAAAACGGCAGACCACGTGATGCTGGCGCTGCCGTATTCCCCGCAGGTCCATCACATCATCGGCGCCGTCGAACTGGCGATGATGAAACCGACGGCGACGCTGGTGAACATCGCGCGCGGCGGCATTGTCGATGACGCCGCGCTGATCGTTGCCTTGCGTGCGAACCGGCTCGCGGCCGCCGGCCTTGACGTGTTCGAAAATGAGCCTGCCTTCGATCCTGCCTTCCTGTCGCTTTCCAACGTGGTGCTGACCCCGCACATCGCCAGCGCGTCTGAACCGACTCGCCGCGCGATGGCGAACTGCGCCGCGGACAATCTGATCGCGGCGTTGACCGGCGGCAATCCACCGAATATCCTTAATCCTGGCGTCATCAAGGGATAGGGCATGGCCGATATCAGAATCACACAGGCGCACAAGTTGCCGCACAAGAAAGCAAAGGCCGCCGCGCAAAAGGTCGCCGACCAGATGGCCGAGGAATACGAGATGAGTTCGGAATGGGACGGCGACGTGCTGAAGTTCAAGCGTAGCGGCGTGTCCGGCAAGCTGGTCGTCCTGGAGAAGGAGGCGCATCTCGAGATCAGCCTCGGTTTCCTCTTTAAGGCTTTCTCCTCGACCATCGAGGAAAAGGTCGCCGCAAAAATGAAAAAGGTGTTCAGCGCAAAAGCTTGAACACCCGTTACTTGCCGGCTCTCGCCGGCCTCGGCGCGATCAGCCCTTCAACCCATTGACCAGGTCGACGTACTGCTGCATGGCGTCGTCCTTCGATGTGCCCTTGAGCGCATCCCATGCATCGTACTTGGCGCGGCCGACCATGTCGGTGAAGCCGGGGCGCTTGCCATCGACATCGCCGGCGCTCGCCTGCTTGAACAGCGCATAGATCTTCAACAGGGTCATGTTGTCCGGACGCTCCGGAAGGTTCTTCGAATCGGCGACCGCCTGGTTGAATTGACTTTGCAGGCTCATGCTTTTCTCCTGTCAGATGCTGTGATAGTGTCGTGAAAATGTGCATCCCATGCACACGATGACACCCAAAATAACATAGAAAAAACAGCCACAAAAGAAAAGCTCTAGAGGGGATGCTCGATGTTGTCCGAAGCTGCGCCGGCGCTGCACCGCGAAAAAATGTCCACCGTCGATACCGCCTGGTTGCGGATGGATTCGGACGGCAACCTGATGATGATCGTGGCCGTGCTGATGTTCGACAAGCCGATGGACATGCCGCGCTTCCGGCGCGCGATGGAAACGCGTTTTCTGAAATTCAGCCGCTTCCGCAGCCGCGTCACGCAGGACATGACCGGCAGCGCATGGTGGCAGCCGGAGGAAATCGATCTCGACCATCACATCGTCCATCGCGACCTTCCGGCGCCGGGCAAGCGGGGGAACAAGAAGGCGCTCGAGCGCATGGTCAGCGAGCTGTCGGGCACACCGCTCGATTTCTCCAAGCCGCTTTGGCAAATGCATGTCGTCGACAACTGCGTCGGCGAGGACGGCAAGACACGCCAGGCGGTGATCATCCGCATTCACCACTGCATCGCTGATGGCATGGCGCTGGTGGGCGTGTTGCTGTCGATGTTCGACACTACTCCCGAAGGCACGGCGGACGCACCGGCCGATCCCTTTGTCCTGGAAGAGGGCAACCCATGGCTGGACCTGATGCAGCCGGTGACCAAGGCCACGATTTCCGCGATCAACGTGTCCACGGCACTGTGGACGAAATACATATGGATGCTGGCCGATTCCAACAAGCTCCCCGGCCGCATCGCCGACATGGGAGGCATGGCGGGCCGGCTGACCATGGACGCCGTCAAGCTGTTGGCCATGCCGGACGATTCACGTACACGTCTGAAGGGAACGCCGCACGGCACCAAGCACGTGGCCTGGAGCGAACCGCTGCCGCTGGACGAGATCAAGGCAGTGGGCAAGGCGCTGGGCGGGTCGGTGAACGATGTGCTCATGGCCAGCGTCGCTGGCGCCATCGGCGCCTACCTGCGCGCCAAAGGCGACGAAGTGCCGCACGACACCGAACTGCGCGCCATGGTGCCGGTCAACCTGCGCAAGGCCGGCAACGAGCAGAAACTCGGCAATGCCTTCGGCCTGGTGCCCCTGGTGCTGCCCGTCGGCATCGAAGATCCGATCGCTCGCCTGGACGAGGTGCGGCACCGCATGGATGAGCTGAAGGGCGGGTACCAGGCGCTGGTGGCCATGGCGGTGCTGGGCGTGCTCGGCGCAACGCCGAAGCAGATGCAGAATGAAATCCAGAATTACTTCGCGCGCAAGGCGACGGCGGTCATGAGCAATGTGCCGGGCCCGCAGTCGCCGCTCTACCTGGCGGGGAGCCAGTTGGACCAGATCATGTTCTGGGTGCCCCAGTCAGGTGACATCGGCGTGGGCGTGTCGATCTTGAGCTACAACGGCGGTGTCCAGTTCGGACTGGTGACGGACGATGCGATTGCCACCGATCCGCACGAAATCATCCAGCGCTTTGCGCCGGAATTTGAAAAGCTGGTGCTGCTTGCGTTGATGTCGGCGTGGTAATCAGTCGTCGTCATCGCCGCCCAGCACCGCGCCGCCGACGGCGGTCACGCCTTTGACGGCAACCGAACCCGCGGTGACACCGACGCTGACGGCGGTGCTGGCAACCGTCACTGCGGCGCCCGCCACACTGATCACTGCACAACCGGAAGTCGAGACAAGGATGGCTGCGCAAAGGGCAGCGAGGGAGAATTGTTTCTTGAACATGAAGCTTGGAGCGGATGCGTCGGCATCCCGGGTGTTGAACATGCCGATGCCGCGAGGAAAGCGGCATCGGTGTTCATCGTAACACTGCTCCAGCCGGGAAGGATTCCCGAGGGAAAAATAAAGCTCAGACGCCCAACAGTTCCACTTCGAAAATCAAGGTGGCATTCGGCGGAATGACGCCGCCCGCGCCACGCGCGCCGTAGCCCAGCGATGACGGAATGATCAGTTTGCGCACGCCGCCGACCTTCATGCCTTGCACGCCTTCATCCCAGCCCTTGATCACATGGCCAGCACCCAGCGGGAAATCGAACGGGTCGTTGCGATCCTTGCTCGAATCGAACTTGCTGCCTGCGGTGCCATCGGGGTTCTGCAGCCAGCCGGTGTAATGCACGGTGACATGCTGGCCGGCTTTCGCTTCTTCGCCGGAGCCGACGGTGACGTCTTCGTATTGGAGGCCGGAGGCCGTCATGATGGTGGACATGGTTTTCCTTTGTTGTCTGGTTGATCCGAGCGGCATTGTAGCAGTGGCAGCGCGCTTCCCGTACCCGCTACAGCAAGCGTATGGGCTGCGCGCGGATGACGATCGATTCCTGGCGGAATTGTTGCTCAAGCATCTGGCGGTAATTGCGCCACCAGACCTCGTCGACGGTGTCCGCCATGACCTCGTACGCGACGAGATCGTCCCGTACGGTTTCCCCTTCCGGTTCCTGCCATAGCCCGCTCAACGGTGCGCGGGAATGGGCGGTGAGTCCGCCGAAGCGTTCAACCAATTCATCGCGCACCTGTCGGAACAGGGCATGCGGAAGGGCCGCGCCGTCGTTGTCGTACAGGGGCAGGAAGAGCTGGATGAGCTGCATGGCATGGCAGAAATGTTAACTGCTCGATTAGACAGCGTGCAGTCTCAAAAGCGCCCATCGCGTTATCATCGCGGTCACGGTTGGCAATCAGGTAATGAACGGAAATGAAACGGATGAATAATCTTGCAAGGAACGCGACCCCATGCGGCCCGTACTGATCGCCTTTGGACGCGCGCTCTTGTCGCAACTGCATTTCAGGATGCTGTTGCTGACAGTCATGCCATTTGTTGTGTCCCTCGTCATCTGGGGCGTGCTGCTGTGGCTGGGCCTGCAGCCAATGATCGACTGGCTGCACGCATGGTTCACGGCGAACGACGGATTCGGCGTCGCCGCCAACGTGCTCGGCTGGTTCAACCTTGGGGCCATTACCTCGGTGCTCGTGCCGCTTATTGCCATGTGGGTCCTCCTGCCGCTGATGATCCTGACCGCCCTCGTCTTCGTCGGCGTGCTGGCCATGCCGATGATCGTGCGGCATGTCGGCGGCCGGCATTATCCGGACCTGGACAAGCGCCGCGGCGGCAGTATCGCGGGGAGCCTGTGGATTGCGACCTACTCCTTCATCGTCTTTGCCGTGCTGTGGTTGGTGACGCTGCCGCTCTCATTGTTTCCGCCGCTGACCTTTGTCATCCAGCCCGTGTTGTGGGGATGGCTGACTTACAAGGTGATGGCCTACGACGCGCTTGCCGAGCATGCGGATCGCCAGGAAATCCGGGACATCATGCGCATCCATCGCTGGCCCTTGCTGTTGATCGGTGCCATTGGCGGCGCAATGGGTGCAGCACCGACGTTGCTGTGGCTCGGTGGAGCACTGTCGGTGATTCTCTTTCCGCTGCTGGCAGCGGGGGCGATCTGGCTCTATGTGCTGGTCTTCGTGTTTACCGGACTGTGGTTCCAGCACTATTGCCTTGGCGCGCTTGCCGCCCATCGCGCGGTCGGCCGGGCCGTCGTCACAGACGCACCGCAGATGAAGGATATCAACTGAAAAGTAGGATTCCGCGCGCTGCGGCATAATGTCCTTTTGCCAAAACGGACGCATCCATGGCCATCGGACTCATCATCATCGGCGACGAAATCCTGTCCGGAAAGCGGACCGACAAGCACTTTCCCAAGGTGGTCGAACTGCTTGCCGCGCGCGGCTTGCAATTGTCCTGGGCGGAATACGCTGGCGATGACCGCGACCGCATCACCGGCATTTTGAAGCGCACCTTCACCAGCGACGACATCGTTTTTTCGTGCGGCGGCATCGGCGCCACGCCGGACGACCATACGCGGCAGTGTGCAGCGGCCGCATTGGGCGTGCCGCTGGAACTGCATCCGGAGGCGAAGGCAAAGATCCAGGAGCGTATCTCCGACGTGGCGCGGGAAGAGGGGCGAGAGCCGCACCTTGACGCCCCGGAAAACGCGCATCGCCTGAGGATGGGCGAGTTTCCGCAAGGCGCTTCCATCATCCCGAATCCCTACAACAAGATTCCCGGCTTCGCCATTCGGCATGGCAAGGGCGCGCATTACTTCGTGCCGGGATTTCCTGTGATGGCGTGGCCGATGATCGAGTGGGTGCTCGATACGCATTACGCGCATCTCTTCAGCAAGGTGGCCCGCCTGGAGAAGGCGGTGCTGGTGTTCGGGCAGGCCGAGTCGACGTTGACGCCAATGATGGAAGCGATCGAGGCCGAATTCCCGCTGGTGAAAGTATTCAGCCTGCCCAGCGTCGGCGATGCGACGATACGCCGTCATATCGAGCTGGGAGTGAAGGGCGATCCGGCGCAGGTCGAAGCGGCCTTCGGCAGGTTGATGGAGGGGCTGGACCGGTTCAAGGCCGAGATCCAGCGCATCTGATTACTTTTTCTTTACCTCGTCCAGCAGGCCTTGCTTGCGGATGAAATCGACCACCTTCTCCACGCCGTCGCCGCTGCGCAGGTTCGTGAAAATGAACGGCCTGTCGCCGCGCATCTTTTTCGCATCGCTCGCCATCACGTCGAGATTGGCGCCGACATACGGCGCGAGATCCGTCTTGTTGATGATCAGCAGGTCGGAGCGCGTAATGCCCGGTCCACCTTTGCGCGGAATCTTTTCGCCGCCCGCCACGTCGATGACGTAGATCGTGAGATCGGATAGTTCCGGGCTGAAGGTGGCGGCAAGGTTGTCGCCTCCCGATTCGACCAGGATGAGGTCGAGGTCGGGGAAATCGGCGCTCATGCGAGCAATGGCTTCCAGGTTGATCGACGCGTCTTCGCGGATGGCGGTATGCGGGCACCCGCCGGTCTCGACACCCATCAACCGCTCTGCCGGCAGCGCATCGGCGCGCAGCAGGATTTCCATGTCTTCCTTGGTGTAGATGTCGTTTGTGATGACGGCCATGTCGTAATGGTCGCGCATGGCCTTGCACAGCATTTCGCACAAGGCCGTCTTGCCGGAACCGACGGGGCCGCCGATGCCGACGCGCAGGGGATTGGAAGTGGTAGTCATAATTGTTGGGTTCAGGATCGATACAAACGGCTGTACTGCACTTCATGCTGCATGGAGAGCAGGGACAGTCCGGGGGACCAGTTGGATAATTCTTCGTCGCTGAGGTACATGGCGGTTTGCGCCGCACGTTCCAGCTCGGGTTGCAGGGACAGCAGCAGGCGCTGTCCGGAGACCTGGCCGAGCGGTACGGATTTCACGCAGACCAGCACCTGATTCTCGGCCCAGGAAAACAGCATGCCGAGCAGGGCGGCTTCGTGCGGCACGTCCAGTCCAACCGCGGCATAGGCGAGAGCGGTGGGCAGCGGTACTTCCGGCTGCGCTTCGAGCAAGCTGAGCAGTGTGCCATCCGCCACGTCGAGTTCGTTGGCAAGCTTTGCGAGCGAGTAGCCCATCTGTATTGTCTCGGCACGGAATTCCGCCGTGTCGCGCGCGGCAACGAAACGTTCGGTCCACAGCGTGACTGCGGCAAGATCGCGTGCGGCGAAAGCGTGCAGCAGGCGCCACAGGACAGGCGCCTCGAATCTTGCGACGACGTGGTGCAGGGTGGCGGTAATCCATTTCCGGGCAGATGCCTCGTCGCTCACCAGCCCTTTTTCCATTGCCGCTTCCAGGCCCTGCGAATAGCTGTACGCGCCGATCGGCAGCGATGGGCTGGCAAGCTGGAGCAAGTGGAGAAGGGCGGTGGCCTGCATCAGGATTTGTCCGACGGACGATGGATTTTCTGCCGCAGCGGGATTGGCGCGAGCGGATGGTGATGGTCATCGCCGTGATGGTGATGGCCGCCTCCGTACGCGCCCGATTCAGGCTCGAAGGCCGCCTGTTCTTCCGTCACGTTCGCACCGAGTCCTTCCAGCATCTCCTTCAGGACCGTGTCCTTGCGGATGCGCAGGAAGCCTTTTTCCTGCGTGCCGTCGACCTGGGCCTGTGTATGACGATTGCCGAGATGGAAGGCGCATCGCAACAGGTCACGCGGAGTCGTGCATTCGACCCGGTAGGTGGCTTCCTTGGCGGCGACAATTTTCACGACGCGACCGTCGTCGCCCTTGAGGAGGTCGCCGTTGCGGAGCACAGTTCCCCGCACCGTGAATACCGCCACTTCTTCACCGGAAAGCAGCAGGGCGCGCAGTCGACTTTTCTCGCGCAGTTCGTAAGGAAGGATGAGTTCACCGTCGATTTTTTCGGCGCTGTCGATTTTCGTATGGAGTGTCAGCATGTTTTCAGAACAGGAAATAGCGTTGCGCCATTGGCAGGACCCTGGCCGGCTCGCAGACAAGCAGTTCGCCGTCCGCGCGCACTTCGTAGGTTTCCGGATCGACTTCCATCTTTGGCGCCAGGCCGTTGTGGATCATGTCGGACTTGCGCACGTTGCGCGTATTCTTCACGGCGATCAAGGGCTTGTTCAGCCTGAGGGTGTCGCCAATGCCGGCGTCAAAGGCAAGCTGCGACACAAAGGTAAACGAGGTCTTCAACCCGCCGCCATACGCGCCGAACATCATCCGGTAGTGCACCGGCTGCGGCGTCGGAATGGATGCGTTCGGATCACCCATCTGCGCCGCGGCGATCATGCCGCTCTTGAGGATCATCGAGGGTTTGACGCCGAAGAAGGCCGGCTTCCAGATGACGATATCGGCGATCTTGCCCACTTCCAGCGAGCCGACCACGTGCGAAATGCCATGGGTGATTGCCGGGTTGATGGTGTACTTGGCGATGTAACGTTTCGCGCGGAAATTGTCGTTGCGGGACGAATCTTCCGGCAGCGCACCACGTTGCACTTTCATCTTGTGCGCCGTCTGCCATGTCCGCATCACGACTTCGCCGACGCGGCCCATTGCCTGCGAGTCCGACGACATCATGGAAATCGCGCCGATGTCGTGGAGGATGTCTTCCGCGGCGATCGTCTCGCGCCGGATGCGGGATTCGGCAAAGGCGATGTCCTCCGCGATGGCGGGATCGAGGTGATGGCAGACCATCAGCATGTCCAGATGCTCGTCCAGCGTGTTGACGGTGTACGGCCGTGTCGGGTTGGTCGACGAGGGCAGCACATTGCCCTGTCCCACGGCCGCGATGATGTCCGGCGCATGCCCGCCGCCGGCGCCTTCAGTGTGGAAGGTGTGGATGGTGCGGTCCTTGAACGCGGCCAGTGTGTGTTCAAGGAAGCCGCCCTCGTTGAGCGTGTCGGTGTGAATCGCCACCTGGATGTCCATGCGGTCCGCGACCGACAGGCAGTTGTCGATCGCTGCCGGTGTCGTTCCCCAGTCTTCGTGCAGCTTCAGCCCGATCGCGCCGGCGCGGATCTGTTCTTCCAGCGGCGTGGGCAGGCTGACGTTGCCCTTGCCAAGAAAGCCGAGGTTCATCGGGAAGGCATCGGCCGCGGACAGCATGGAATGGATGTGCCACGGCCCCGGCGTGCAAGTCGTTGCGGCCGTACCCACGGCGGGTCCGGTACCGCCGCCGAGCATGGTGGTGACGCCCGACATCAGCGCCTCCTCGATCTGCTGCGGGCAGATGAAGTGGATGTGCGAGTCGATGCCGCCCGCCGTCACGATCATGCCTTCCCCTGCGATGATTTCGGTCGCGCCGCCGATGGCCATGGTCACATTCGGCTGGATGTCCGGATTGCCGGCCTTACCGATGCCGGCGATCCGTCCGGCCTTGATGCCGATGTCGGCCTTGACGATGCCCCAGTGGTCGAGGATCAGCGCATTGGTGATCACCGTGTCCATCACGTCCGCATGGTTGCGCTGTGACTGGCCCATGCCGTCGCGGATTACCTTGCCGCCGCCGAACTTCACTTCCTCGCCGTAGACAGTGAAATCTTTTTCGACCTCGATGAACAGTTCGGTGTCGGCCAGCCGCACGCGGTCGCCAATGGTGGGGCCGAACATTTCGGCGTAGGCTTGCCGGGAAATTCTTGTCATTTGAGTTCTCCCATGACCTTGCCGTTGAAGCCGTAGACCTTCCGGTCCCCTGCGAGCGCAACCAGTTCGACGGTGCGCTCCTGTCCGGGCTCGAAACGGACCGCGGTGCCTGCCGCGATATTGAGGCGCATGCCATAGGCAAGCTGGCGGTCGAATTGCAGCGCCGGGTTGACTTCGAAAAAATGGAAATGGGAACCGACCTGGATGGGGCGGTCGCCGCTGTTGGCCACCGTCACCGTGACCGTCGTACGCCCCACGTTCAGTTCGATTTCCCCTGCCTCGACTAGCATTTCACCTGGAATCATGGCGGCCCTCCTAGGGAATCGGATGATGGACGGTGACGAGCTTGGTGCCGTCGGGAAAGGTGGCTTCCACCTGGATCTCCGGGATCATTTCCGGTATGCCATCCATGACGTCTTCTCGCGCGAGGATCTTTGTGCCTTCAGACATCAGCTCGGCAACGGTTTTACCATCGCGCGCGCCCTCCATGATTGCGGCGGTGATCAGGGCCACCGCTTCCGGATAGTTCAGCTTCAGCCCGCGTGCCTTGCGCCGCTCGGCCAAAAGCGCGGCGGTGAAGATCAGGAGTTTGTCTTTTTCTCTTGGCGTCAGCTCCATGGATTCTCCTTGTTCATGTGTTCCAGATACGGGGGACGATGGCTTCTCGTCCGATCAGAAACGGACGCAGCGTGCGCCATGCCGCAGCCATGATCTGTCTGGCTACTTCGCTGGAATCGCCGAGGTAGCGGACGACAACGACTGATTTCATCTGCGTGGCGCCGAACGAGCCGGTGTCACTCAGGCCGGCGCTGCAGCTTTCACGAAGGTGTTGGATGGCACCGGAAGGAAGAGGCTTGCCGACACCGATCAGCGTTGCGCATACCGTTTTTCCGGCCAGTCCCAATGGATTTTCCGTCGCCGCGCCGGCGATAAGTTCGCCTTGTTCGAACCAGACCAGCTTGCCGTCCAGCCTGATGCTCGTTCTCTGTGCGACGCGGCCAGAAGAAAACCGCTCGCCGGATGCGGTCCGTCCAAAGCAAAGGATTTCACTCCCGAGATAGCTTGCCTCGCTGCCGAGTTCGACGGTGGTGTCCAGTTGCACGTCGGCCGCATCGAAGAAGATGGTTTCCTGCGGCAGCCATTCCAGCGCGCCGGCATCGCCGACATTCAGGTGAATGCTTTGGCGGGAGATACGGCCGTTTGCCTTGTACCACTTTGCCGCGCCGGGCGTGGTGATAAACGCCCTGGCCTGCTGGCCGACGCAGGCATGGATGTCGAGTTGGTCGCCGCCCACCACGCCGCCGGGAGGGTGAACCACGATGGCGTGACAAATATCGCTGCCCTCGGGATAGAGCGGTTTCTGCACCCGAAGCGGGCCGTAGTGAGAACGTTCGACCAGACGTGTTGCGTCGCTGTGCCGGGCAAAACCGAGGGCAAGCCATGCCTCCCACGGCTCGGTGGCATTTCCTGCTTTCAGTACGGGAGCGTCGACGAGTCGCATCGGGAAACTATACCGCCAAGTGTCTTTTCACGTCCTCGCCATTCATCCGGTCCTGCGTTCCGGATGCAACCACTTCACCGCGCGACAGCACGACGAACCGGTCCGCCAGTTCATGGGCAAAGTCGAAGTACTGCTCGCACAGGAGGATCGCGATGTCGCCTCGCTGGCGCAGTAGCCGGATGACGTTGCCGATGTCCTTGATGATGGACGGCTGGATGCCTTCGGTGGGCTCGTCAAGGATGATCAGTTTGGGATCCGCCAGCAGGGCGCGGGCGATGGCGAGTTGCTGCTGCTGGCCGCCCGAGAGGTCGCCACCGCGCCGGTGCAGCATCTCCTTCAGCACCGGGAAGAGTTCGAAGACTTCGCCCTTGATTTTCGCGGCTTGCCTGCCGGATTTGACGGCCATGCCCATCATCAGGTTTTCCTCGACCGTCAGGCGCGCAAAAATTTCACGGCCCTGCGGCACGTAGGCAATACCGAGTGCGGCCCGTTCATGCGGCTTGAGCCTGGTGATGTCCTTCCCGTCCAGCTGCACATGGCCCTTGGCAACGGGCAGCACGCCCATCAGGCATTTGAGCAGGGTCGTCTTGCCGACGCCGTTGCGGCCGAGCAGGGCCAGGCATTCGCCTTTCTGCAGCGAGAGCGAGACGCCGCGCAGTGTATGCGCCGCACCGTAATACTGGTTCAGTTGTTCGACGTTCAGCATGTCAGCGCCCCAGGTAGACTTCGATGACGCGCTCGTCGGATTGCACCTGCTGCATTGTGCCTTCCGCAAGCACCGACCCTTCATGCAGCACCGTGACCTTGCCGTCCTGCGCAATCTCGGTAACGAATGCCATGTCATGTTCGACCACCATGATCGAATGCTTGCCGCGCAATTCATTCAGCAGCTCGGCAGTGCGCGCGGTTTCCGCATCGGACATGCCCGCGACCGGTTCATCCAGCAGCAGCAATTGCGGTTCCTGCATCAGCAGCATGCCGATCTCCAGCCACTGCTTCTGGCCATGCGATAGCAGGCCGGCAAGTCGCGTTTCCTGGCCGTTCAGGCGGATCAGTTTCAGGATCTCGTCGATCTTGCCTTTCTGCTCCGAGGTCAGACGGAAGAACAGCGTCGGCTTGACGCGCTTGTCCATCTTCATTGCCAGTTCCAGGTTTTCGAACACGGTGTGCTGCTCGAACACGGTCGGCCGCTGGAACTTGCGGCCGATGCCGGCATGGGCGATTTCATACTCGGTCATCTTCGTCAGGTCGATCGTCTGGCCGAAAAAGGCCGTGCCGGAAGTCGGGCGCGTCTTGCCGGTGATGACGTCCATCATCGTGGTCTTGCCGGCGCCGTTGGGCCCGATGATGCAGCGCAGTTCGCCGACGGAGATGTCGAGGGTCAGCTTGTTGATGGCCTTGAAGCCGTCGAAGGAAACCGTAATGTCTTCCAGGTAGAGGATTGCCCCGTGCGACGTGTCGACGCCTTCCGGCTTGACCTTGCCGTAGGAGGTGCCGTATTCGGCATGCTTGTTTTCCTCGACAAACTGGTAGGCCTTCGTCGTGTCGTTCATGCTGGCTCCTTCGTCTGGCGGAAACGGGCAGCGAGACCCAGGATGCCCTGCGGCATGAACAGGGTCACCAGAATGAAAATTGCCCCAAGCGCATATAGCCACAGGTCCGGGAAGGCTGCCGTGAACCAGCTCTTCAGCCCGTTGACCGAGAATGCGCCGATGATCGGACCGAGCAGGGAGCCGCGCCCACCGACGGCGGCCCAAATCACCATTTCGATCGAATTTCCCGGGGACATTTCAGACGGGTTGATGATGCCGACCTGCGGCACATAGAGTGCGCCGGCCACGCCGCACAGGATGGCGGAGAGCGTCCAGACGAACAGCTTGAACCACAGCGGGTTGTAGCCGATGAACATCAGGCGCGATTCCGAATCCCGCACCGCCTGCAGCACGCGTCCGAGTTTGGAGGTGACGATCCAGCGACAGAGGAAGAGTGAGCCGACCAGCACCGCCAGCGTGAGCAGGTAGAGCGCCGCCTTGGTACCTGGCGCGGTGATGGTGAAACCGAGGATGCGCTTGAAATCCGTGAAGCCGTTGTTTCCACCGAAGCCGGTGTTGTTGCGGAAGAACAGCAGCATGAAGGCGAAGGTCATGGCCTGGGTAATGATTGAGAAGTACACGCCCTTGATCCGCGAGCGGAAAGCGAAGTAGCCGAACACGAAGGCCAAAGCGCCTGGCACCAGGACAACCAGCAGCATTGCAAACCAGAAGTTGTCGGTGAACGACCAGTACCACGGGTATTCCTTCCAGTCGAGGAAGACCATGAAGTCAGGCAGATGGCTCTGGTACACGCCGTCCTTGCCGATCGACCGCATCAGGTACATGCCATGTGCATAGCCGCCCAGCGCGAAGAACAGGCCGTGGCCGAGCGACAGGATGCCGGTATAGCCCCAGACGAGATCGAGCGCCAGGGCGGCGATGGCGTAGCACATGAACTTGCCAATTAGCGCCACCGTGTAACTCGACACATGCAGTGCATGGGCGGGTTCGAAGGCAAGGTTCAGCGCCGGCAGCAAGGCGAGGATCGCGGCACAGACCAGGATGCCGGTCCAGGCCGGACGGGAGAAGAGGGACGGCGTCATTCTGCACTCCTGCCTTTCATGGCGAACAAGCCCTGCGGCCGTTTCTGGATAAAGACGATGATGAAGACGAGGATCGCGATCTTCGCCAGCACAGCGCCGGCAACCGGTTCCAGGAATTTGTTGACTTCGCCGAGCCCGATTGCTGCGATCACGGTGCCCGCGAGCTGGCCGACGCCACCAAGAACGACGACCATGAAGGAGTCAACGATATAGCCCTGTCCGAGGTCGGGGCCAACGTTGCCTAACTGGGACAGTGCGACACCGCCGAGGCCGGCGATGCCGGAGCCGAGGCCGAAGGTCATCATGTCGATCTTGCCGGTCGACACGCCGACGCAATCGGCCATGCGCCGGTTCTGCGTGACCGCGCGGACGAACAGGCCGAGGCGTGTCTTGTTCAGAATCACCCAGACGGCGGCAACCACGAACAGCGCGAAGAAAATGATCACGATGCGGTTGTACGACAGTACCAGCGAGCCCATCACGGTGACGCCGCCCGACATCCAGGAGGGATTGGCGACCTCGACATTCTGTGCGCCGAAGATGGAGCGCACGAGCTGCATCAGCACGAGGCTGATGCCCCAAGTGCACAGGAGGGTTTCGAGCGGGCGGCCGTAGAGCCAGCGGATGACGGTGCGTTCCAATGCAATGCCGACGGCGGCGGCAACGAGGAAGGCGGCCGGCAGAGCGGCGACAAGATAGAGATCGACGGCGCCCGGCAGGTAAGCGCGGAACAGTGTCTGGCAGACGTAGGTGGTATAGGCGCCGATCATCAGCAGTTCGCCGTGCGCCATGTTGATGATTCCCATCAGGCCGAAAGTGATGGCAAGGCCGAGCGCGGCCAGCAGCAGCACGCTGCCCAGCGACGCACCGTAAAACAGGTTGCCGATGAACTCGGTGCGGGCGAGACGGGCATTGATGGCACTGATGGTGCCGACGGCGGCGATGCGTACGGCCTCGTCCGGTTCGTTGTACTGGCCTTCCGCGTTCTTCTCGACCATTTGCATCAGCATCGGCTTCAGGCTGGCGTTACTGCTTTCGGCAAGCGCGATGACCGCGTCCTTGCGCACTGCGGGATCGGGAGATTGCAGGTTTGCAGTGGCGGCGACGAGTCTCAGGATGGATTTGATCTCGGCGTCCGTTTCCTTGTCCAGTGCCTTGTTGATCAGGGGTAGTTGGCCCGGATCGGCGCTCTTTTGCATCTCCAGCGCGGCCGCGAGGCGTTCGTTGCGATTCTCGGAAAGCAACCGGAAGCCGGACAGTGCGCCGTCGATTGCACCGCGCAGGCGGTTGTTGATGGTGATGCCGTCCACGCCATCCGGAACGGGAACAGTGGAATCGGTTGCGGGATCGAAGGCCGTGTCGCCTTCGATGATGACTACCTGGCCTTCAGGCGTCGCAAATAGCGTTTCGTTCTTCAGGGAATTCAGCAACCTTAGCGCGTCTTCATTGGCGAGTGTAGCGATTTTGTTGACGGATTCGATGCGCGCATCGGGATCGTCCCCCGCAATCGGCTTGAGCAGTTCGGCATCGATGGCCGCATGCGCAAGCGGCTGGACGCACAGCATCCCGATGACGAGCAGTTGTCTGAATAAGGTCATGGCGATTCCTGCCAAGGCAAAACTGCGGACGCAAAAAAGCCGGAGTGTGGAAGGAGGAGCCACGCTCCGGCTCGTACTGCAAGGAAGCTTCATCCTGTTCCTCCGCGGTCAAGCGGAGGGGAGGGCATTACATGCTTTGCTTGCTCTCGTTACCCGGAATGAACGGGCTCCACGGTTGCGCGCGGATCGGGCCCTTGGTCTTCCAGACGACGTTGAACTGGCCATCCGGCTTGATCTCGCCGATCATCACGGGCTTGTGCAGGTGATGGTTGGTTTTGTCCATCACGAGGTCATACCCTGACGGTGCCTTGAAGGTCTGGCCGCCCATCGCCGCGATGACCTTGTCGGTGTCGGTGGACTTGGCCTTTTCGACGGCTTGTTTCCACATATGGATGCCGACGTAAGTCGCTTCCATCGGGTCGTTGGTGACGACGGTATCAGCATTCGGCAGTTTCTTGGCCTTGGCGTAGTCCTTCCACTTCTTGATGAACTCGGTGTTGGCCGGGTTCTTCACGGACTGAAAGTAGTTCCATGCGGCGAGGTGGCCGACCAGCGGCTTGGTGTCGACGCCGCGCAGCTCTTCTTCACCCACGGAGAAGGCGACGACCGGCACATCGGTGGCCTTCAGGCCGGCGTTGCCCAGTTCCTTGTAGAAGGGGACGTTGGAGTCGCCGTTGATGGTCGAGATCACGGCCGTCTTGCCGCCCGCCGAGAACTTCTTGATGTTGGCGACAATGGTCTGGTAATCGGAGTGACCGAACGGGGTGTAGACCTCGTCGATATCGGATTCTTTCACGCCCTTGGACTTCAGGAAGGCGCGCAGGATCTTGTTGGTGGTGCGCGGGTAGACGTAGTCGGTGCCCAGCAGGACGAAGCGCTTGGCGCCGCCGCCATCCTTGGACATCAGGTACTCCACCGCCGGGATTGCCTGCTGGTTCGGCGCGGCGCCGGTATAGAACACGTTCTTCTCGAGCTCTTCGCCCTCATACTGGACCGGGTAGAACAGCAGGCTGTTCAGTTCCTTGAAGACCGGAAGCACGGACTTGCGCGATACGGAGGTCCAGCAGCCGAATACGACGGCAACCTTGTCCTGGGTGACCAGCTGGCGCGCCTTTTCGGCAAACAGCGGCCAATTGGAAGCGGGGTCCACAACCACGGGTTCGAGCTTCTTGCCCATCACGCCACCTTTTGCATTGATCTCTTCGATCGTCATCAAGGCCACGTCTTTGAGCGAGGTTTCGGAGATCGCCATCGTGCCCGACAGCGAATGAAGAATACCGACCTTGATGGTGTCGGCGGCCAGTGCCTGAGGCATCCAGGCCGAAGCAACGAGAGTCAAAGCGCCAGCAGCGGTCGCTTTCAGGATTGTGCGACGGGACATGTGTAACTCCTACGGTTATGGGTTTAATCGGAGTGCGATGGCTCGCGGGCAATCTTTAGCAGGTTGTATGCCAATCAACTTGCGGACGAGATGACGTCCTTTTTTCGTCCGGTCGTACTGTTCTGGTGCGGTCTGCGCAAGTGTGGTGAATGACGCGCGCCGCATTTGGGCGGGCGCGCTGAAAGACGGTGCGTTTATCTGCTGAGAGGCACTTTATGTGTGCGTGCCGGCGGGCATGCGTACGCCTCTCGCTGCTGGAGGGATACGGCGGGTCGTTCGATGGCAGTGAGCCGGCGTTAGCGGTCGGCAGGGAAGGTCACTACGTGGTCGGCACCCAGGCGGATGCCGATCTTCTCGCCGATCGCGTGATTATGGTGGGAGGGTACGAGCGCAAGCAGCATCTGCCCGCTTGGAAGCTTCAATGTATACAGGAACTCCGCGCCGCGAAATGCCTTGCGCACGACCTCTGCCTGCAGGGGGCTGCCGTCATCGTGGATCACGTCATCCGCGCGCAGCAGCACGTCGACCTGGTGGGCATTCTTCTCGTCGGTCGCACAGACGTCGACGCCCTGCCAGAGGGGCAGGCTGCCCAGCTCAATATTGACCTGCTGGTTGGGCAGGTCGATGGTGCCGGGCGTGAATACTCCCTGGCCAATGAAATCCGCGACAAAGCGATTGTCCGGCTTGTGATAGAGGTTGTAGGCGGTGTCCCACTGCACGATCTGGCCGTTCTGCATGACGCCGATATGGTCCGCAATGGCGAACGCTTCGTGCTGGTCGTGCGTGACCAGCACTCCGGTCGTGCCCAGTTCCTTCAGGATATCGCGCACTTCGAGCGCCAGGCGCTCGCGCAGGTCGACGTCGAGGTTGGAGAAGGGCTCGTCGAGGAGGAGCAGGTCGGGTTGCGGCGCCAGGGCTCGGGCAAGGGCCACGCGCTGTTGCTGGCCGCCGGAAAGTTCGTGCGGGTACAGGCGAGCATGCGTGCCGAGGCCAACCAGAGAGAGAAGCTTGTCGACGCGTGCCTTGCGTTCTCCCATCGTGAGCTTGCGCAGGCCGAATGCAATATTGTCCCAGACCGAGAGGTGCGGAAACAGCGCATAGTCCTGGAAGACAACGCCGACATGGCGGGTTTCCGGGGAAGCGGTAAAGCCCTCACGGCTCAACTCCCGGCCGCCAAGTGAAATCTGGCCGGCCAGCAGCGATTCGAAGCCCGCGATGGCGCGCAGCACGGTTGTCTTTCCGCAGCCGGAGGGACCGAGCAGGCATCCGATCTCGCCTCGCGCCAAAGCGAACGTCAGGCCGTGCACGATTTCCTGAATCTGCCGGCCGACCGGATATCCCACCTTGATGGCGTCGACTTTGAGATGGCTGCGGAGCGGGAATGGAGCGTTCATGGACCGTGGCGAATAATTGCATGGGCGTAATTCGATATTGATTATAATTCTCATTCAGAGAAACCGTACACTTCATAGTGGAATTCCATGCGTAATCCCCCCTTGCGCCCTTGCCATTTGTGCAAGGGCAGCAGCCAGGTGTTGCTGGTCGCGTCGCTTGCGGTCGCCATCCTGGTGGGCGTGCCGATTCTTGGCGTCCTATCCAACCTGCTCGCCGGCCAAAGTGCGGAAACCAGCTCGACCTTCGCCCACCTGGCGTCCACCGTGCTTCCCGAATATGTGTTCAACAGCCTTGCGATTGCGGCCATCGTCGCCGTGCTCGCGGGTGCGGGCGGGGTGGGGTGTGCATGGCTGGTCGCCGTGTTCGACTTTCCCGGCAAGCGCCTGTTTGAATGGGCACTGGTCCTGCCGCTGGCCATGCCGGCCTACGTGGTCGCCTACGCCTATACCGATTTCCTGCAGTATTCCGGTCCGGTGCAATCGGCGTTGCGCGCCAGCTTCGGCTGGCAGGCGAGCGATTACTGGTTCCCGCAAATCCGCTCCGTGGGTGGTGCGGGCATCCTGTTCGCGATGGTTCTCTATCCGTATGTCTACCTGCTCGCTCGGAATGCTTTTCTTGAACGCAGCCCGCGCATGTGGGATGCGGCGCGCACGTTGGGCATGGGGCCATGGCACGCCTTCGTGAAGGTCAGCCTGCCGCTCGCCCGACCAGCTGCGGTGGCGGGCATTGCGCTTGCGCTGATGGAAACCCTGGCCGATTACGGCGCGGTCGCCTATTTCGGCGTGCCGACGCTGACGACCGGCATCTATAAATCCTGGTACACGTTTTCAGACCGGACGGCAGCCGCGCAGCTCGCCGCGGTGCTGCTGATCGCGGTCACCGTGTTGATGCTTCTGGAACAGAAAAGCCGTGGACGCGCCCGTTATTACGCGGTGGGCAGCCGGACAAAGATGCAGTTGCCGATGCCGCTGCGTGGCCTGCGCGGCTGGGGATCGACGCTGTTTTGTCTCGTTCCTGTACTGCTCGGGTTCGTGATTCCGCTGGCGATCCTGTTGCGCTTGATTCTGCGGGAAGAGTCTGTCGTTTTTGGCACGCGCTACCTGGAGTGGCTGAAGAACAGCGTGCTTCTGGCCGGCGTCACCGCGTTCATTGCCGTGCTGATCTGTATCCTGCTCGCCTACGCCGCCCGGGTGACGAAGAGCCAATTGCAGGCTGCGTGCAACCGGGTGGTCAGCATGGGATACGCGGTGCCGGGCGCCGTCATTGCTGTAGGTATTCTGATTCCGCTGTCCCGTCTTGACACCTGGAGCGCCGATCGCGGTTTCGGCGTTGTGTTGACTGGCAGCGTCGCGGCTTTGGTGTACGCCTATCTCGTGCGCTTCCTCGCGGTGTCCTACCAGAGCGTGCAGGCGGGCCTGGTCAAGATCACGCCGAGCATGGATGCGAGTGCACGCATCCTCGGCCATGGCCTGGGTGCGATGCTGCTGCGCGTGCACGCGCCTCTGCTGTGGCGAAGCGTACTGACGGCGGGTCTGCTGGTATTCGTGGACGTGGTGAAGGAATTGCCCGCGACACTGACGGTGCGCCCCTTCAATTTCGATACGCTGGCGGTGATTACGCACCAGCTTGCTTCCGATGAGCGCTTGGGCGAGGCAGCCCTGCCGGCGTTCACCATCGTGATGATCGCCTTTATCCCCGTGATCGTACTGGCGCGGGCGATTGCCAAGGGAAGCAAATAAATAGTACGGACGAAAAAAATGCCCTGGAAACCAGGGCATTCGAAGCGGTACCTGTAGAGGAGGAGGCTTGGGTACCGATTTGATCGCTGTTGGCTACCCCGGATCGAATCCGGGTAGCCGGAGCTGAATTACTTCTTTGCTGCGCGTGCTGCCTTCGGAGCAGCCTGGGTGAACTGGCCAACGGCGTTGTTCAGGTTGGCTTCGATGGTTTCGACGGCTTGCTTGGTGGTCTTGCTCAGTTGCTCGTAACCTGCGTTGGCGTTGCCGATCGCGGTCTTCAGGATGGCAACGGCGTTCTCGGAACCGGCCGGTGCGTTCTTCGAAACTTCTTCAACCAGTTCCAGGACCTTGCGGCTGGTTTCGGCGATCTGGGCTTCTGCGGCCTTGGTGAATTCAGCTTGCACGCCGGAAGCGATGCTTGCCAGGTGACGGCCGTAGGCCAGTGCCTTCTCGGCGTTCGGCTGTGCTTGTGCAGCGGCCAGGCTCAGGAATTCTTGTGCGTCCTTGACAGCCAGGAACTGCTTGGCAGCGGCGCTGGACTCTTCCAGGGATGCCTTGGCAACGTTCAGGTTCAGGTCGACGACCTTCTCGACGCCTTCGAATGCCTTGTTGGTCAGGGCGGAGATCAGGGACAGTTGGGCTTCGAAGTTGGCTTTGGAAGCGGCGGAGAATTGCTCGGGGATTGCAAACATGTTCGGCTCCTCAAGAGGGCAATGATTGGTCAAGTAAATGCGTGGGACGCAACCATCAGACTTCTTTTGTGCGTCGCAACAAATCGTATTTTAAGGAGAAATTTTGCTGTGTCAATAAGTTTTGTTGCGGAGCGTCAAAAATCAGCATCTGCGTCAAGTTATTGATTTTCAGCAAGTTATGGGCCGAAGTTGTGCCGTACCATGCCGCGCCGCAGCGCATGCTAAACTGCGCTGTCCCGCCCTTTACGTAAACGTCAACGTGAAAGCCTTCTACAGCGACCATTTCGTGCTGCCGCTCCCGGAAGGACACCGGTTTCCGATGCAGAAATACCGCCTCGTCAGGGAAGGCGCCCTGCGCGCGGTTCCGGCCTTGGAAGTGCATGAAGCGCCGCCGGCGACGGACGGGGTGCTGGCCCTGGCCCATCATCCGGATTACATTCATCGCGTCTCCGCCGGCCTGCTTGCGCCGGCGGAGCAGAAGGCGGTCGGATTCCCCTGGTCGACGCAAATGGTGGAGCGCTCCCGGCGTTCGGCCGGTGCAACGATTGCGGCTTGCCGCGCTGCCCTCGTGTCGGGCGTGGCGGCCAATCTGGCAGGGGGAACGCATCATGCATATGCGGACCGCGGCGAAGGATTTTGCGTATTCAACGATTCCGTGGTCGCCGCTCGCCTGATGCAGGCAGAACGCCGCGCGCGCCACGTGGCGATCGTCGACCTGGATGTCCACCAGGGGAATGGCACGGCCTCCATCCTCGCGCGCGACGATTCTGTCTTCACGCTTTCGCTCCATGCGGAAAACAACTTTCCGTTTTCGAAGGAGTGCAGCGACCTGGATGTGCCGCTTCCCGATGGAACGGATGACGCGGTCTATCTCGCTGCCTTGCAGGAGGCGCTGGCGACGATGTTCGCGCGTATCGATCCTGACCTCATCATTTATCTTGCGGGCGCGGATCCGCATGAAGGAGACCGGCTCGGCAGACTGAAACTGTCCATGGCGGGGCTGGCCGCGCGCGACCGGATGGTATTTGACCAGGCGAGGTCGCGCGGCATTCCGGTGGCGGTCACCATGGCGGGCGGCTATGGCAAAAACATCCAAGACACGGTGGACGTGCACATCCAGACTATCGGCATTGCATCCGCATATTGTCGAGACCACGCATGACCGTCGCCACCCGATCCTCCCTATCCGGCTCGCTCGCCGCCGATCAGCGGCCGCAAAGCCCATGGATCTCCTCCATGCCCTTTATCTTTGTGCTCATCTGGAGCACCGGATTCATCGTGGCCAAGTTCGGCCTGCCGTATGCCGATCCGCTCACCTTTCTCCTGCTGCGATTTACCGGCGTGCTGGTCGTCCTGCTTCCCTTGGTATGGCTGATGAAAGCGCCATGGCCGGTTGGACGGATGCGCCATATTGCGGTGGCGGGAATGCTGGTGCAGGCGGGATATTTGGCCGGCGTGTGGTGTGCGATCAAGCTGGGCATGCCAGCCGGACTGTCGGCGCTTATCGTCGGCCTGCAGCCCATCCTGACTGCGTTCGCCGCGCCACTGGTGGGCGAAAGGGTGCGAGGAAGGCAGTGGGTCGGGCTGATGTTCGGGCTGTGCGGCGTCGCGCTGGTCGTGGCCAACAAGATTTCAGTAGCCGGCTTATCATGGCAAAGCATTGCGCTGACCGTGTTCGCGCTGATGTCGATCACGGTGGGGACGCTGTACCAGAAGCGCTATTGTCCCAGCTTCGACTTGCGCACCGGGACGATTATTCAGTTCGCTGCATCCATTGCGGTCCTGCTGCCGTTCGCGGTGGCGTTCGAACACCTTGATGCAGGCCTGCGCAATGTGCAATGGACGCCGAACTTCATCGGCGCCTTGCTCTGGTCCATCCTTGCGCTGTCGATCGGCGCGATCTTCCTGCTGTTCGCGCTTATTCGCAAGAGTGCGGCGACGCAGGTGACCAGTCTGCTTTATCTGACCCCGCCGACGACGGCAGTCATGGCGTGGGGGATGTTTGGGGAGGCGTTCAGCATCGTGGGCATGCTTGGCATGGTGCTGGCCGTCATTGGAGTGGCTCTTGTTGTGAGAAAGTGAACAATGCGACCGGAAGCGAAGAAACGCAGTGACTTCAAGCACTTCCATACCATCACGACGCGATGGATGGATAACGATGCCTATGGGCACGTCAACAATGTGGTTTATTACAGCTGGTTCGACACGGTGGTCAACCAGTTCCTGATTGCCAACGGCGTGCTCGACATCGAGCACAGTAACGTCATTGGCCTGGTGATCGAGACGCAGTGCAATTATTTTGCCTCGGTTGCCTTCCCGGAGCGCGTCACGGCCGGCGTGCGCGTGTCCAAGCTCGGCAATTCCAGCGTGCGCTACGAGGTCGGCATCTTCCGCGAGGACGAGGAGTCGGCTTCAGCGCAAGGCCACTTCGTCCACGTCTATGTAGACCGCGAATCGCGTCGCCCCAGTGCGATCCCCGAACCCATGCGTGCCCTTTTGCAAACCATCACGGTGCCAGAATGATTGAATCCAACGAACAGAAAATGGTCGACGCGGCGATCACGTCGCGCCGCTCGATCCGCGCCTACCTGCCGACACCCGTCGCACGTGAGGACATCGAGGCGATCCTTGAAGTTGCGGCGCGCGCCCCATCGGGGACTAACACCCAGCCATGGAAAGTTTATGTGCTGACCGGCGACGCCAAGGACAGGCTGTCGGCGGAAGTCCTGCGCGCCCATAACGATCCGGCGCTCGGCAAGGAGCACAGCGAGGAATACGCGTATTACCCGCGAGAATGGGTGTCGCCCTACATCGACCGGCGCCGCAAGGTAGGCTGGGACCTGTATTCGTTGCTCGGCCTCTCGCGGGAAAACAAGGCCGGCATGCATGCCCAGCACGGACGCAATTACCGCTTCTTCGATGCGCCAGTCGGCATGATCTTCACTATCGACCGAATCATGGAGCAGGGGTCGTGGCTGGACTACGGCATGTTCCTCCAGAACATCATGGTTGCGGCGCGCGGGCGCGGGTTGGATACCTGCCCGCAGGCGGCATTCACCCAGTTCCACAAGATCATCGCGAAGGAACTGGGATTGCCGGAAAGTGAAATGGTGGTATGTGGCATGTCGCTCGGGTTTGCCGACATGAGCAAGATTGAAAACACCTTGGTTACCGAGCGCGTCCCGGCCGGCCAATTCGCGAAATTCCTTGGATAAGCTTGCCAGCCATGTCACCTTTAAACGCGGTTCGGGTTGCAAGGAGGCATGGCAGTTGTGCAACCTCAATTATCAGTAAGAAAATTGTTTAAATTTCTGCGCTAACTACTTAATTCGCTTGCCGATTTTCACTATTTTGCTAGACTGCAAGATATAATTCCGGCTCGCAAGAATTAGGGAGGGGTGCAGATGCTCAGGTCAGCGCTGGGAATCGTCGTGACATGTTTGGCGTTGGCCGTGGCCGCCCCTGCGGTGCAGGCGGCAAGCACAAGCAAGTCGTCGACGAAGAAGTCGGTCGTCAAGAAGTCGGCGGCCAAGGCGAAAACATCTTCAGCGCGCCGGTCTGCATCGACCCCGGCCAAAGCGTCGAAAGTCTCGAAAGCCGCCAAAGCTCCGGCGGTCGCCAAGCGAAGCACCGCTTCCCGGAAAGCGGTGGTCGCGAAACAAAAAGCAGCTGTCCAGCGCGTCGCCTTCACTCCGTCCCCTCATGATTCCGCTTCGGTGCTGACTGCCGGCGATATGGCGGGCCTGCACCAGACGCGCGATGCGCTCTCACTCAAATCCAATGCCGCCTTTGTCATCGACCAGGCCTCCTCGAAGGTGCTGTTTGAAAAGAATGCCGGTTTCGCGCTGCCTATCGCTTCCCTGACGAAGCTGATGACGGCCCTGGTCGTGGTCGAGGCGCGCCAGAGTATGGATGAAGTCCTCGAAGTGACTTCCGACGACATCGACCGCGAGAAGAACAGCAGCTCGCGCCTGCGCGTCGGCTCCCAGATGACGCGCGCCAACATGCTGCATATCGCGCTGATGAGCTCCGAGAACCGGGCGGCATCCGCGCTCGGCCGGAATTACCCGGGCGGCCTGCCGGCATTCGTTGCCGCAATGAATGCCAAGGCGAGGGTGCTGGGCATGAAGGATGCGCATTTTGTCGACTCGACCGGATTGTCCAGCCAGAACGTAGCCAGTGCGCGCGACCTGGCAAAGCTTGTGGTAGCGGCGTATCAGCACCCGGTCATTCGCGACTACTCCACCGATCCGGAATATGAGGTCAGCGCGGGCAGATACCACCTGAACTACATGAATTCCAACCGCCTCGTAAAGAATCCCGGCTGGGAGATCGGACTGCAGAAGACCGGCTACATCGCGGAAGCGGGGCGCTGCCTCGTCATGCAGGCCCGGATCGAAGGCCGGCCAGTCGTGATGGTCTTCCTGGACTCAAAGGGCAAGGACACGCGCCTGGCCGATGCCGGCCGTGTGCGCAAGTGGCTCGAGGTTGCACGACCCCAGGCGGCGACGCCGCTGGCCGCCCGCGAGGGTTGATACCACGCAACTGAAAACAGACGGCCTTGACACCCAGATGTTGCTGTCGGGCAGGGCCAACGTTGTATGCATGCCGGCTGTGCAAGTACTGCGCAGCCGGCTTTATTTTTCTGTGTTACATTGGTTTGGGAAACACCCGTAATCCGACGCTGCTTCACGGCAAGAAGCCTCCGTTAGCAGGATGGGTCATCCAGTAGTACATTGATAACTCAAAGCGGCCTTCGGGCTCCGGTAGCGCGCTTCGGGAAAAGCAAGCGGCGCGGGGAGCGGCAACCGGGCCGCTTTTCTTTCAGTAAAGTCTTTATACAGCACTGTGTTTACTCCAAAAGTCCTG
This sequence comes from Noviherbaspirillum sp. ST9, assembly GCF_048799745.1. NCBI lineage: Bacteria > Pseudomonadati > Pseudomonadota > Betaproteobacteria > Burkholderiales > Oxalobacteraceae > Noviherbaspirillum > Noviherbaspirillum sp. ST9. The sequence goes on along the minus strand of NZ_JBLWFR010000007.1, from coordinate 2,191 downwards.
CTCGTCAACGACGATGCCGCGAGCCTGCTGGCCTTGGCGAGCCTGCTCGACACGGATGGAACAGGTTATCGGGTCATGACCGCGCGCTCCGGTGAAGAGGCATTGCGCCAGGTGCTCAACAACGATTTCGCCGTCATCCTGCTCGATGTCAGCATGCCGGGCATGGACGGCTTCGAGACGGCCGAGGCGATTCACTCCCACCCGCGTTCGGCATCGGTTCCGATCATTTTCATTACCGCGCATTACGCCGATGAGATGAACCGACTCAAGGCGTACCAGAAGGGCGCGGTGGATTATCTCTTTACACCCATCATCCCGCAGATCCTGCAGACCAAGGTCTCGGTGTTCGTGGAACTTGCACGCAACAATCTCCAGCTGCAGCGTCAGAAACTGGAACTGGAAAAGCTGAATCACGACTTGCAGGAACAGCGCAAGCAGGATCTGGATCACATCAACGAACGCCGCCAGGCGGAAGAAGCGCTGCGGCAGTCGCAGGAAGAATTGCGCCAGCTCGCCAGCTACCAGGAGCGCATCAAGGAGGACGAGCGCAAACGCATCGCTCGGGAAATCCACGACGAGCTCGGGCAAAACCTCCTTGCGCTGCGCATCGACATCGCGATGCTGCATGCGCGCACCGGTACCTCGCATCCCAAGCTCAACAAGAAGGTGCAAGCCGTGCTCGAGCATATCGACAGCACGATGAAGGCGATGCGGGCAATCATCAATAACCTGCGCCCCACGGTGCTCGATCTCGGTCTGAATGCCGCGATTGAATGGCAAGTCAAGGAATTCCAGCGCCGTACCGGCATCGCGTGCGAGCTGCTGATGCCCGAGGCAGAAGTGGTCGTGGACGACAATCGCGCCACGGCGTTGTTCCGCGTCCTTCAGGAATCGCTCAATAACGTGTTCCGTCATGCCCGGGCGACGCGGGCAAAGATCGAGTTGCAGATGACTGGCGAGCGCCTGCTCATGTCGGTCTCGGATAACGGTGTCGGCATTTTCCCGGGATGCAGGCGCAAAGCGAATTCGTTCGGGCTGGTCGGCATCAAGGAGCGCATCAGCACGCTGGGTGGCGAGCTTTACATCGACACAGCGCCGGATTCGGGAACCGCGCTGACCATTGCGGTTCCCTTGCCGCTCGTCGAAATGGGTGGGGCGCCGGTACGTCTTGAGTGCGAGTCCGGAACGCCTGTCCTCATGGAACGCAGGGCGACCGACACGGTGAAGAAGAACGTTGCAACGCCCAAACGTCCGCTGTCAACGCGGCGCGCGAAGTCGCTCTCCGCCGACACCTCACGCGACTAGCGCAAGAGGCGCAATCCCCTGTTCTTTGCATGCGATGTTGCGTCCGGTTCAAGCGAATTGAGAATTATCAACGGTACGTTCGGTAAGTGAATTCCCCCGCTTTCCCTTGTTGCCCGCGCATGTCGTTTGGACCACAATAGCCTTCTAATTTCTCGTTGGAAATAGCGCCCCGAGCGCTTTCACCTGGCGGCCTTTTCTGCGTAAATAAGCGTGTGGTTTTCGCCATACGTTTGCATCTACCCTGTATTGAGCGACCGGTGCCGTGCTGCGGCACGGGCATCTTGCGCGGCCATGCAAACGGAAAAGGACCGGCGGGGAATTTTTGAATCACGGATGGAGACAACATGATGGACACCAGGACAGAGCTGCGGGATGAACTGGACGACAAGTTGCTGCTTGGCGTACTGACCGCGCTGAAGAAGGGCGATTTTTCAGCGAGGATGCCCTCGGACCTGACCGGCCTCGCCGGCAAGATCGCCGATACGCTGAATGACATCATGGAGGCCAACGAACAGTTGACCCGCGAGATCACGGAGGTCAGCCGCGTGGTCGGACGCGAGGGTCGCCTGACCCAGCGTGCGTCCGTGCCGAGCGCCGCCGGCGGCTGGGCAACCATCGTGAAATCCGTCAACACGCTGATCGACGATCTTGTCCGCCCGACGACGGAGATGGCGCGCGTGATCGGCGCGGTAGCGAAAGGCGACCTGTCGCAGACCATGGCGCTGGACGTGGATGGCCGGCCGTTGAAGGGCCAGTTCCTGCGGGCGGCATCGACGGCGAACACGATGGTGGACCAGCTCTCCTCGTTCGCCTCGGAAGTCACGCGCGTGGCGCGCGAAGTGGGTACCGAAGGCAAGCTCGGCGGCCAGGCCAATGTGCCGGGCGT
>NZ_JBLWFR010000105.1:0-654 GCF_048799745.1 Noviherbaspirillum sp. ST9 | reverse complement strand
AAAGCCTGCGGCTTGTACTCCAAGACAGGCTGTTAGCATGAGGGCAACAGTCAGTTTCATAATCAATATGACTTTAGAGGGTGAAATTGTGTGTATTCCCGACTTATTGCCGGGAAGGATTTGTTTCATACTTTTGTAACGTTGGGGTTAGTACTCTGTAATTAATTAACAAGTGATTGCTGTGTAGACCCTGATTTTGGGAGGGGCGTGCCACCGCCTCTCCTTTTTGGGTTCTTGTATGTTTCTGGTATACTATTTTCTCATTTCTATATCTCCGTTCTATTTATTAAAATTTACTATTACTTTCCTTCCGTCTATTTCAAACCCCGCTCCGCTAACTAAATTAAGCATCTGCAATACTTGGGATAATTTAGCTTGCCGGCGAACATTTCCTGTGAGCCTCTTTGGAGAAGCCTCTCCTCTATAACTGATCTCTACATTATACCACCGGGCAACTTGCTCCATAATCTCTTCCATATTGTCTTCTTCGAACCAGAACATGCCATCTTTCCAGGCTAAGGCTTTATCTATATTTGCGGCACTTACGGCAATGTTTCCTCCCTCTGTAACAGCCTGCTCTCCGGGAGTAATGCTCCTTTGTAAGCCCAGCTTAGTAACTCTAACTGCACCTTCAGCAAGGCTGGTCCGCACGGC
>NZ_JBLWFR010000104.1:0-654 GCF_048799745.1 Noviherbaspirillum sp. ST9 | reverse complement strand
ACTATTTCCGGTCGATCGATACCGACAAAGCCCCGCCCCAAAAATTGTATCATCCGATCGCTTATTATGACGACTGGATGGCCTGGTATATGTATCTGGTGGAATCCATCGAGCAACGACCCGCTGTCGACGATCCCTTCCAATCCGCCCGGGTCTATCCGTTTTTTGCCGCCATCGGCCGGCAGATGACCGAACTCCAGGCCGTACCGGGTATCGATGACCGGCTGAAGGAAATGCTTAATCAGCGCAAAAATCAACCAGATTCAACACTTTTTGAGTTAGCAGTCGCCATCTTATACATTCGTAATGGTTGGTTGGTCCGATTCCTCAAAGAACGACTGTCCGAAAAAACGCCGGATTTTGAAGTGAGCCGTGACGGAAAAACCTTTTGGGTTGAATGTAAGCGTCTGGCTAAAGTAACCGACTTTGCCAACGAAGAGCGGGCCGAATGGGTGAAACGATTTCGTCATTTGACCAGCGCCATGCGCTTGTTAAAAATCTCCGCGCACGCGGATGTGACTTTCAAAATACCTATCGCCGATGTGCCCGAAGAACTATTGGGGCAATTATTTATCTATTACGTAAACACTGGCTGGATGAAAAGCGGCAAAATATTTTCGGTCGATTCCATTTCTTTTCAGGCCACACCGCTGG
>NZ_JBLWFR010000103.1:0-655 GCF_048799745.1 Noviherbaspirillum sp. ST9 | reverse complement strand
AAATACTGAAATTGTTATATATTTAGGACTATGACAAAATACGATTTGACCATTGCGCTTATTTCAATTACGAAAGCTACCTGAACGAAATAGCAAAAAATAGCAACTATTTAACAAATTCAAAATCCGCACTGCATTCAATGAAATTCAAAACCTTTCTTTCGTGTGTATTTATTTTGTCGCTAACTTTTGCCTTCGGGCAAGATAAAAAAGCGCTTATACGACAAATCGACAACCTCATCCATCTTAAGCAACCACGGCCTTTTAACGGTGTGGTTTTGTTGACTAAAAATGGGAAAATACTTTACGAAAAGACACAGGGCTTTAAAAATACAGATAGCAAAAAGCCCCTCGAGCCAGATAATCAATGCGAGATCATGTCAAACACCAAACAGATTACAGCTGTTTTACTCTTGAAAGAAGTGGAGGAAGGCAAGGTCGATTTGCAAAGTCCAATTAAAAAGTATCTGCCTGACTTAACTCAACTTTGGTCAGATTCGGTTACCGTTCATCAATTGTTAAACCATACTCACGGAATCGTAGACACCGGAAATCCACTTGTGTTCAAACCCGGAACAGATTACAAATACGGTAATTTGTCTAATAATCTCCTTGGAAGAATCATTGAAAATGTGTCGCAAAAAACTTACCGGGA
>NZ_JBLWFR010000102.1:0-661 GCF_048799745.1 Noviherbaspirillum sp. ST9 | reverse complement strand
AATCTTATGGGGTTCATGCTTATTTTGCATCACTTTCGAAAGCATTTTACAGCTATTTTATATTAAGCAGATATGCTGCCAAACGCGGCGTAAAAATACTGAATGCAAGTATAAAATCCTATATTGATGCATTCGAAAGAGTGAACACAGAACAACAGACAAATATTTAGAGAATTCCACTTTTAATAATTGTTTCACAGATCAACCAGTCCAACGGAGAATCAATATCTAAACAATACAAATCATCCATCACATATTTTTTTACTCTGGTAAACTGATGCAATGGCATTTTTTTTAGTGAATTAATACTCATCAGATAAATAGATCCATTGTAAAAATAAACTTCCGGACAGTCCTGCCTTCTGTTAAAGCTACCTTTTTTTGATCTTTCCAGAAAACCTTCCCGGTTTTCCTCGAAAAGAGAAAAGTATGGATTGTGATGTGACTTACCTACAGAAACAACCATGTCTGTGTCCTTGTTATACAATTCCGCCATTCGGTAAAAATCCTCATGTTTCCTGAAGGGCGAAGTTGGCTGGAGAAGAAGTACTTTGGAATATTTCTTACCTATCCCCTCGTAAAACTCCACAGCATGCATGATTACTTCATAAGAACCTGAAGTGTCGGCAGCAAGACTTGCCGGCCGCTTAAAGGGAACATC
>NZ_JBLWFR010000101.1:0-665 GCF_048799745.1 Noviherbaspirillum sp. ST9 | reverse complement strand
TATTACTATTAATGGTAATCTCTATGCTTTGCTCTTTTAACTCTTTTGAAGGGGCCAGCAATGTAAATTTTACTGGGGTTGTTTTGTACAAATCGTTGTAAGTGTAGTTTATGTGTTCACGATACGTAACCCATAATTTCAGATCCTTTACAACCCGACTTATTATCGGTCGCGACTTTAATACCTCCACCTCACTCTCAACTAGTTTCGGTGCCGTAGATAGGTTCAATTCCTCAAGGATAGCTGTTTTATCAGATGAAGTCTGTTTTTCATCCTTTATTGAAAGCTTCGCTTTAACATGATATATGGGTTTTGTATTTTCAATATACAAAAACGCAAGGCCTAATACAATCAGAATGCTAATAAAAAACAGAGGCCAATGATAAAGGTATTGACTCAAAATTCCCCTTAAATCCTTTTTTTCGTTCTCTACCTCTGTATAGGGAGTGAGTATAAATTGTTCGTTATTCATCGAAAATATTTTTATAATGCATTGGTAAGAATAATAGCCAAAATTGATAACCCTGATAACACTAAACTAATAGTTCTGTAGTTATTGTCAACCGACGCATACTTGGTCTTATCTGGCTGAACATATATTACATCGTTATTTTTAAGATAATAGTAGGGTGAATGAAACAAGTTAACCGAGGTTAGATCTAGAG
>NZ_JBLWFR010000027.1:0-1278 GCF_048799745.1 Noviherbaspirillum sp. ST9 | reverse complement strand
AAGGTTTTCAAACCATTAGATCTGGTGCCTTTTATTAAAGTGGAAGCAGAGAAACTTTTGGAAGACCGTTTCGGATGGCAGAAATTTCAGCATAAACACCATGAGTCGCGTTTTACGAGGTTTTACGAAGATTTTTGGCTGCCCAGGAAATTTGGTTATGAAAAACGTCGGGCTCATTTCTCAAGCTTGATCCTCACTGGTCAAATGACACGAGATGAGGCTATACAAAGAATCGCGAAACCGGAGTTGTCTGAGCAAATTCTTCTTCAAGAATTTGAGTACGTTGCTAACAAGTTAGGGCTTTCCGTTGATGACCTCTGGCACATATTTGAAGGTAAAAATAAATCATACCGCGATTATAGGAATAAGAAGAGAATTATAAACATGGGAACGAAGATGATGAGGATTTTCGGTTTGGAAAAACGATTATTCAGATGATAGCTATTGTAGATTACGGCGTTGGCAACATAAGGGCTTTTGCAAATATTTATAAGAAGTTGAATGTTCCTTTTAAGATCGCTCAAAAAAAAGAGGATCTTTATGATGCCGCTAAGCTTATCCTTCCTGGCGTTGGTGCATTTGATCATGCCATGGAAAAACTGGAGCGTTCCGGTATGAGACAATGCCTTGACCAACTAGTGCTGGAAGCCAGGGTTCCTGTTATTGGAATATGTGTGGGGATGCAAATGTTAGCAAAGTCAAGTGAGGAAGGAGATTTGCCTGGTTTAGGTTGGATCGATGGTGTGGTTAGAAAGTTTGATGAGAACAAAATTCGATTCGCTACTCATTTACCACATATGGGATGGAATGACATTAAGCCCGTAAAACCGAGTCAAATACTTATGGGACTGGAGTCGAATGCAAAATTCTATTTTCTTCATTCCTACTACTTTCACTGTAGTCATCCCGATGATACAATTGCTGTAGCTGATTATGGATGCGAGTTTAGTTGTGCTGTTAATAAGAATAACATATACGGGGTACAATTTCATCCCGAGAAAAGCCATCAATACGGAATTCAGCTTTTAGAGAATTTTTCAAAAATATAATGCTACGTCCCAGAATTATACCTTGTCTATTGGTAAAGGATAAGGGTCTTGTAAAAACCGTTAATTTCAGGAATCCCAAGTATGTCGGAGATCCGCTAAATGCTGTTAGGATTTTTAATGAGAAACAGGTTGATGAATTAACTGTATTCGATATAGATGCTTCACCCGCTAATAGAGAACCCGACTATAAGATGATTGAATATTTGGCGTCGGAATGTAGAATGCCGCT
>NZ_JBLWFR010000100.1:0-666 GCF_048799745.1 Noviherbaspirillum sp. ST9 | reverse complement strand
TAAAACCTTCTGGCCGCTAACCGGCGTTTTATAGGAGCCGTTCTCGTTGGCCGCTATATTCCAGACTAAGGATCCCGCTGATCCTCGGGCTCCCTTCTTAAAACGAATAGCCCTCGTTTCTACCCCTTCAAAGCTAATTGAAAATGAAAGTACTTTAGTACGCTCATCATATTTCCCTTTCAGGATACCTGTAGCCTGCGAATCGTTACCCGCTTCCTTATTGTCAATTCTCGCAGTAACGGAATACGTCCTCGCAGGCGCCTTCAGTCTTGTTTCATGTGTTGTTTCGTCTTCCTTTAAACACGACAATACCCCTGTAGCGACCAAAAAAATGAAGATGTACCGTCCAATTACGAATTCCCGATCCCTATGCACTTTGCTTGTTGTTAATAGCTATTAATTTTTCTCCATATTATTAAATTAAAATTTAAAATATGACAACTAAAACTAACAAAGTCCTATATAAAAACCTATTATTTTGTATTAAAATGAATTCAATAATTTAATTACTGTGTAAATCTGATCCTCTGTATGAAAATACGATACCGGAAGGCTTAAAGTAGTTCGGTGAATTTCTTCTGAAATGGGATAACTACCCTTTAACCTGTCCTGTAATGCCTTCTGCTGATGTGGCGGAACCGGATAATGAACTTCGGTTTTAACACC
>NZ_JBLWFR010000099.1:0-666 GCF_048799745.1 Noviherbaspirillum sp. ST9 | reverse complement strand
CGGTCAAAGGATTAAGATAGAATCGGTCCGTCTCTGTTCCATCTGCAGAATAAAACATTACATCAATACGGCCTCTAAGCAGGATATATGTCTCATCCGTATTATTGTGCCGGTGGATTGGCAGCACAGTTCCTGGCTCCAACGCGTTTAACAATCGTTGCGCAGGCGCATTCAAGTACTCATGCAGATTATAATTCATACGCAAACGGGGCGACTCCGCAGCCTGGCAGCTGACTTTATCTAATAATTTAGTATCTATTAGCATAAGTGTTGAAGTATTTAGCTTGGTTTTACATTTAGACGGGAATCCATTGCAAGCTTATTCACCAGCGAATCCAAGTACTGCTGATGCAGATGATAGTATTTTTTAACTAGAAAAACATATGCTCCGCAGAGCACTGTTAGAACAATTGACAGATACAACCAATGATTCGCACGAATTAATATCAAGCCGAATGAAGCGGCCAATTGCACCGCTGTATAGATGGTGGAAACTATCAGATGTGGAATATGCAGCTCATTCGCCATCAGCTGATAGCAATGTTTTCGATGGGCCTTACCCAAATGTTCGCGTAATAGAATCCTGTGACAGATGGTCAGCACAGTATCTACCCCGTAGACCGCCATAAATAATATATAGGTGAAGTCTCCGGTATGCAATATCAG
>NZ_JBLWFR010000098.1:0-668 GCF_048799745.1 Noviherbaspirillum sp. ST9 | reverse complement strand
ACTATTTTTGCGCAATGGCCGCGAAGTTCCTATATGCAGCGCAATTCTTTTTCCAGAAGACGTCCTATGACTGAGCGTTGGACCCCCTCGAGCTGGCGAGCGAAGCCAGCCAAGCACATTCCGCAGGACTATCCGGATCCCGCCGAACTCGCCCGGGTGGAGGGCGAGCTGCGACGCATGCCGCCCCTCGTTTTCGCTGGCGAGGCGCGGCGCCTGAAGTCGCTGCTGGGCGAGGCAGCCGACGGGCGCGCGTTCCTCTTGCAAGGCGGCGACTGTGCGGAGAGCTTCAAGGAGTTCCACGCCGACAATATCCGCGACACCTTCCGCCTCCTGCTGCAGATGGCGGTGGTGCTCACCTTCGCCGGCGGTCGTCCGGTGGTGAAGGTCGGCCGCATCGCCGGCCAGTTCGCCAAGCCGCGCTCCGAGCCCACCGAGACCATCGATGGCGTGACCTTGCCCCCCTATCGCGGCGACATCATCAACGGCCAGGAGTTCGACGCCCTCTCGCGCGCGCCGGACCCCGAGCGGTTGATGAAGGCCTACGCCCAGTCGGCGGCGACCCTGAATCTCCTGCGCGCCTTCGCCGGCGGCGGCTACGCCAACCTCTACAACATCCACCGCTGGACCCTCGGCTTCGTGGAAGGCAGCCCCCAGGGCGCGCGTTATCG
>NZ_JBLWFR010000097.1:0-671 GCF_048799745.1 Noviherbaspirillum sp. ST9 | reverse complement strand
AAGTTCTTCAATGCGCTTCCTCACGACATTGATAACAATTCTAAAATAATAGAAGAGAATTGTAATTCATGGTCTTTGGCCTCGAATAAAGAAGCCATTGCTGCTGAGTTTTATGAAAGACGAAAAAGAGGCGAGATGGCTTCTGATTCTGTTTATATCGGGCATCAAGACCGTAGTGCGTTGCCACCTAACTGGGATAATAGCAAAAGGAATTTTGTGATTTTTAATTCCTCCGAAGATGAGTTTTTTTGTGTTGGCGAGTCATTTGACAAGTAGAAGCTTTTTGATAGCCAAATAGAAGGAATAGTGTATTTACTCAAAAAGGCACGGAACAAGCCTGATATTTACTATTATTTAAGAATTCATCCTAATCTTAAGTATATAAAATTTAAGTATCACACTGCATTAGCATCTCTTTTGGAAGGGTATGATAATATTACTGTACTTCCGGCTGATTCTGCTATTTCGACATATAAATTGCTTGAAAATTGTGAGAAAGTTTTTGTTTTCGGCTCCACTGTCGGGGTGGAAGCCACTTACTGGGGTAAGCCAGTTATTTTACTGGGGGGGGCTTTTTATCTACATTTAAATGTTGCGTATTACCCGAAGGATCTTTCTGAATTAGATGAATTAATAGTTGAAGTTATCGAATGTAAACCACGCTTAGGGGC
>NZ_JBLWFR010000096.1:0-672 GCF_048799745.1 Noviherbaspirillum sp. ST9 | reverse complement strand
GGCTCCAAGTGAGATCAAAGTTGGCAATTGTGCAGTTGATCCTCACCTCGAAGGGTTAGTGGCTTACTGGAAATTTAATGAAGGTAACGGTGCCATTTTCAAAGATGCCACCGGGCATGGGTATGATATGGACTGGTCGAAAACGGTCAGAGACAATGCCGGTAATGGTACTCTTAATCCCTTTGATAAGAGCAGCTATGTAGTCAGGGTTCAGGATGAGTTAAATAAATGTAACTAAACATCAGACTGATGTTAAAAAAAAGAAAGCTATGAATCAATTATTAGTCTACAGATGTATTTTGATCATCACCTTCATCGCCGGGTCTTGCCTGCTTTATTCCTGTAAGGACAGCGAACATTATGACATAACAGGGGACACTGAAAACAGGGTATATCTTCCTGTAGGGAGCTACACTGTTAATGCCTATAACAAGTATGTCTTTTCCGTTACGCATACGCCAGCTGGCAGCATTGGTCAGAATATCGGTGCAGCGACTCCCGTTATGTGTACACATCCTGCTTCTGCAGATTTGAAAGTGTCTTTTTCTGTTAATAAATCGCTGGTGGATACTTACAATGCTGAGAAGGGTACGAATTATAGTCAGTTGCCTGATGGTATGGTAGACTTCAATACGATGGAGCTTACTATTCCTCAGGGACAGTTGTCATCCG
>NZ_JBLWFR010000026.1:0-1301 GCF_048799745.1 Noviherbaspirillum sp. ST9 | reverse complement strand
GGTACGGTTTACTCTGATCGGTAACACATTAATTCAAGCACATGGGTAACAGTTTTTTACCCTATGGCTATCTTCATTGCTGGAGAGAGCCATGCCTTGGAAGGATGTCAAACCGATGGACGAGAAGGTGCTGTTCATTGTGGATTACCTGCGCCAGGTAGATAGTCTCAGCCGGCTATGCGAGCGGTACGGAATCAGTCGCAAGACGGGTTACAAATGGATTGAGCGGTACGGCCAAGGTGGCGCGGAGGCCTTGGCTGAGCGTAGCCGCAAACGGCATACGCAGTCAGAAACACCCTATGCCATCAAGCAGGCAATTCTGCAATTGCGCGATCACCGCGACGCGCCGGGCCCCAAGAAGATCCAGGCGCTGCTGGGACGGCAGTTCGCACAGGAAGAGATCCCGTCTCTGAGCACGATTTACAACGTGCTCAAGCGTGCGGGGCAGATCGCGCCACGACGGCGTAACCGCAAGGTGAGCACCCTGCCGGGTCCACTTCGTACTGCAGCGCAGCCGAACGAGCTATGGAGCGCCGATTACAAAGGGCAGTTCAAGACCATGGATGGGCGCTGGTGCTATCCGTTGACAGTCATGGACCACGCCAGCCGCTTCCTGCTGGGATGCGAAGGACTGCCGGGAACGCGGCATGAACAGACGAAGGAAGTGTTCGAGCGCCTGTTTCAGGAATACGGGTTGCCGGAACGGATTCGCACCGACAATGGCGTGCCGTTTGCCAGTATTGGCGTAGGCAACTTGTCGCGCCTGTCGGTATGGTGGATTCGGCTGGGAATCCGGCCTGAGCGTATCGAGCCTGGACAGCCGCAACAGAACGGTCGCCATGAGCGGATGCATCGTACGCTCAAGCGATCACTGGGCCAGCCGCCAGAGGCGGATTTGAAGCGGCAACAGCAGCAGCTGGATAGCTTCCGCCAGTATTACAACGAGCAGCGACCGCATGAAGGGCTGGCATTGCAAAATCCAGGCTCCTGCTACAGCGCGTCAAGCCGTCCCTATCCACGGCGTTTGCCGGAACTGGAGTACCCGAGCTATTTCGACCGGGCAAAAGTACATGGAAGCGGAGTGGTTTATTGGAGCAGCCTGACGATTTACATCGGCAACCTGCTCGCCGGCGAGCAGGTCGGGATCGAGGCGATCGGGGACGGTGTGTGGCAGGTGTATTTCGGCCCAATTGCATTGGGCCGATTTGATGAGCGCAAGGGCGGCGAGCGTGGTTACTTGAACCTGAAGGTGTAACCCATGTGATTGAACTTTTTTGTTACCTATGTGGTTGACTCCTACA
>NZ_JBLWFR010000095.1:0-676 GCF_048799745.1 Noviherbaspirillum sp. ST9 | reverse complement strand
AGGAACCAAAGGAACAGACTTAGGAATAGAAGCAGGATTTTTGAAAGATAGACTAACTGTAGAGATTGACTATTATAATAAACTCACGCAAGATGCAATATTTGATATTCCCATTTTTTCTTCACTAGGTCAAAAGTCGCCGAGAATCAGCGGGAACCAAGCTGACATTCGGAACAGAGGACTTGAGTTTATGGCAACCTGGAGAAACAAAACAGAAAAAGGGCTCACCTATTCAGTAAGTGGTAATTTTGGCTATAACCAAAACAAGGTAACCTCAGTTGTAACGGGTGTGAATCCTATATATGATGGTGGAAGTGGATTGGCAAACGGTTCGCAAGCTACCCGTACAGTGCTGGGAGGCGCCATTGGTGAGTTTTACGGTTATCAGGTAGTGGGTATATTTCAGAATGACGCTGAGGTGGCTGCGTCGGCTCAAAAGCTAAATGCAAAGACAGGAGATTTCAAGTATGCTGATGTGAATAATGATGGCGTAATTGACGGCAAGGATCGCATGACGATTGGCGACCCTAATCCGAAGTTCAACTTTGGATTAAATACCAGTTTTGCTTACAAAAACTTCGATCTTGCCCTGGATATTCAGGGAGTAGCAGGTGTTGATGTATACAATGCAAATATCAGCAGACGGTACGGGAATGAGAATTTTACAAAGGATTTC
>NZ_JBLWFR010000094.1:0-681 GCF_048799745.1 Noviherbaspirillum sp. ST9 | reverse complement strand
ATTTAAAATAATCTTTGTAATAATCTAGAGTTCCATATGTCTTTTGATAATCAGGAAGGTATGATCTAGTCATCACAATTGGTGTAACATTATAGGGAGTTTTGGGATAAAGCGTTACAGTGACTTTAACGACACATCCTTTTGCTGGGATTGACCCACCACGCCTACATACTACATCATACCTTGAAGTACTCCAGTTTTCCCCTTCTACAAAAGGAGGTATGTATTGCAAATTGAAGCTTGGGTTTGCGATAATTTGAGTTTCATTTTGTTTTGTATCGTCATTGTAAATATAATCGCCCGAAACAGCTTGATTCTCGCTAGTTAAATTAGGCAAGATAGAATTTAAGTCATAATCGCCCCTAAAACGTTTATAATAGACTAATTTTGTTTCAACTTCATATCTCTCAATTTTATCAGCAATTGCAGGATTTAGCTTTACATCAATAGAATTTAAGTCAAGGTTAAATGCTCTTATTATACTATAGTCCCTCTGACTTTCTCCGGGATAAGGTTTAAGGCGGAAATATATTGTTTCGTCTGAATACTTCATAATCGGAGCTTTCGACAGGCTCCAAGGTCCAAATGTTTGATTATAAGACGGGAAAAAATAATCAACTGTGCTACGTCGAGCACCTGGGACTAATAGTTGGGATAGGCCGATAATATTAGAGGATGAAG